>NC_013946.1:2787711-3097457 GCF_000024425.1 Meiothermus ruber DSM 1279
CGAGTCGTCGTTTGTAGCCAAGGTGATGACCGCCTCGGTGGAGCAGCTACAGGAGCTCATCCAGCAGCTCGGTTTTTATGGCAGCACCCGCACCTCGGTGGTGCTTTCACAGCCCATCATCAAGGAAATCTTTGAGATGGGCTGACCGCTAGACCTTGAAAACCCGCTTGATGCGTAGCTTGAAGCCGTCGCCTTCGGCGATGGCCACCAGGCGGCGCTTGGGGCCCACCAGGGCCACCAGGCCTTTGGCCGGAATGGCCAGCGGAACGCCCTCCATTACCCGCTTGGCCTCGGCGTGCGTAAGCTCAACGCTGGGGCAGGAAAGGGCCTCGAGCTCGTCCAGGGTTCTGTGCACATCCAGGCGTTCGATCTCCTGGGCCTGCTCGAGGCCAATCCTCCCCACCCGGGTGCGCACCAGCCCCGATAGAAAAGCCTGGGTGCCGAGACGCTGTCCCAGGTCGCGAGCGAAGGAGCGCACATAAGTACCCGGCCCCACCACCAGGCGAATCACCGCGGTGGGGTAGTCGCCCAGCGGCCTGGGCAGCTCGACCGGGCGACCCCGTGGGGCCAGTTGCCAGCCGGTGGCCGAGGGGGCAATGCGATGGGGTATGGGCGCGGGCTCGTAGGCCAGCAGGCTCACCTCGTGGTAGGCCACCGGGCGGGGGGCCAGCTCGAGGGCCTGCCCCCTGCGGGCGGCCTCATAGGCCTTGACCCCCCCCACCTTCACCGCCGAGTAGGCCGGTGGGGTCTGCTCGGTCAACTGCAAAAACCAGGGCAGGGCCGCTTCAATCTCGCGCTGGCTTGGATAGCCCGTATTGGGGCCCATCACCGGCCCTTCGGCATCGAGGGTTGCGGTGGTGACGCCAAAAGAAACCCAGGCGATGTACTCTTTTTCTTCTGCGGACAAAAAAGGCACCAGCTTGGTGGAGGCCTCCGTGGCGAGGATCAGGACGCCCGTAGCCAGGGGGTCGAGGGTTCCGGTGTGACCCACCCGGCGCGTGCCAAGCAGCTTACGGGCCATATCCACCACGTCGTGCGAGGTGCGCCCCAGCGGTTTGTTCACGGCAAATAGGGCCATGCCAGCGGATTGTACCCATAAATAAGCCGGTGCGGCTAGTCGGGGCTTTGCGTAAACTTTTAGCATGAACTGGCAAGCCCGCTACCAGCGTCTGAAGTTTGCTGAGCCCAGCGAAGGCGTGCTCGAGGTCGTTCTTTCAAACCCAGGCCGCCTCAACGCGGCCGATAGTCAGATGCACCGTGAGCTGGCCTATGTCTGGCGGGATATCGACGCCGACCCCGAAATTGCAGCGGTGCTGGTGCGCGGCGAGGGCGGGGCCTTCAGCAGCGGCGGCGACTTCGAGATGATCGAAGAGATGATCCGGGATTACGAAACCTTGCTGCGGGTCTGGAAGGAAGCCCGCGATCTGGTGTACGGGGTGGTGAACTGCGCCAAGCCCATCGTGTCGGCCATCGAGGGGCCGGCGGTGGGGGCCGGGCTGGCCGTGGCGCTGCTGGCCGATATCAGCGTGGCCGGGAAAACCGCCCGCATCGTGGACGGGCATGTGCGGCTGGGGGTGGCAGCCGGCGATCACTCGGTGATGGTCTGGCCTTTGCTGTGCGGTATGAGCAAGGCCAAGTACCACCTGCTGTTGAACGAACCGCTCACCGGGGAGGAGGCCGAGCGCATTGGGCTGGTCTCGCGCTGCGTGGAGGATAGCCAGGTCTATAGCGAGGCGCTCAGAATTGCAACCCGGCTTACCCAGGGGGCCCCTTCAGCCATCCGCTTCACCAAGTACGCCCTCAACAACTGGCTACGCATGATGGGCCCCAACTTCGACACCTCGCTGGCCCTCGAGTTTATGGGTTTTCTGGGCCCCGATGCCCAGGAAGGGCTGCGCTCGCTGCGCGAAAAACGCCCTCCACGCTTCCAGAAGAAGTCTCCCATATAAAAACCAGCACACTCTAGCCCGGCCAGTAATACTATGGTGGGTATGCGCCTACAGCAATTTTTAGCCCGCGCCGGCATTGCCAGCCGCCGCAAAGCCGAAGACCTGATCCGTGCAGGAAGGGTCACCATCAACGAGCAGGTCGCCAGCATTGGAGCGGTCGTTCAACCCGGCGACATCGTACGGCTGGATGGTGAGCGGGTGCGAATGCCGCAAAAAAAGGTGGTGATTGCCCTGCACAAACCCAAGGGCTACACCACCACCCACGAGGACGAACACGCCGAAAAAATCGTCTACGAGCTGGTTCCCAAGCACCCTGGCCTGCATGCGGTGGGACGGCTGGACAAGGACACCGAGGGCCTGTTGCTGCTAACCAACGACGGCCATCTGACCCAGCATCTTACCCATCCCCGCAACCAGGTGCCCAAGCTCTACCGGGCCTGGTGCAAAAACGGCCGGGTCAGTGAGAAAGCCTGTCAGCAATTGGTGCAGGGGGTCGTGCTGGGGGATGGGCTGGCCCAGGCCCTCGAGGCTCATCCGACCAGGAATGGGGTCAAGCTGGTACTAACTGAAGGGCGCAAGCGCGAGGTGCGCCGGATGCTGAACAAGGTGGGGTATCCAGTGGAAAGGTTGGTGCGGCTGGCCGTGGGCCCCATAGAGCTGGGTGAGCTCGAGGCGGGCGAGTGGCGCTACCTCACCCCAGATGAAATCAAGCTGCTGTACACCAGCGCCCAGCTACCCAGGCCCAAAACCCAGGCCCAGAAGCCCACCCCCACACCCAAGGCCAAAACCGGTACACGGCCTCAAAAGAGTACCGTAGAATCTAGCAGTGAACGTCTTTCGACCCGGCAACGGCAAGGTACAAATCGGGGAAGCACAGATCGCCAAGCGCATACGCGAGCTGGGCGAACAAATAAGACTTGACTACCAGGGCCAAGAACCCCACCTAATTTGCGTTCTAAACGGCGCTTTTATCTTTATGGCCGATCTGGTGCGGGCTATTGATATGCCCCTAACCATGGACTTCCTGGCGGTTTCTTCGTATGGCAACAGCCAGAAAACCAGCGGCGAGGTGGAGCTCATAAAAGACCTGCGCCTTCCGATTGCGGGGCGGCACGTAATTGTGGTTGAGGACATTGTGGATACCGGCATCACCATTAACTACCTGCTGCGGATGCTGGAAGCCCGCCAGCCCGCCTCGCTCAAAATTGCCGCCCTGCTCTCCAAACCCTCCCGACGCCAGATTGAGGTACCCATCCACTACCTGGGCTTTGAGATCGAAGATGCTTTCGTATACGGCTACGGCCTCGACCGAAGCCAGTTCGACCGCAACCTACCCTTCATCACCTCTCAGGCCTAAAATAGGTCGTTGCGGGGCCAGCTCTGCATTGGCCCAATCTGACGCGCTGCTGTAGCGCACACCATCCTGCTATGAAAACTTACCGCTACCTCGACTTAATTACCGCGCTGTTTGTGGTGGTGTTGGTGGTCTCCAACATCGCCTCGACCAAAGTGGTGCTTTTTGGCCCTTTTACCTTTGACGGCGGTACCCTGTTGTTCCCCCTGGCCTACATCTTTGGCGATGTGCTCACCGAAGTTTACGGCTACAAAAGAAGCCGCCGGGTGATCTGGACTGGTTTCTTCCTATTACTACTCTCCGCCCTCACCTTTGGCCTGGTTAGCGCATTACCCGCACCCACCGACGAGTTCAGTCAAAAATCGGCGGAAGCCTTCTCTACCATCCTGGGCCTGGTACCCCGCATCGTGCTGGCTAGTCTGGTGGCCTACTGGGTGGGTGAGTTTGCCAACAGCTACATTCTGGCCCGGCTCAAGGTGGCTACCCAGGGACGCTTTTTAGCCCTGCGCACCATCGGGTCTACCCTGGTAGGGCAGGGCCTGGATACCGCTATTTTCCTGCTGATAGCCTTCTATGGCATCTGGGACAACAACCTGCTTTGGACAGTGTTCGTTTCGAACTACATCTTTAAAGTTGGTATAGAGGTACTGTTCACGCCCATTACCTATGCCGTGGTGGGCTTCTTGAAGCGCGCTGAAAACGAGGATTATTACGACCGCAATACCCGCTTCAATCCGTTTGCGCTGCGCTAACAAATTAGTCTCGCATATCTGGTAAAATGCGCGAACCCCAAGCAGGTGCCAAAACCCAGGGGGGTTCGCGCAAGCCGAGAAACTGGCTAGGGGACATTGAAAACCCGCTTTCCCTCCACCTTCCCCCACCCTGCGTCGGAAGCTTTTTTTGGGGGGTTCGCGCAAACGGCCTCTTGAGCCCCGTCCTGCACGCACGCTAGAATGAGGGCGTTGCACTCGGGCAAAAGCTCGAGTGAGGATTGAAACAAATACTTCTGGGTGCTGGAGTTCCAGTCTCGCGGGGGTTGCACTCGGGCAAAAGCTCGAGTGAGGATTGAAACTGAGGAGGGCTAAAGCTGCACAGATACGTCGGCAGTTGCACTCGGGCAAAAGCTCGAGTGAGGATTGAAACCTATACTCATGGCATCTCCTTTCTTGGCCCCGGTGTTGCACTCGGGCAAAAGCTCGAGTGAGGATTGAAACTATTTGTGCTCGATTAGCTCCCGAGTTGTACAGCGTGTTGCACTCGGGCAAAAGCTCGAGTGAGGATTGAAACCCAAATCCGGGAGGGGATAGTGAATGCTATCCACTGTTGCACTCGGGCAAAAGCTCGAGTGAGGATTGAAACGTCAATATTGACAATCGCCCAGGTTTCGTCAATCGTTGCACTCGGGCAAAAGCTCGAGTGAGGATTGAAACTGCATGCACACACACGCGGCGGGCTGGCAGCGAGCGTTGCACTCGGGCAAAAGCTCGAGTGAGGATTGAAACGATGAACTGGTGACCCTTGCGCACCGCCGCAAGCACGTTGCACTCGGGCAAAAGCTCGAGTGAGGATTGAAACGTATAGAAAGACATTGGAGAACTAATAACAGGAATGTTGCACTCGGGCAAAAGCTCGAGTGAGGATTGAAACTTTGTCCGCCCGTCCCGGGCCTGTACCACCTGGAAGGTTGCACTCGGGCAAAAGCTCGAGTGAGGATTGAAACGAGAGCCCCGCTAAGGTGCAGGTAGCGGGCCTGCACGTTGCACTCGGGCAAAAGCTCGAGTGAGGATTGAAACGCGCAGCCGGACGCGCTCGCCCGATTGTGACCCCGGGTTGCACTCGGGCAAAAGCTCGAGTGAGGATTGAAACCCGGGCGCGCTTGGCGATTGCCAGGCGCACTCGGGTGTTGCACTCGGGCAAAAGCTCGAGTGAGGATTGAAACGTGAAGCTCAAGAGAGCCGGCGACCCGGGTCGCTGGTTGCACTCGGGCAAAAGCTCGAGTGAGGATTGAAACGGCCACATCACTGCCGTCGCCCCAACCCTCAGATTGTTGCACTCGGGCAAAAGCTCGAGTGAGGATTGAAACGCAGGCTGGGCTGCCTAGGGCGGCTGGGCTTGCAGGCGTTGCACTCGGGCAAAAGCTCGAGTGAGGATTGAAACTACACGACAGCGTAACTCACTATTACGCCGCCATCGTTGCACTCGGGCAAAAGCTCGAGTGAGGATTGAAACGGCATCGAGGGAGTTCAGCTTCCCGCTGAGGTGCGTTGCACTCGGGCAAAAGCTCGAGTGAGGATTGAAACCTACTCTGACACCAGCGCTGGGCCCAAAAGGCCCCGGTTGCACTCGGGCAAAAGCTCGAGTGAGGATTGAAACACGAGTTAGCGTAGCGGTTGGAGGAACCTCATAGCGTTGCACTCGGGCAAAAGCTCGAGTGAGGATTGAAACGCAACCCGACTTCGAGGCGGCGCTGCGGCTGGCGGCGTTGCACTCGGGCAAAAGCTCGAGTGAGGATTGAAACCCGGAGCACGAGCTGCTCGGCATCCCGTACCCGCGTTGCACTCGGGCAAAAGCTCGAGTGAGGATTGAAACCTTTGTGCGGATGTTCTCCCACACGGGGCCCTCATCGTTGCACTCGGGCAAAAGCTCGAGTGAGGATTGAAACCCGGCATGGAAGGTCTACAAATTGACGGCCCTCGGTTGCACTCGGGCAAAAGCTCGAGTGAGGATTGAAACTTTCCGCAGGCAATGGCCTGGCTAAAAAGTACGAGGTTGCACTCGGGCAAAAGCTCGAGTGAGGATTGAAACCTTCCCCCCGGGAAGAAAGCCCCACCCCCAGGGCCGTTGCACTCGGGCAAAAGCTCGAGTGAGGATTGAAACGATTTCCGCACGCCGCAGGAGATTGCGGCAGATGAGGTTGCACTCGGGCAAAAGCTCGAGTGAGGATTGAAACCAAAGAATCAAGAGAGCCTCTTTGCGAATCATTTCGTTGCACTCGGGCAAAAGCTCGAGTGAGGATTGAAACCTGCCTTCTACACGGCTAATGGCCGTGGTAGTGCCGTTGCACTCGGGCAAAAGCTCGAGTGAGGATTGAAACTCAATGAGGCCTGTGTTGTGCACGTGGGAAAAGTCGTTGCACTCGGGCAAAAGCTCGAGTGAGGATTGAAACATGGTCTTTTGCGCTGCGCACCCCGGCCACCACCGGTTGCACTCGGGCAAAAGCTCGAGTGAGGATTGAAACCTGGACTTCAGAAATTTATCGACCGCATCAGCATCCGTTGCACTCGGGCAAAAGCTCGAGTGAGGATTGAAACACAGAGGCGCTCACTACAGCAATGTCGAAAATCCCGTTGCACTCGGGCAAAAGCTCGAGTGAGGACTGAAACGACCTGGCTTGGTCTTAAACCAGGCCTCTCCCTGGGGGTTGCACTCGGCAATAGCTCGAGTGAGGATTGAAACCATGATTCCTCTAGACGAGTTGGCCAGACTCTTTCCCCCTACGCGCCTGCTGCACAAACCCGGCGAGTTGGCGCCATACGAATCCGATGCGCTCACGGCCTTCCGGGCCCGACCGCTGGCGGTAGTGCTACCCGAAACCCATGAAGAGGTGGTGGCCGCGGTGCGCTGGTGTGCCAAGCATCAGGTGCCCTATGTGGCCCGCGGCTCCGGCACCAGCCTTTCGGGGGGCTCGCTGCCCATTGAGGGGGGCCTGGTCATTGGGCTCAACCGCATGAACAAACTCCTGCGGCTCGAGCCCCAGGAGCGCATTGCCGTGGTGCAGCCCGGCTTTATCAACTTACAGGTCTCGAATGCCGCCGCCCCCTATGGCCTCTACTACGCCCCTGACCCCTCTTCCCAGCCGGTCTCGACCATTGGGGGGAACCTGGCCTTTAACTCGGGCGGGGCCCACTGCCTCAAGTACGGCATGACCTCCAACCACGTGCTGGCGGCCAGGGTGGTACTGCCCGACGGCGAGAGCGTGGTGCTGGGCAGCGAGAGCCTAGAGAATGCCGGCCCCGACTGGCTGGGCCTGTTCGTGGGCAGCGAGGGGCTGCTGGGCATCGCCACCGAGATCACCCTGCGCCTTTTGCCCAAACCCGAGGCCTATCACACCGTGCTGGCCGCCTACGACACGCTGGAGAAAGCCGGTGACGCGGTGGCCGCGGTGGTGGCTTCTGGCCTTTTGCCCGGCGCGATGGAGATCATGGACTCGCTGGCGATTGAAGCCGCCGAGGCCGCGGTCAAGGCTGGTTATCCAAGGGAGGCCCGGGCCCTGTTGATTGTGGAGCTCGAGGGCGAACCCCCCCAGGTGGAGGCCGAGGCCCGCTATCTGGACGAGGTCATCCGGCAATCGGGGGCCTACGAGGTGCAGGTGGCCCAGAGCGCCGAGGAGCGCCTGAAAATCTGGAAAGGGCGCAAGGCCGCCTTCTCGGCAGTGGGGCGGCTCTCGCCCGACTACCTTGTGCAAGACGGGGTGGTGCCCCGCTCTAAGCTGGGCCAGGCCTTAGCCGAGATCGAGCGGCTCTCCGCACGCTATGGCCTGCGGGTGGCCAATGTTTTCCATGCAGGCGATGGCAACCTGCACCCCCTGATTCTCTACAACGGGCGGGAGGCCGGGGAGCTCGAGCGGGCCGAGGCGCTGGCGGGGGAGATCCTGCGCCTGTGCGTGGCCCTGGGCGGCTCCATCACCGGCGAGCACGGGGTGGGTATGGAGAAAAAAGCCTACATGCCCGAGATGTTCTCCGAGGCCGACCTGGCCGCCATGCGGCGCATCCGCCTGGCCCTGGATCCCCTCGAGCTTTCCAACCGTGGCAAGATGTTCCCCGGCGGCGAAGCCCCTGCGCTGCACCAGGCCGGGCCCCATCCCCTGGAGCGGGCCGGGGTTATTTCCAGGGAGTAGGCCGCCATGACCGTGCTCCACCCCACCAGCCCCGCCGAGGTGCAGGAAGCCGTCCGGGCCCACAGCCGGGTGCGGGCCAGGGGCGGCGGCAGCAAACCGGCGCTTTCCACGCCAACCGAAGACCAGATCGTTCTGGAGATGCGCGGCCTCTCGGGGGTGCTCGAGTACGACCCCGGCGAGTACGTGCTGGTAGCCCAGGCCGGAACCCCCCTGGCCGAGGTGGAGCGGCTTTTAGCCCAGCACGGGCAGTACCTGCCCTTCGACCCGCCCCTGGTGGAACAGGGGGCCACCCTGGGGGGCACGGTGGCGGCGGGGCTTTCCGGCCCCATGCGGCAGCGCTATGGGGGGGTGCGCGACTTCATCCTGGGGGTGCAGTTCGTGGACGGCACGGGCCAACTGGTGCGGGCAGGTGGCAAGGTGGTCAAGAACGCTGCCGGCTTCGACCTGCCCAAGCTGATGGTGGGCAGCCTGGGGCGGCTGGGCCTCCTCACCGAGCTGGCCTTCAAGGTGTTCCCCTACCCCAAAGCCACCGCCACCCTGCGGCTGGCCTTCCCCAAGCTGGAAGAGGCGCTCGAGATCCTCTACCGGCTGGCGGGCTCGCCCATCGAACTTTATGCCCTCGACCTCGAGCCCCCCGCCACCCTGACCCTGCGCCTGGGGGGCCTGCCCGAAGCCCTCCCGGCCCGGCTGGAGCGGCTCATAGCCTTTGTGGGCAGGGCTGGCGACCTCCTGCAAGGCGAGGCCGAGACCCAATACTGGCGCGACCTGAACCGGCTCGAGCTGGGCGCGGGTTACCTGGTTAAGGTAGCCCTCACCGCCCGGCGCATCCCCACCCTGGAACAGGCCCTGGGCAGCGCCCCCCGCCGGTACATGAGCGCGGGGCATCTGCTGTACCTGGCCTGGAACCACGAGCTGGCCCAGTTGGATACCCTGCTACGGTCTCAGAACTTATCTGGTCTGGTTCTGAGGGGCCACACCGCTCGCCCCCAGATTGGAATAGACTTGGAACAGGTCTTTGGTCAGCGGGTGGCCGCCGCCCTCGATCCTCAAGGCCGGTTCAGCCCTGCTCCACCCCAGTAACCCCAGGAAACCCTATGCAGCACAAAATTGACCTTGAAAAGCTCGGCCCCCAGGGTGAAATCATGGCCCACGCCATCGAGGCCTGTGTGCACTGCGGCTTCTGTCTGCCGGCCTGCCCCACCTACCAGGTGCTGGGCGAGGAGATGGACTCGCCCAGGGGGCGGATTTTTCTGATGAAAGAGGTGCTGGAGGGCAACCTGAGCATGGAGGAAGCCCAGCCCTACCTGGATAAGTGCCTGGGCTGCCAGGGCTGCGTGACGGCCTGCCCCAGCGGGGTGCCCTACGGCGAGCTCATCACCACCTACCGGGGCTGGAGCGAGCCCCAGCGCCACCGCTCCCCTTTCCAGAAGCTCTTCCGCATGGGTATTCAGGAGACCCTCCCCTACCCCACGCGCTTCCGCGCTGCCGCCGCGCTGGGCCAGCTGGGCAAGCCGGTCAAGCCGTTGCTGCCCCCCCTGCTGCAAGCCCCGCTCGAGCTGCTGCCCGCGGCGCTGCCCAGGCTCGAGCCCCTGCCCGAGCTGGTTCCCGCCGAGGGGGAACGGCGGGCTCGAGTGGCCTTTCTGGCCGGCTGCGCCCAGCAGGTGTTGCAGCCCAACTTCAACCACGCCACCCTGCGGGTGCTGGCCCGCAACGGGGTGGAGGTGGTGATCCCCAAAGGCCAGGGCTGCTGCGGTGCACTGGCCATGCACACCGGCGAGCGTGCGCGGGCCCTGCACTTCGCCCGCACCAACCTCAGCGCCTTTGCCGGTGAGTACGACGCCATCCTCACCAACGCCGCTGGCTGTGGCTCGGGCCTCAAAGAGTACCCCCTGCTCTTCCACGGGGAGCCCGAGCAGGCCCAGGCCCACCAACTGGCCGCCAAGGTCAAGGATGTCTCGGTTTTCCTGGTCGAGCTGGGGCTGAAAGCCGTACCCCCGCTGGAGCGGCCCCTCAAGGTGGCCTACCACGACGCCTGCCACCTGGCCCACGCCCAGCAGGTGCGGGCCGAACCGCGCCAACTGCTCAAAAGCATTCCGGGCCTCGAGCTTGTGGAAATTCCCGAAGGCGAGCTGTGCTGCGGATCGGCGGGTACCTACAACCTCGAGCAGCCCGAGATCGCCGCCGCCCTGGGCGAGCGCAAAGCCCGCCACATCCTGGCCACCGGGGCCGAGCTGGTGGTCACCGGCAACATCGGCTGCTTTACCCAG
This sequence comes from Meiothermus ruber DSM 1279, assembly GCF_000024425.1. NCBI lineage: Bacteria > Thermotogati > Deinococcota > Deinococci > Thermales > Thermaceae > Meiothermus > Meiothermus ruber. The sequence goes on from NC_013946.1 coordinate 2,798,179, forward strand.
ATCCAAACCCACCTGCGCAAGCTGGGCCGGGAGATTCCGGTGCTGCACACCCTCGAGCTGCTGGACCGGGCCTATACCCAAAGCCCCATCCTTCCAGGTCGCTAAAGCCCAGCCCGGATAGAGGCCTATGCGCGCGCTGCTCACCGCCAGTTTTCGGCAGGCTTTAGAACAAACCCACCCGGCCCATCTCACCGCCCAGCACCTCCCCCAGGAAGCCCCGGCGCTGATCGTTTCGGTGGGGAAAGCGGCCATGAGCATGCTGGCCGCGGCCCGGGAGCGGTTTCCAGAGGCGCCCTTTATAGCCGTGCCCAAGGCCGAGGCGGGCCGGGCCTGGCCGCAAGCGGAACGCGGTCAGATCATACCGGCCCGCCACCCCGTGCCCGACGAGCAGAGCGTGCGGGCCGCGCAAATCATTCTCCAGGCCGTCTCGCGTTTGCAAGCCAGCGATCTTCTACCAACTCTACGACGAGGTGACACATAAAGCCTCTTGAATCCAAGGCCAAAAGCAAAGCCGCTTGACCCTAGTTGGATCAGCCGCAAGCTGGGTGAGGAACTCCTCGGCAGCCAGGCGTTTGTGTTCCAGCGAAGGGTACACTTTGCCTTCAATGGCCCGCCTGACCTCCTCAAACACCCGCTCGGCAGGATTGAGCTCGGGCGAATAGGCCGGTTGAAGGATACGACTCCCCGCTAGCTCGGATAGGCTACGACCCCGATGAACCCCCGCCCCATCCCAAACGTTGATGGCTAACCCCCATTGCTCCAGCACCGGTTTGAGGTGTTCTTGCTTCAGGCGGGGAATCCAACCCCACCTCAACTGACCGATGGCCGGTATCACCGCCAGCAGCAGGTAGGCATACTGGTATGCCCGCTGTACCGTTTGAACGACCTTCACCCCCCGAGGCGCCAGCACCCGTCGAACTTGACCCAGCAGTCCCAACCGCAGCTCATCGCTAAACCCAATCCGGCCCAGAGCCTCCCCCAGGGTCTGACCCCCTCGGTGGAGCTGCTCGGCTATCAGGGCTTTGAGCCCCCCTTTTTCCAGCGCGCTTGCGCTGCCGCATCGGCCTTGGCAGCACTCGGTCGCGGTACTTTGGGGTGAATCTTCCATCGAGCCATCAGCCCATAGAGGCCTTTATAGCTGTACTGCACCCCAAAGCGTTGTTGCACCCACTGCCGCGCTTCTTCGTAGGTGCGAAAGCTTCCTTGGGCACTCTCGGCTCGCAGTTCCAGTTGTTGGTCTTGATCCAACCAGGCTCGACTGACCTTGACCCCCCAGCCCGGTACGCGCTTCAACACCTCCTGCAATCCCCCGGCCCGATACCAAGCCAGCCACCGGTTGAGGGTTTTACGTCCAATCCCCACTTCTTTGGCCGCATCCTGTGCAGCTTTGCCTCGACGTACCAGCCACATCGCCTGCAGCCGTTTACGTCGTTCCAGGTGCTTCTCCCGTCTATACTGTGCCTCCAGCTCCTCTGCGCTTTCAGTCCAATCGATTGGGGCAATCCTACGACCCATTCCCCAATCCTACTATAGGTGTCACCTCGAGGGAGATTTGGTATTCTGCTGGTTCTGGTCTCCGGGGGCGGCAGCGCGCTGTTGTGTGCACCCTGGGGTATTGACCTCCCCACCAAACAAGCCCTGACCCAGGCCCTTTTGCGCTCGGGGGCCGATATTCAGGAGATTAATGCGGTGCGAAAGCACCTCTCCGCCATCAAGGGGGGGCGGCTGGCCGCGGCCACCCCCGCCCGCATCCAGGCCCTGTATCTATCGGATGTTCCGGGCGACGACCTCTCGGTGATTGCCTCGGGCCCCACCGTACCCGACGAGACCACCTTCGCCCAGGCCCTGGCGGTGCTCGACAAGTACGGCCTGGACTTCCTCGAGGTGCGCTCCCACCTGGAGCAAGGCGCAAAGGGTGCCCTGCCCGAGTCGCCCAAGCCGGGCGAGGCCCTCTTCCAGCGGGTGGAAAACCGGCTGATTGGCAGCAACCAGATTCTGCTCGAGGCCGCCCAGCGCTTCTGGCAGGCCCAGGGCTACCCGGCGGTCATCCTCTCCGACCGCTTCCAGGGCGAGGCCCGCGAGCTGGCCCGCTTTCACGCCAACCTGGTGCAGAGCATCCGCGCCCACGGGCAACCCTTCCGCCCCCCGGTGGTGCTGCTCTCCGGCGGCGAGGCTAGCGTCACGGTGCGCGGGTCGGGCCAGGGGGGGCGCAACCAGGAGTTTCTGGGCTGGCTGGGCTTTTACCTGGGCCAGGATGGGGTCTGGGCCCTGGCCGCCGACTCCGACGGCATCGACGGCAACACCTCCGCGGCGGGCGCCATCCTGGAGCCCGATACCTGGAGCCAGGCCCAGCGGCTGGGCCTCGACCTCAAGGCCCTGCTGCACGACAACAACGCGCACGGGTTCTTCCAGGCCCTGGGGGGGTTGCTCATCACCGGCGAGACCGCCCACAACCTCAACGATTTTCGGGTGCTGGTGGTGGAGTAAGCCGCACTGCGGTAAGCTAGGGCCGGCCCATGTCGAACGTTCTGGTTTTGCACGGCTTTACCTCCCACCCCACCCTGACCATGGGGCCGCTCCCCGAAACCCTGCGCAAGGCTGGGTTTACCGTGGCCCAGCCCACCCTGCCCGGCCACGGCACCCGGCCCGAGGATCTGCGCGGTGTGCGCTGGCTGGACTGGCTCCAGACCGCCCGCGAGGCCTATCAGGCGCTCCCCGAGCCCAGGGCGGTGGTGGGCCTCTCGATGGGGGGGCTGCTGGCCGGCTGGCTGGCCGCCGAGCACAAGACCGCCGCCCTGGTGGCCCTGGCCCCGGCGCTGGGCTTCAAGAACCGCCTGGCCTACCTGGCCCCGCTGCTGCACCACGTCAAACCCTGGGCCCACAGCACCGACCCCGCCGAAGAGGCCCGGCGGCGGGCGCGGAGCCCCAACTACCCCAACTTTCCTACCGTGGCCCTGGTGCAGTTAATTGCGCTCCAGCGACGGGTGCCCGAGCTTTTGCCCAGGGTGCGGGCCCCGGCGCTGGTGCTCGAGGCCGCCCACGACGACACCGTGCCGGAAGCCGCGGTGCGGCGCTATTTTGCCCTGATAGGGGGCCCCCACAAGGGGTACCGGGTCTACCAGAGCCAGCACGATATGCTCCTGGATCCGCTGGCCCAGCAGATCTCCGACGATATCGCGGCCTGGCTGAAAGAAAAGCTGGTGTAAAACTTATCGGTGCACCTCGAGCTCCAGCTTCACATTGCCCCGCTTGGTCTGGCCCAGCACCTTTTTGACCACCAGGCTGCCCAGCCCTTCGGCCAGCAGGTGGTCGCCCTCGGTTACCTCGTCCTTGGCCGAGGCGGTCTTGCCCCGGAGTTTGACCTTACCGGCCTTGACCCCCTGGGCAAAGTAGGTGCGCGAGACCCCAAAGCCCTTGGCCCCCACCACGTCCACCCGCAGGCTGGGCACCACCACGCTGCGGGTGCGTTCGCGCGTTCTGGGCAACTGCTCGGGCGCGGCTTCTTTGGCCTGAAAACCGGCTTCTTGCAGGGTTTTGAGGCCCTTGGGAAGGGTGGCCAGCAGGAAGCCTTCCGGGGTCTCCTCGAGATCCCCCAGCAGCCCCGGTTCCAGCAGCGCGCGCAGCCTGTCTTCCAGGGCCTCGAGGTCACCCTCAAAGGCCAGAAAGACCACCGTGGTGGGGTCGGATACCGCAGGGATGTGTTCCGGGAAAAGCACCGCCACCTGCCTCGAGGCCATGGGCAACCCCCCAAAGGTCTCGAGGCGCAGCCCCTCCTGCTGGGCCTGCCGGCGGAGTTCCTCCAGCGCAAGGGCCTCCAGAAAGGGGGTCTGCACCACCCGGCCCCCTCGAGCTTTTTTCAGGTATTCCTGCATGGCGTCCATCCTTTCGGTCATTAACTTCTCCAGAAATCCGCGTAGAGGCCGGGCGAACCCATCAGCTCGGCGTGGCTGCCCACCTGCACGATCCGGCCCTTTTCCATCACCACGATCTGATCGGCGTGCTGCACGGTGGAGAGGCGGTGCGCCACCACGATCACCGTGCGGCCCAGGCGGGCGGCCTCGAGGGCGGCCATCACCTGCCCCTCGCTGGTGCGGTCGAGGGCGCTGGTAATCTCGTCGAGCAACAGAATTTTGGCCTCTCGCAGCAGGGCCGCCGCAATGGCCAGGCGCTGCCGCTGCCCCACCGAAAGCCCGCCCCCGTCGTCCTCGAGCGGGGTTTGCAGACCAATTTCCCGGCCCAGGCCCACGGTATCCAGGGCTTGCTGCATGGCTTCCGGACGGGCGCCGGGGGCCAGCGCGGCCAGGTTCTCCTGTACAGTTCCGGCGAACAGCAGGGGCTCCTGCGGAACCCAGGCCATGCGGGCCCGCAACCACCCCGCCTCGTAGCTGTGTAGCTCGAGGCCATCCAGCAAGACCTGGCCCGCACTGGGACGGTACAGGCCCAGCAGCAAGCGCAGCAGGGTGCTCTTGCCCGCCCCCGAAGGGCCCACAATGGCTGTGAAGGAGCCCGGGGCAATGCGCAGGTTGAGGTTTTGCAGGGTGGCTGGGCTGCCGGGGTAGGCAAAGCTCAGGTTTCGCAGCTCGAGGCCCCCCGCCAGGGTCTGGGGTCGGAGCTGCCCCATGGCTGGGGCCGGGGGCAGCTCGAGCAGCTCCACCAGGCGGGCCGAGGCCCCCTCGGCCTGGGCAAACCCGGCGCCGATCCGGCTCAGAAGCTGCAGGGGGGTCACCGCCAGCCCCAGCAGGGTGAGGAAGGCAGTCAGGTCACCGGGGGTCATCTGCCCGCGCTGCACCGCCCCCACCCCCAGGGCCAGCAGCAGGCCCAGCAGCAGCGTGGTGGCGAGCTGGCCCAGGGGCAGGTTGAGGGCCGCGATCAGGGCGCGGGTGCGACCCAGCCGGTACTGCTGCTGGTTGCTGTGCCGGAAGCGCGCCCGCGCAAAGGCCTGCAAGTCCAGGGCCCGGATCAGTTCCAGCCGCCCGAACCCCTCGGCCATGCGAGCCGCCAGGCGCTCCATAGCGGCCTGGGTTCGCCGGCTGTAGCGGGTCACCCAGGCCCCAAGCCAGCCCAGCAGCAAGGCCATGAGGGGGAGCACCAGCAGCAGGTACAGAGTGAGCTGGGCGTAGTGCAGCAAAAGCTGGAATAGCAAAGCCAGGAGCAAGATCCCCTGCACCAGCAGCCCCCCCAGGCTGTAGAACAGAAAGCCCTCGAGCTCCTTCAGATCGGCCACCAGCCGCCCGGTCAGCCCGCCCGAGGAGGCCGGCAGGGCCATCAGGTCGGCTTGCAGCAGCCGCTCGAACACCCGCTCCCGCCAGACCGCCGGAATCTTGAGCGAAAGGTAGCCTATAAAGGCCTCGAGCGCGTACCCGCTCACCACCAGCACCGCCAGCAGACCCGCCCCCGCCCATAAAACCGCCCCGAGCCGCTCCCACTGCCCCGACAGCACCTGATCAAACAGCGGCTTGACCACCAGGGTCGGCAGCCAGGCCTGGGCCGCCGCCGGCAGCAGAGCCAGCCCGGCCGCCAGCAGAATTTGCAGCCAAAAGGGACGTAGCAGGCCAAGCAGGTTCATAGGGCAACGCAGGATGGGCAAAAGGCACCGCCGCTACGGGGGCCAAGCCACCTCTGGGCCTCAGCAGCGGGCCAGCACATACTCCACCAGCTTATCGGCTCCGGGCTGGGCGTCCAGGCGCTTTAGCCGGGCCCGGACGTCCCGGGCCCGCTGGGGCTCGAGCAGCTCGAGGCCCGCAGAGGCCACCTCAGCCGGGCTAAAAACCCCGCGCAGCTCAGGGAAAACCCGCTCGTTCAGCCACAGGTTGGGCAGGGCCAGGTGGGGCAGGCGCGCCGCCAACCGCCAGACGAAGCGCTGCTTGAGGCTGCGGAGGCCCGGCCCGCTCAAAAGCCAGTGCCAGAGGCCCTCCAACGGCAGCATCTCCGGCTTGTGCAGCGGCAGCAACACCAGCGAGGGCAGGCCGGCCAGGGCCAACTCGAGGGTGTTGGTTCCAGGAATGGTAATCGCCAGCTGCGCGCGGCGCATGGCCGCATAGCGCTGGGGCTCATCCAGCACCAGAACCTCGAGGCCCCCAGCGGTCTGCAGGCGATCCCCCACCCAGCGGGCCCCCACCCCGCCCAGCTCCTTCGCCAGCCCACCCTCCAGCGCCTCGGCTACCACCGCTTCCGGCAGCAAGCGGCTCCTCACCCAGGCAAAGCGCAGGTCGGGCCGGGCTTTAGCCATCTGTTCGGCTGCCGCCAGCAAGAACCCCAGCAGGTAGCGGGCCGCAAAGGGGCGGCTACCGGCCAGCAGCAGCACATCGGCGGCTGGGGCCGCGACCGCCGGTGCTTCGTGGAGGGCGTCCACCACCAGATTACCCACCACCTCGATGCGGGCCGGGTTTACCCCTCGAGCCTGCATGGCCGCCCGGGTGCGCTCGGAGTCCACCAGCACCGCCCGTAAGCCGGGGTGATGGGCCCTGGCATCGAAGGTATAGGAAAAAGCCGGGTAGCCCGTGGCCCGGCCCAGCAGCACCGCGTCGCGGGGCGCCCCCCCCAGCAACAGCACCAGCCCACGGCGGCCCGTCTTGCGCTCCAAGAGCCTGCGGAAAAGCGCGGAGCGGCCCGAGAGGGCGTCCAGTTGCAGTGCTTCGGCCTTGGTCTGCTCGGTTCCGGCGGCAAACTGGTCGCGGATCAGGAACAGCTCGATGCGGGCCCCGGGCACCCGCTGCCGCAGGCGCGTCAACACAGGCGGCACCCAGGTCGAAAGCTCGCCGGGGCCGTTGGTCAATAGCAGAATTTCGTCCAGCATCTTGGGTTCGACTTCAGACCTCAAAATCCGGCTCGCCCCGCACGAAGCCCGAGAGACGGCGCCTGGAAGGCCCCGCCAGGAAGGCTTTGAGCATCTGTACCTCCTCGGTATCGGGTAAGCCCTCGAGGGGGCGGCCCTCACGCACCGCCCGGAAGGCCTGCTCGAGGGCCCGGTAGCGCTCGCCGTGGATACCCGCCCGGCGCAGCCCCACCGTGTTGAGCCGGTAGTGCAGGGCCGGGCTGCCGTCGGCCAGGCTAAAGGGCAGGACATCCCGGGTCACCTTGGCCAGCCCACCCACCATAGCCCGGCTGCCCACCCGCACAAACTGGTGAATACCGGCCAACCCCCCCACCACGGCATAATCGCCAATCTCCACGTGCCCGGCCAGCGCCACGCTCTGGGTCAGAATCACGCCGTTGCCCACCTGGGCGTCGTGGCCCACGTGCACATGGCCCATCAGGTAGCAGCCCGCGCCGATCCGGGTGGGCGCTTCCTCTTTGGTGGAGCGGTGCAGGATCACCCCCTCGCGCAAGACGGTGTTTTCCCCGACCTCGAGCCAGGTCTCCTGCCCTTTGAAACTCAGATCCTGCGGGAGGCCCCCCAGCACCGCGTGGGGCCCCACCCGAACCCCGGCAGCCAGCCGCACATACGGGTGGATGACCGCGTGAGGCCCCACCTCCACCCCAGGCCCTAGCTCACAGGGGCCTTCTACCACCGCATACGGGCCAATCTTTACGTCCGGGGCCAGATGGGCTTTAGGGGAAACCACCGCAGTGGGGTGTATGGCGACCTGACTCACGAAGCAGCGCCTCCCGTATCCGAGCGCAGCACAAAGCTCAGGGTGGCCTCGGCCCGCAACTCGCCTTCTACCCTGGCCTCAACCTTTACCTTCCCCAAACCCCGCCGGTAGGCCAGCAGCTCCCCTTCCAGAATCAGGGTGTCGCCCGGAACCACCGGCTTCTTGAAGCGGGCCTCCTCCACCCCCACCAAAAACACCAGCCCGCCCGGCTTGAATTCCGGCTGTTTGGTCACCACCGCCACCGAGCCCTGGGCCATGGCCTCGATCAACAACACCCCTGGCATGATGGGGTAGCCAGGAAAATGGCCTTGAAAATGCGGTTCGTTGAATGATACGTTCTTCAAGGCCCGAAAACGCTTTTCGTCGGCTTCCAGCACCCGGTCAATCAGCAGGAACGGGTAGCGGTGCGGCAGGAACTTGAGGATCTCGTAAATGTCCACGGCTTAATACTAAAGGGCCGGGGCAGAAAAAGGGGTTTCAACGGCTCATCACCGGCTGGAGGGCATTGGAAAGCTCGAGGGCCAGCTCGAGGGCCTGCAGGTCGTCCTCGAGGGTCACCAGCGAGGGCTCCCCCCTCTGAATCCGATCCACGAAATGCTTGAGCTGGCGCCGCAGGGGGTTGTCGTTGTGAATTGCGATGCGCTCGGTCTGTACCTGGGTGCGCCCGTTGGGCTCAACCCGGTCGGGGTCGGGCTGCACGGGCGGCGAGCGGTGCAGCGAAAGCTCGGTGTACTCGCTGTTGAAATCCAGTCGCAGCACCTCGCCGGGCTGGGTGATGGTCAGCGAACGCTCAGCCTGGGGCGAGATCCGGCTGGCGGTAAACAAGGCCCGGGCCCCCGAGGGAAAATCCACCACGGCCTGGGCGAACTCGTCCAGCCCATCCACCTGCCGGCCCACCACGCTGTAGCGCAAGGGCTTTTCCCGCAGGAGCAAGAGCACCAGATCCAGGTCGTGGATCATCAGGTCAAGCACCACCCCAATGTCACGGATCCGGCGGTTGTTGCCTATGCGACGGGCCTCGAGCACCCAGGGGGTTTTGACCATGCTCATCAGGTCGTTTACAGCGCGGTAAAAACGCACGATATGCCCCACCTGCAAAACCACCCCCCGCTGCTCAGCCAGCCGCACCAGCTCCCGCGCCTCGTGCATGGTGCGGGTCATGGGCTTCTCCAGAAGCACATGCACGCCGGCCTCCAAAAACATGCGGGCCTGCTCGTAGTGAAAAGAGGTAGGGGAAGCAATCGAAACCGCCTGCACCTTGCCCAGCAGTTCTTCCGGGCTGGAAAAGGCCGGTACTTCTAGGTCCTGCTCGATGGCGGCTTGACGAAACGGGTCGGGGTCGGCCACCCCCACCAGACGAACCCCTGGCAATCCCGCGTATACCTGAGCGTGGTACGTCCCCATCACACCAACACCCACAACGCCTACATTTAGCTCCATAAAATCCTCGTTACGTGATGCACAAACCCTGCGTCCCAAGCAGGATGATACACTTAAGACCCGTTTACAACCACATTTCTGGTCAGGCTGGGCTTTAAAAAAAGCTCAGGAAAGTCACAGAGTAGGGGCCGAGCGACCGCCCAGGAGCATTTCCGAGCACTTCACTCCGGGAGCCCGCCACACAGCCAACCCTGCTTCGCCCAGCCTCTAGCTTTGTAGCAGCTTGGCCAGCTCCACGTGCAGGCGGTGCGAGGCCCGGTGGGCCACAAACTGTCCCCGGTAGGGCCTGCCGGCCAGGTACAGGTCGCCCAGAAAATCCAGGGCTTTGTGGTATACAGGCTCGTACAGCATCCGGGGTGTATTGACCGGGCCGTGCTCGCTGAAGACCAGGGCGTTCTCCAAGGAAGCCCCCTGGATGAGGCCGCGGGCCCGCAGCGCCTCCACCTCGTGCAGAAAGCCAAAGGTGCGGGCCGGGGCCAGCGCCGCCAGCGGCGTGGGGGGGCACTGCACCTGCTGGTAGCCAATTCTGGGGTGTGGGAACAGGATGGTGGCGGTGAGGGCGAACTGCTCCGCTGGCTGGGCCAGCACACTGCTGCGCCCCTCCTCGACCCGGATGGCACCGCTCAGCGGCAGCGCCTGGGGGCCCTGGGCCGGAAAGTCCTCCAAGGCCGCCAGCCATTCCTGGGCGCTGCCGTCCAGGATGGGAATCTCTGGGCCGGTCACCTCGATGACCAAACCCTCCCAGATGCCCCGAATAAAGAGGGCGGCCAGCAGGTGTTCTACGGTCATCAGGCGCAGGTTATGCTCACCCAATACCGTGCAACGGGCGGTATCCACCACGCTCGAGGCCAGCGGGCGCAGCTCGAGCCCCCCCACCCAAAACCGCACCGGCCCCTCGGCCGGATGAAACCGCACCGTGCTGGGTTCGCCACTATGAAGACCGATTCCACGTAGGGTCATAGGGCTTCCAGTTCAGCGCGACCGTCGCAGGAGTTGTCGCAAGGTACGCTCCATGCTAGCCAGCCAGTCCAGCATCGCCAGCCGCCGCCAGTGCCGGCGGGCCGGCTGGGCCGGAATCCCACCGGCCCAGGTCTCACCTGCTGGAACGTTCTTGGAAATGGCGCTGCTGCCGGCCAGCCGGGCTCCCCGCCCCACCCGCACATGGTCGGCAATCACCACCCAGCCGCCCATCAGCACCCCATCCTCCAGCACCGCGCTGCCCCCAATGGCGCTGCTACCCACCATGACCACGTTCTTTCCGATCTGAACGTTGTGGCCGATCTCGGTGAGGTCGCCGATTTTGCTATGCGCCCCGATGCGGGTCTCCCCCACCACGCTGCGCTGCACCACGCAGTTGGCCCCCAGCTCCACCCCATCCTCCAACACCACCCGGCCGGTGTGGGGCAGGCGTCGGTTGTCCTGAAAGCCAAATCCAACAGCGCCCAGCACCGTGCCTGCACCAATGTGGCAGTCTGCCCCCACACGGGTGCGCGGGTAGAGCGTAACCCGGGGCTCGAGCACTGTCCGGGGGCCTATCTCGGCCTGCTCCCCGATATAGCAGTAGGGGGCTATCACCGCACCCGCCCCCACCTTAGCCCCCCGGCACACCAGCACATAAGCCCCTATCGAAGCAGTGGGATCCACCTCCACCCCCGCCTCGAGGGTGGCGGTGGGGTGCACGCCCACCCCCGCCCAGGTCTCGGGTCGGTTGAAAAGGGCCAGCACCAGCGGCCAGGCTTTCTGCACCGAGGCAACGCGAATCCGGCTGACACCCGATGGGCACTGGGTTGTCTCATCCAGGATCAAAGCCGCACCCGTCTCCAGAGCTGCCGGCAGAAACCGGGCCTCCCGCACCACCACCAGCTCGCCCGGCCTGGCCCGGTCGGGCGGGGCTAGAGTAACAACCTCGGTATCGGGGCCCTCGAGGCGGCCCCCTAGGCGCTGGGCAATTTCGGAGAGCAGCATACCAAGCCTAAAATTTTCACTTCGTCAACTCAACCCCGCACCTCTATTGCTGAAGCCACGCCGTGGGTGGGTCAACATAGCCCATTTGGGTATCGCCAATTACCGCCTTAGCACGTTATCAGAGGTAACCAGGGCATCCCGCAGCACGTGCAGCATGTCGAGGGCCTTGCCGGTGCCCAGAGCCACTGCCTCCACAGCATTTTCAGCCACCACCACCGGTACGCCAGTGGCCTCTTGCAGCAGCAGATCCAGGTTGCGCAGCAGGGCTCCCCCGCCGGTCAGCAAAATGCCCCGGTCAATGATGTCGGCCACCAGTTCGGGCGGGGTGGTTTCCAGAACACTCTTCACGCCCTGAACAATCTTTTCTAGGGGCTCTTTGAGGGCTTCCACCACATCCTCGGTGGTCACCTCGATGCTCTTGGGCAGGCCTGAGATCAGGTCACGCCCGCGCACCTCGGCCACAGCATCCTGCTCCCCAGGGAGCCGCTTGGCAGCGCCGATTTTGATCTTGAGCTCCTCGGCGGTGCGCTCCCCAATCAGGAGGTTGTACTTGTTACGGATGAACCGGATGATGGAATCGTCGAATTCGTTACCGGCAATGCGCAGGCTGGTCGAGCGCACGATCCCGCCCAGCGAGATCACCGCAATATCGCTGGAGCCACCCCCAATGTCCACCACCATGCTGCCGGTGGGTTCAGCAATCTTGATGCCAGCCCCAATAGCAGCCGCCAGGGGCTCATCAATTAGGTAGGCCCGTTTGGCGCCGGCTTCCACAATGGCCTGCACCACTGCCCGGCGCTCGACCTCGGTCACCCCGGAGGGCACCCCCACCATTACCTGGGGCCTAAAAAAGCGCAAAGGGGGCAAAACTTTCTTGATAAACAGGGTGAGCATCCGCTCGGTCAGGGTGTAGTCGGCAATTACCCCATCCTTCAGAGGGCGGGCCGCCACAATGTTGCCGGGCGTGCGCCCCAGCATCCGGTAGGCTTCGGCCCCCACCGCCTTAACCTCTTTGGTATCACTGACCATGGCAATAACCGAAGGCTCTCGCAGCACAATACCTTTGCCGCGCATATAAATCAGCACCGAGGCGGTGCCCAGGTCAATACCCACATCCTCGCCGCGAAACGAAAGCAAGCCAGCCATAGCGATTTATTGTACAGGTTTGTATGTGAAGCACAAAGCACCAAGCGACCCCAGCCCAAACCTTGTTGCACACCCCCACGCTGGGGTGAAGCTACCCACATTGGGGTCAAACGCGAAACCGGAGTCTGGTTGACTCCGGTTTTTTTCGCCTTGAACGTGGTGGGCGATGTAGGATTTGAACCTACGACCCCACGCGTGTGAAGAGTAAAAGCAGCGTACCAAGGCGTACAAGGGTGTTGGAGATTTAGCCTTTAGAACGGGATTTTTGCCCAAAGGGGTTATTCGCTGTTGGGGGTAACTTTTGGGGGTATGAGCAGTTAATGGGGGTACGGTTTGGGGGTACACAACGACCCCACGCCTTAGTACGACCTTGTACGGGATTGGGGGGGGTTGACTTTTTCCTCAGTTCAGGTCATATTTTTGCTAAGATAGGCGAAAGCTATACCAAGTAAGCAAAAGCTGTACCAACCTGCCGTAGGGCAGGCATTTTTATGCCCCTCCGCCACAACAAAGACCCGCCTTTATCGGCTTTCTTCCGCGAACCCCACAGAGGTCTTTTCGCCCTCGTGGGGTTTTTTGTTGGTTTTCGGCAATGGAAGTTTGCTGATGAAAGGACGTAACAAATGGAACGTTTAGCAATCACTCCAAGGGAGCTCGCGAAGATGCTTGGCGTTAGCGCCAACCACGTTTATAACCTGATTGCGAGCGGTCAGGTAAAGGTTACTCGACTGGGAAGGCGTTTGCTGGTTCCCCGCTACGAGCTCGAGCGCCTGGGGCTCTTGCCCAAGGAAAACCCCGCCATGCAGGGCGGGGCTGAGTAGGAGGGTGGCTATGCTTCCCGAAAACATTCTACACGCCCGGCTCACCTTCCTCTCGCACTTCCCCCACAACCAGCGGGCCACCGCCACTAACTTTCTGCTCCAAGCCATCCGCGCCGGCTGCAACGAGCCTAACCAGGTGGTGGGGTATGCCCTCGAAACGGCGTGCCGCCGTTGCCACCTCGAAGCCGCCCAGACCTTTTTGTCCCTCTTCGAGAACAACCCCGAGGCCCTGTTAGCCGGGGCACGCTGGGCTTTGTGGTGGGAGAGTCTGTCTCCCGAGGAGAAGCAGCAGCTGCGGGAGGGGCGGGCTGAGGAAGCCATAGAGCGCTGGATGGAGCAAAACCCACCCACAGACAGGCAACTCGCCTATTTGAACCGCCTGGGCTACCGTGGGCCGACACCCGCTAATCGGCTCGAGGCTTCCCGCCTGATTGACGAGCTTGTGAAGGGGGTGCGCCATGCCTAGCCCCCTACAAGCCGCCCTCGAGTACGCCCGGCTGGGGTATGCGGTGCTGCCCCTGCTGCCCGGTGAGAAGCGCCCACACAGCCGGTTGGCCCCTAACGGGTTGACGAACGCCACCCCCGACCCCGAGGTGTTGCGCCGCTGGTGGCAGGCCGTGCCCACCGCCGGGGTGGGTATCCTGCCCCCCGAGCAGGTGTTGGTGCTGGACTTTGACGCGCCCGAGGTGTGGGAGCAACTGCGGGCTGAATACCCCGAGCTAGCCACAGCCCCCCGGCAAAGGAGCCCTCGGGGTGGGGTGCATGTCTTCCTGAAGCTGCCTAAAAGTCTGATAGGAAGCCTCACCACCACCGCCCGGAAGATGCCGGGGTTAGACCTGCGCGGGCTGGGGAAAGCGTACCTTGCGGCTGCCCCCACCGAGCTACCAAACGGGGGCTATAGCTGGGAAGCCCCCCTGCTGCCCCCGGCTGAACTGCCCCTGCCCCCCGAGGGGCTGCTAAAGCGTCTGCTGCCCGAGCCCCCACCCCCACCACCTGAGTACCAGCCCGCGAGCTTCCGGGGTGTGAAGGGCGACAAGCTGACCCGCCGCCTGGAAGGCCTTCTGCGCTGGGCTTGTGAGCGGGTAGCCAGTACCCCCGAGGGGCAACGCCATAACACCCTGCTCAGTTACGCCCGGCTGATAGGCGGCTATGTCCACCTGGGCCTCGACCCGGAGCAGGTCACCAGCGCCCTGGCCGAGGCTGCTATGCAGGCCGGGTTACCCCACTCCGAGGCCGAGGCCACCGCACGGGACGGGCTGAGGTACGGGCTGGATGCGCCGTTGGAACTGCCCGCTGATGAGGGCAAGGGGGATACTTTCGGGGAAGCCCCCACCTGCCCTCTGGATGGGCGCACTGGTGGGGGGCAGGTGATGGGGAACCCCCGCTACAAGGTGGAGCGCGGGCAGATTTGGGCCGCCAAGGTAGAGGGCCGGGGTGAGTCACAGGGTGTGGCCTACTGGCCCCTGTGCAACTTCGCTGCTGTGATTGAGCGCGAGATAGTCGCTACTGATGGGCTCGAGACCGAGACCCTGTTTGAACTTCGGGGCTACACCTCCACAGGCCGCCCGCTGCCTGTGGCCCTGGTGAAGTCGGGCGAGTTTTCCGGCATGAACTGGGTGGCCCGGCACTGGGGGGCTGAGGCGGTGGTGCTGCCCGGTCAGGCCAACCGGGATCACCTGCGGGCCGCCATTCAGTTTTTGAGCCTGAGCGAAGGGCGCATCCGCCGCGCTACCGTGTACCGGCATCTGGGTTGGACGAAGACAGCGGACGGCTGGGTGTACCTGCACGCGGGAGGTGGCATCGGGGCGAAGGGAAGCGTGACCGGGCTCGAGGTACAGCTTGGGAAAGTATTTGAGAACTTCGCCCTGCCCGAGCCCCCTACAGGCGAAGCTGAGCGCGAGGCCATCACCACACTGTGGCGGCTGTCGGAGGTGACCCCCTACAGGGTGAGCGTCCCACTTCTGCTCTACGCCCTGGCTACGCCGCTGGGTCACACACCCTTCAGCCTCTACCTGGCAGGCCCGAGTGGAAGCCAGAAGACCTCGCTGGCCTTGGTCATTCAATCCCTGTGGGGCTGGCACGACAGCCCGCCCACAAGCTGGGAAGCCACCCCCAACGCCCTGGAAGCCTACGGCTTCACCGCCAAAGATGCCCTGCTGCTGATAGACGACTACGCCCCTCAAGCGAGTGAGCAGAAACAGAAGGAACTACAGGCCAAAGCCGCTCGGGTTTTGCGTTCACAGGGTAACGCTACGGGGCGGGGAAGAATGCGGGCAGACGGCTCACTGGCAGGGGATAGACCCCCTCGGGGCAGTCTGCTGGTCACCGGGGAGGACTTACCGCCGGGGCACTCCATTCGGGCTCGGTGTCTTTTTCTCGAGCTCGAGCGCGGGGATGTAGACCTGCGCCGGCTCAGTGAAGCGCAACGCCAAAACCGTGAAGGCGCATATGCCCGCGCCCTGAGCGCTTGGGTTCGCTACCTCTCCGCTGACCTCGAAACCTACCAACGCCAACTCGCAGACCGTACCGCTGAACTTCGCCCGCGCTGGGAATCCCAACACGGGCGCACCACGGATGCCCTGGCCCGGCTGCACGCCACCTGGGAGCTATACCGCGACTACGCCGCCACCGTGGGGGTTGACCTCGCTTATATGGATGGGCGGGTGCTGGAAGCCCTCGAAGCAGTACGCCGCACCCAATCGTCCTACCAAAGAGATTCTGACCCCACCGAGCGCTTCGGGGGGTTACTCTTTAGCGCCCTTCGCATGGGCCGGGGCCACCTGGTGCCTGTGTCTTGGAGGCCGGGGCAATCTATAGAGGATTACCTGGACGACCCCACCCGCTGGGGCTGGCGCTACCGCGAAACCACCAGCGGCCACCCTGACGCTCATGGGGTGTGGGAACCCCTGGGGCCACAAATCGGCTGGCTTCCTGACGACCCAGACACCCTCGGGCTATACCTCGACCCCACCCCGGCCTACACCGTGCTGGCACGTCTGGCGAACGAGTCGGGCGAGCCGTTACTCACCGAGCGCACCCTGTGGAAGCGGCTGGGGGAGCGGGGGGCTATCCGTATTCAGGGGGACGGTCAGTCTATCCGTTACCAAGCAGTGGTCAAGATTCACGGTAAATCCACCCGTGTTGTGCACCTGCTAGGGGGTTATATCTCAAAAACCGGTAACACCGGTAACCGTGCCGATAATGGCGTGCAGGACGAGGAAAACTCGGTTACCGGTTTTTCTTCGGTTACCGGTACGACCGGTAACCGGGAGCCCGCACCAGAACAGCGCGAAGAGATGGTTACCGGTACGACCGGTAACCTGGCAGAAACCGGTAACCACGGGAGAGCCGTCCAGGACGCAACAAAAACCGGAGTTACCGGTGTTACCGGTTGTACAGATATAAGGGGTAGCCACGCTACGCAAGAGGAAGAGGAAGAGGGGGGTGACTGGGAGGTGGTGCTATGACCCCCTGGCCCGCCCTCTTCTCCCGGCTGCCCCAACTGGTGGAAAAGCTCGAGGCGATAGCTCACCCGCTGCTGACTGTGGAGGTAGACGGGGAGGCGGTGGCCCGGCTGGTACGCCCGAGCCGGGCCGAGCTCGAGGCTCACGCCCGCCGGGCCGGTATGCCCACCCTTACCCCCGAGGGGTGGCTGCGCGAGGCCCTGGGACGGGTGCGGGACTACTACCCCGAACCACGGGAGCAGGTGGCCCTGTATGCAGGAAGCCAACCTGTGGCAGTGCTACGGCGTAGGGGGGTGGTGGGCCATGCCGCATAGGTACCCCCACCTACCCGCTGCCCTGCTGGGGCTGCTCGAGGTTGGCCCCTGGGAAGGAACCTCCACCGAGCTTTACATCGCCCTCGAGCCCTACCGGGTAGAGCCCTGGCCCGCTAACCCGGTGAGTCTGAGTCTGTGGTTGAAGCACCACGCTGAGGCGCACGGTATCCAGGTGGAAGCCCATCACACCGGCGAGCGCCGGGTGTTGCGGCTGGCACGGGTGGCTAACGGGTTGAAGGGTGCAAGCGAACCGGAACATAGCGGCACGATTCCGCCGAATACCGCCGCGTTTTGGAGCTTCCCCACCTGGGGGGCTTTACGTGAAGGCCTTCCGGAGGTGTTTGACGCCCACCCCTCTGAGATGACTTTTACCCTCGCGTACCGTTACCCGAACTGGCAAAGCGCGAGGGTGGTCAAGCGCTTCTTTCTCGAATCTGAAGCAGCGGAGGATTCCTTACGCTACCCCCAGGTGTGCGAGGTGCGTATCTACCCCGGTGAGGTGGATATAGCCACCGTGTGGCCTATGGAGAATAGGATTGAGTATGCCGAGCTTTGACTACGAACGCGCCGCCACCATCCTGGCCGAGGCCGCATTCTCGGACGACCAGAGTGTGTGTCAGCGTCACGGAATCACGGATAGGACGCTGCGCCGCTATCGTGCGCGGCTGCTGTCCGACCCGCGTCTGTCCGCTTTCGTCCAGGAGCGGCAAGCGCGGCTTGCTGAGCAGTGGGCACACGAGCTGGCACCCGCTATCGGTGCGGCTGTTCGGTTTCTCCGGCAAGCCGCACAAAGCGCTGACCCCACCAACCCCGCCGCAATCCGCGCTGTGGCCGAGGCCCTGAAAGCGTTGGCCGAGATAGACATGACCCGCGATATGCTTCGCTCTCGAGTTGGAGGTGACACATGGGACTTTGGGAAAAACTAAGGCGACTTGAACGGATACAACAAACTGGTGAACGCAGCGTCACGCTTCACCGTTCGTACGCGCTGAATAGCGAGCTACACCCAACCCCGGAGCAGCTACGGAAAGCCGAGGCGCTGTGCGAGCAGGCCCGCCGCGAACACCCACGCGCGGTGCTGATTGTTCGTTTTGGCCCCGAGGGGGAGGTCACAGTCACACCCGCAAGGAGGATGCCTACGCTTGGTGCAAAAGCGCCTCATCGTGGCTGAGGCGCTAAAGACCTAAAACACCACCCCTCTTGACCCTTGGGAGGGGGGATTTATCGGTCAAAACAAAAGCGTACTTACTTTACTAAGTGCGCTTTTTGGTAGGCAACCGTGTATAATCCCTATATGCCAAAGGGTGAGAAGCTGCATCTGGTAAGACCCCCACGTGAGGCCCTAGCCGCCCGGTGGGGGTTGCGATTGTTTGAGGGCGGAGAGACTGGTGAGCGGGTTTATATCCGTGCCCTTGCCGTGGTACTCGAGCGGTTCAAAGCGCTACCCCCGGACAAGCGGGGCCGGGTGGTGGAGGCCGGGCTCGAGGCTTTAGGGCTGTTGGAGGTGCAGGATGAGCAAGATGAGCAAGATGAGCAAGAAGCGAACCGCTAACCTGCAAGGCAACGTCAGGCAACGCCCTAACGGGCTGTGGGAATGCCGCTTTTATGTAACCGAGCCGGACGGCATACACCGCCGCCGGGTATCGGTGTATGCGCCTAGCCAGAAGGAGGCCCTGCAAAAAGCCCACGAGTACCAGGTACAGCACAGCCGGGGGCTGGTAGCGCGTCCTGACCGCCGCCGTTTCGGGGACTTCGCCAAGGAGGTACTGGAGCGCCATACCCGAGGCAAGGCCCCCAACACCAGGCGCAACTACCAGCGCGAGCTAGCCCTGGCCCTGGAGCACCTGGGGGACATCCCCTTGCAGAAACTCACCCCCCACAACCTGCGCCGGATGCTGGATCGGATTGGCGAAAAGCACAGCCCCCGCACCCTGGGTAAGGTGCTGGAGCGCGTCCGGCTGGTGCTGCGGGAAGCGCTGGCCCTCGAGCTCATCCACCGTGACCCGAGCGCTGCGGTACGGCTACCCCGAGCGTCAGAGCGGGATAAGGCCGCGCAACACCTGGAGCCCCCACAAGTGCGGCTGTTGCTGGAGTATGCCGAGGCTTCCAAAAGCCCGACTATGGCCCTGTTGCTGCGGGTGCTGGTACAGCTAGGGCTACGCAAAGGGGAGGCGCTGGGGCTGCAATGGCGGGACGTGGACTTCAAGGAGGCCACCCTGCGGGTGGAGCGGCAATACACCCTGCAAGGCAACAAAGCCGATATAGGCCCCTTGAAGACCCGTGCGGCAAGGCGGGTGCTTCCGCTACCGGCTGACCTGCTTGCACGGCTTCAGGCCCGCTATGAAGCCCTGTGCAGCGAGGGCTTCCGGCCCCAAGACCTGCAAAACGCTTTTGTGTTCGGGCTGGACAGGCCGCTGGACGTGAACGCACCCAACCACTTTTTGCACCGCCTGGTGGAGCGCATACGGGCTGACCACCCCGAGTTTCCCGAGGTACGCATCCACGATTTACGCCACACCGCTGCCTCGCTGATGCTGGCCAGGGGCCTTGACCTGTCCCTGGTAGCCGACAAGCTGGGCCACGCCACCCCGAGCGTCACCCTTGGCGTGTACCGTCACCTGTTGCAGGAAGAGCGCAGGGCCGGGGTGTTGGCTTTGGAAGACCTGTTGAGCGGCTCCCGTCACCGAGCCTAGCTCGAGCCCCAATGGGGGTATGGCGTGGGGGTACAAGCGAAAACCGGAGCCTTAGCGACTCCGGTTTTTCTCGTCCTGGTGCTGGTGGGCGATGTAGGATTTGAACCTACGACCCCACGCGTGTGAAGCGTGTGCTCTCCCGCTGAGCTAATCGCCCGCTACCGGCCTGCTCGCGCAAGCGCACTCAAAAGGGTAACACCCGCTAGGGGGCCTGTCAAGGCCGCGCTGGGTATGATAAACGCCATGGAACAGGCCTTGCTTGTAAAAATCGGCGGTAGCCTCAAAGAGGCTGGTGAACTGCTCGATGAGCTCAGCGCCTACCCAGGCCCCCTGGTGCTGGTACATGGGGGCGGCCCGCGCATTGCTGAGTGGTTAAATCGGATGGGTTTTGAAACCCATTTTCATCGGGGGCTGCGCATCACCCCCCCGGAGCAGATGGAAGTGGTCGAGATGGTGCTCACCACCCTGGGAAAATACCTCGCCGAAGGGCTTTCCCGACGCGGGCGGCCTAGCATAGCCCTGACCGGACGGGATGCGGGGCTGCTCGAGGCCCAGCCGCTAGACCCCCTCCTAGGCCGGGTCGGCGAGGTCACAGCGGTGCATACCCAGGTTATCCACAAACTATTGCAGGCCGGGCTGACCCCCCTGATCGCCCCCATTGGCCTGGATGCCCAGGGCCCGCTCAACATCAACGCCGATACCGCTGCCGGCGCCATAGCCGGAGCGCTTCACCTGCCGGCCATCTTCCTAACCGATGTGGTGGGTGTGCTGCGCGAGGCCAAAGACCCCTCGAGCCGCTTCCCCCAGCTCAACCCAGCCCAGGTACAGGCCCTGATTCAGGAAGGCACCATTTCCGGGGGCATGATACCCAAAGTGGAGGCCGCCCTCAATGCGCTGCACAAAGGCGCTCCCTGGGCCGCCATCGCCAAGGGCACCCAGGGCATCCTGCAGCAAGTTTTGGAGGGCAGCGCCGGCACCCGGGTTGTGGGCGGGTAAAGTTTGACGGTGCATAGCCATAGGTGGCAGAATCGCCTTTATGCGGGCAGTATGGATGGCGTCTAGGGGCGGCCCGGAGGTTTTGCGCTACGGAGAGATCGCGCCCCCTGTGCTAGAAGCCGGTCAGGTGCGGATCGCCGTAAAAGCCGTGGCCCTCAACCACCTCGACGTGTGGGTACGGAAGGGCGTTGCCAGTCCCAAGCTCCCCCTGCCCCACATCCTCGGGTGTGACATCGCCGGTGTGGTGGAGTCGGTTGGGGCGGGTGTCAGCGGGGTAGCCCCGGGGGATGCGGTGGTCGTGAACCCTGGGGTCTCCTGTGGCCGCTGCGCACGCTGTCTGGGCGGACAGGACAACCTCTGCGCCGGGTATCAAATTCTGGGCGAGCACCGCTGGGGCGGCTACGCGGAACTGGTCGTCGTCCCAGCGGCCAACATCCTGCCCAAACCAGCCCGGCTAAGCTGGCTCGAGGCCGCTTCGCTGCCCCTCACTTTTCTGACCGCCTGGCAGATGGTGGTGGACAAGCTACAGGTTCGCCCCGGCGAGGATGTGCTGGTCATGGCAGCGGGCGCAGGGGTCTCGGTCGCCGCCATCCAGATTGCCAAGTTGCACGGGGCACGGGTCATCGCCACAGCCAGCAGCGACGAAAAGCTGGCCCAGGCCAAAGCCCTCGGCGCCGACGAGGGGGTCAACTACAGCCAGCCCGACTGGTACAAAGAGGTTCGCCGGCTCACCGGGGGTAAAGGGGCCGATGCAGTGGTCGACCATACCGGGGCCCAGTACTGGGAGGGGGTCATCAAGGCCACCGCCTGGGGCGGGCGGATCAGCCTGGTTGGGGCTTCTTCGGGGTATGAGGCCACCACCCCCCTCTCGCACATCTTTTACCGGCAGCTCTCCATTTTTGGCTCCACCATGGCCTCCAAAAGCCGCCTTTTCCCCATTTTGCAGTTCGTGGCGGAGGGGCGCTTGCGCCCGGTGATCGGCGCCACCCTACCCCTTAGCCAGGCCGCTGAAGGCCACCGGCTGCTGGAGGAGCGCCGCGTGTTTGGCAAGGTGGTCTTGGAGGTGTAGCTGGACGGTTTTGCTCTATTTCCGTACCAGGATGAAAAAAAATCAATTTATCTTTGATTCTTAATACTCAGTTCGAATAACACCCTCACAATCCGCGAACATCCTGCTATTTTCGCTCATAAGCAGGCGGTCTGGGTCTTGTGGCTCTGCACGTATACCAGCGCAGCACGTACCGCATGGGGCTGCGCTCGCAGGGGCCGGTCTGGGGACGGATCGAGCAAATAAGCCTCGATGCCGTGCAAAAGAAGGGTTTTGAACAGTTCTTCCTTTGCGCGCCAATCGTCCGCCACCTGCACATCCAGGCCCGCCAAAACCGTTACGTTGCTTGGAAATTGGCGGGCAATGTCGCATGATGTAAAGAGCAGAGCTAGGGGTGGCCCTGTCTTGATTAGTAGCGGTCGCTCGAGCGTACCGAGGTAGTAGATTGGGCCGTCTAGGTGTAGCATACACATCTAGCGTAGCGGTTAACCCCTCCGCAAACCAGGAAGCGAGATAGAAGACGATGAAGACGGCTTTGTTTATTGACGGATCCTACATGTACGACGCGGCCAAGCGTCTAGGGTGGAACATTGACCACCGGAAGGCGATTGGAGTTTTTTCCAAACCCGAAGACCTGTATAACGCTTTCTATTACGCCCCCGTCACCGATAGCAACGATGAGCGTCAGCAAAAATTCCTCGATGCGTTGGTGTTCATGGGCTATACCGTGCGCAGCCGCGAGACCCACGGCGACCCCCGCTTCGAAGCCATGATTGCCACCGACCTGCTCGTTACCGCACCCCGCTGGGAACGGGCAGTGGTAGCCAGCGGTTCGGGTGACCTGGCCCACACCCTGTCGGCCCTGCGGGCCCAGGGTAAAGAGATTCACCTGCTGGGTGTACCCGAGCTCACCGACCTCGAGCTGCGCAATCAAAGCGACCGTTACCTCGACCTGCGCGAGCTACAGGCCCAGCTCGAGCGCACCGGGGGCGGGCGGCGCAGCTACCCCAGCGTCGCCGAGGATAGTTTTACCAGCGAGGAGCAAAGCAGCCTGGCCCGTCGGCTGATGGAAAACCTCGAGGACGAGCTGCATTAACCCCTCGCTCAACAGGCGCACCCCTACCCACGGGTAGGGGTTTTTACGTCCATTCCTTGATGGGAATCAGCTCGCCCCCCTCCACCGCCTTGCGCGTGGGACGGTAGGCGCGGTCGAACCAGATTTCCAGCACAGCCCGATCCAGGTGCTGGGGCGATACGATAATCTTGCGCACATAGTACCCCCCCTCATCGGAGGCAGAAATCTCATTGCCCTTGGTAAGCCGCAGCTCCACGATATCGCCGCTTCGCGCCGTGCGCACCCGCACACGGAAGGCCGACTCGCCCTCGCGCTGGACATGCTCATCCGGTTTGCGAAAAAAGCCGAACATACCCCTAGTTTACGCCCCTAGCGCAGCACCTCGCCGGGTTTAATCCGCAGGGCCCGCCAAAGCGGTAAAAGGGAGGCCAAAAGCACCACCAGCAGGCTCATCGCTGAGACCCAGATAAAATCTGAGGATCGGATCTCCACCGGCAGGCGGGTCAGGAAATACAGCTCGCCGGGAATCTCCACAGGCCGCCAGGCAAAGTAGCTGGAAAGGCCAAAGCCCAGCAGGTTGCCCACAGCAATGCCCAGCACTCCCAGCACCAGACCCTCGAGGGCAAACACCCCCGCCACCTGACCCGCCCTGGCACCCATCACCCGAAGCAGGGCGATGTCCGGGGTTTTCTCGATGACTGTGAGTACCAGCACGCTGGCCATACCCAAGGCCGCCACCACCACAATTAAGAAAACCACCATACCGATCACCCGCTTCTGCAAGGCCAACTGCTCAATCAGGGTGCGGTTGCTGGACTGCCAGGTCTGGGGAAAGTAGTGCGAACCGGCCAGGGCCTGCCCCACCTGGGGGGCCTGTTCGGCATCGCGCAAGCGGAGCTGGTAACCCGAGAGGGCGGTAGGGGCCTCCATCAGAGCGCGAACATCCTGCAAAGGAACAAAAGCAAAGCCCGCATCCAGAAGGTAGTTCCCCGTCTGGAAAGTGCCCACCACCCTCAGTTCGATGCGCTTTTGATTGATGGAAACCAGGAACAATCGATCCCCTGGGTAAGCCCCCAGGCTTCGCGCCAGGGCGCTGCCCAGCACGATGGTTCCGGGCTTTAGCTGGCCCAGATCCAGCTCGGGATAAACCGCCTGGCCCCCTTCCCCAAGCCCTATCAGGGTGGCGAAGTCGGCCCCAGCACTGCGGCCATCCCCTGCCCTGCGGGTCAGGAGGGCTTTGGTCAGGAAGACCGGGGCCTGGCCCACCACCTGGGGGTGAGGGGGGGGTGGAGGGCTTTCCTCAGGATTGAGGCTCTGCAGGTAGATGTGAGGCACCGCCTTGAGGGTGGCCTCAACCAGCCCCTTGATAAAGCCATTGGTCAGGGAGAGGGCGGTGGTCAGCACCATAATGCCCACCGCCACCCCCAACAGGCTGATCAGGCTCTGGGTACGACGGTGGCGCAGGTGGCGTAAAGCAAGGAACCAGACGAAACGCATAGGGTTGGGGTAAGGGTCGGATGGCGCACGCCAGGCCTCGTCAATTCCTGGGCGTGGCCCCCCTCATCTTATCCCCTGCCCCGCTGGATAACCGTCACCCGAACATAGCGCACCCCAAAGCGGATGGCCGTACTGCGGTCGGGTAGCCAGACATCGAGTTGTTCGCGCTTGCGGGGGTGCATGGTATCTTCCACAACAAAAACCCGGTTTTTGAACAGGTAATTAAAGCGGCCTTTGTTCTTGCCGCCCGGGGTGCCCAGATCCTCGAGCATCACCTTTGAACCATAGGGCAGCTCACGCAACATGTCCCGGCTTACCGCGATGATGCCGATGCGGGTGCGCGCACCGGTGGCGGTAATAAAGGGCGTGCTGTCGGTTTCGCGAACCGAGGAGGTATAGGCTGTGGCCTTGAGGGTCATGACCTTGGGTGCTTGGGCCCAGCTCAATCCAAACGCCGTAATCAGCAAGATTAAAGTTGCAATTGCTCGGGGCAATAGCCGTCTCATACGCCCCTGAGGTTAGGAGGGTAGTTCCCAGGTTCTCTTAGAAAGAGGCGTTACGCCTCTCATCTAATGGGGCCTCTGGGCTGCAGCGCGCTTGGGTTTTGTTTACTTTTTATCTCAAATAAGAGCTATTCGCAGTTTTGTTTTATGAGTTTAACCTAAAGCCTTTCTTTATGTTTCTCATCTTAGCCCTGACCTCTCTTTGACAAAGATTGTGCGTTTTAAGGGCCGCTTTCAACGTGCCAGGCAGTTATTTCGCCAAAAACACCTCCGCAGGGTCTCGCGACCATTCGTAACGCTGCGGATTAGGGCATTGGCACCGTTCTTGAGGCAACCGATTCTCTTTTGAGTTTCGAGGGCCGGCTGAGCTTGCTGCAGCCGGCCCTCTACGAGGGTTATCCGTTTCTAAATGACCCTCAAGGAATCCAAATCAACGCTACTCCAGCACAGCCAGGTAGTCGTAGAGATCAGGGCCCCCGGGGTGGACTTCCAGGCTAAGGTCGGGGAAGGCCTGGGCAATTCGAGCGGTCAGAGCCTCCAGGGATTCTTTGCTCACCGTAGCCCCGTGGAAAATGGTGAGTATTTCGTACTCGTTCTCCTGAACAGCCAGGCTGACCAACTTGAACAGGACTTCCTCGGGGCTATCGGCGGCCAGCGCCAGCTTGTCGTCTCGCAAGCCGATGGGCTGTCCCTCGGTCACGCTAACCCCACCGATTTCCACGCTGCGGCTGGCCCGGGTTACCTCCAGGGTGGCGGCCCGTTTGGAGGCCGCCTCCATCGCAGGCAGGAGCTCACTCGAGGGCAGCTCAGGCTGGTAGGTTACGCTGGCTGCCAGGCCCTGCCCCATGGTGCGGGTAGGTATCACGTGAACGGTTTTCCCCTCAGCCAGGCTCGCAGCCTGCTGGGCCGACATAATCACATTGCTGTTGTTGGGCAGCACGATAACCTCGGGGTTGGGCAGGCTGCGGATGGCGTCCAGGATATCCTGCACGCTGGGGTTGGCGGTCTGTCCCCCAGCCACCACCCGCGCCCCGAAACCCCGGAAGGCCTTAACCAGCCCCCAGCCGTTGGCGACCACCACCAGGCCGGTGGGCGGCGGCGCCTCGTCGGCGGCCCCGGCCATGGAGAGAATTTCGGTGTGCTGCTGGGACATATCCTCCACCTTGGTGCGGATCATCCGGCCGTAGCGAGCGACGGTCGCCAGCAAGCCGTCGGGGTCGTTGGTGTGGATATGGCCCTTGACATAGCCCTCGGCTCCTACCACCAGCAAGGAGTCGCCAAAGGACAAAACCGCTTCGCGGATTTTCTCGATGGGCTCCGCCACCCCCTCCATCAGGAACTCTGTGCAGTAGCCGAACTCCTCTTCTTCGAAGGCGGTCTGGGCGTAGCGCTCGATTTTGGGAGGTTCGGGTAGGGGCCGATCCCTGAGGTAGCCCTCGAGGCCCTCGATCAAGTGCAGCAAGCCCACCCCACCGGCATCCACCACCCCGGCCTGCTTGAGCACCGGCAGCAGCTCGGGGGTGCGCAGGGAGGCTTCACGCCCCCTTTGCAAAGCCCCTTGTAAGACCTCCTCGAGGCTGGCCGCTCCCTTTTCGACTGCTTCACGCGCCCCCTCAGCCACCGCACGCGAAACCGTCAGGATGGTGCCCTCCACCGGTTTCATCACCGCCCTGTAGCCCATACGAGAGCCCTCCTCGAGGGCCCGCGCCAGCAGCGTGGGTGAGATCGAGGCCGCGTCTTTAATGCATTCAGCGAAGCCCTTAAGGATCTGGGAGGTGATGACCCCTGAGTTGCCTCGAGCCCCCAGCAACGAGCCATAGCTGATGGCTCGAGCCACCTCCCCCATTTTGCTGGTATCGGTCAGGTCTAGCTCCCGTCGCACCGACTGTAGCGTGAGGTGCATGTTGGTGCCGGTATCACCATCGGGTACCGGGTAGACATTAAGGGCGTTGACCTCCTCTACGTACACCGCAAACCAGTCGGTGGCGTAGCGAAAAGCCTTGGCCAGTTCGGCGGGTGAAAGGCTATTGGCCACGGCGCACCCCCTGAAACCCCTGCACCCGCCTAGCCACGGCTCACCCCTACCACGTGCACACGCACGCTGGAAAGCTCGGCCCCAGCCAGGCTCTTGGCTGCCCAACGCACCCGCTCACCAATGCTATCGACCACAGCGGGTATGCGGGCTCCAAAAGCAACCACCACATACAGATCGGCCTGGTATTTTCCACTGGCAGCCGGGTCGGGCTTAACCACCACCCCTTCGCTGGCCTCACTGCGGCCCAGGATACGGCTAATGGATTCGCGGATGCCCGCAGGGCTCATGCCCAGCACACCCGGTACCTCGTGTGCGGCCAAACCTAAAATAGCGGCCAGCGCACTTTCCGTTACGGTGATCTCTCCTTTCAACACATGCCTCCAGATTTGCTTGGTCTTGCCTGCAACCTCAGCCTTTTATAGCCCTTTGGGGTATGTGTCAGGGTTGGCTGGGTTAGGGCAACTATAACGCACCCCGAAGCAGTTTCCAAGCCATCGGTTGCAACAGGGCCTGTGGTCAACGCACAAATCCCGGCCAGCATCGAATCCAGGATGGTTCGAAGAGGCCCCGGCGGCCTGGGGATTGGTTGTACCTGGGGATTGGTTGTATGTGCTAGCGCCCGCTCTCAACCAGCGTGGCCTCCAAACGACCGAAGTCGCGCCCAAAAACAAAGCGTACAGGGGTTCGCTGGGGATTCTGACGGTACCAGACCTCAACCAGCACATCGTCTCGAGCAAAACGATAGCCCACCAGGCCGTTGCTGGCTGGCAAGACTTCCAGTTGCCCCTGGGCAGGTTTGGGGTAGTCCACCGCGACGATCTGCCGCGTCTCGGGATGCAGGCGCAGGTAGTAGATAAGAGCAAGCTGATCCAGCAGTTGATCGTTTGGGCTGACCCAGCCGGTCTGGCTGCCATCGGGGTGGATCACCCGGGCCCACGAACCGCTGTTTTCCTGCCGCTCGTATATGAGCCGGGTGGTGCCCCTGAGCGGCTCGGTCAGGTTTTGCCAGAAGCGGTCGGTGCGAAAGTCGAAGCCGACGTAGCTTTCGGACTCGAGCCCATACCCCAGGGTTTTAGCCAGTCCGGTGGGCTCGAGTTTGAGCCGATAACGCCAGCCACCCTCCACCAGGTCTGCGCCCAGGTAAAGCCGGCCCACCCCGAGGCCCTGCCAGGTGAGGTTGTAGGTCAGCCGCTCGCCCGGCGGCCACGGCACACCCTGGGCCAGCGCCAGCAACCCGATTCCGGCTGCTACCAGCGGTGCAAGGCGGCTCAACATGGCAGTATCCCCAGGCTACTGTACCCGTTTTGAGCCGTTCAGTATACAAGGCTGTACTATGGTGCGATAGGATGGTCTTTCTATCAGATTTTCCAAAAAACTGCAGAACGCACGGTTCAATTACGGCAAAGCCCCAGTTTCTTCACACCCTCATACGGCAAAACCTCGCTGCGCAGGAGGGCCTGTGAAGCGGGTGGTGCTGGCCTTTGGAACCCGGCCGGAGGCCATCAAGATGGCCCCGGTCATCTTCGCCATGCGCAAACAAACCGGCATCGAGAGTGTGGTGCTTTCAACCGGGCAGCACCGCACCCAGCTCGAGGACGCCCTGCGGGTGTTTGGCATCGAGCCCGACGCCGATCTACAGGTAATGACCGACCGCCAGACCCTCCCCGACCTGATGGGGCGCATCGTACCGGCGGCGGCCGCCAAGCTCAGGGAACTTCGCGCCGATTATGTGATGGTGCACGGCGATACCCTGACCACTTTTGCCGTAACCCTGGCGGCTTTCTTCGAGCAGATTCCAGTAGCGCACGTGGAGGCCGGGCTGCGCAGCTTTAATATGCTCGAGCCCTTCCCCGAGGAGGCCAACCGCCGTCTGACCGACGTGCTCACCGACCTGGATCTGCCCCCCACCCATACCTCCAGGGCCAACCTCCTGCGCGAGGGCAAACCCGCCCAGAACATCATCGTAACCGGCCAGACCGAGGTGGATGCGGTGCTCTATGCCAGCGAGCGCGGCACACCACCACCGCTACCCAAGGACAAGCGCATCGTGACCGTAACCATGCACCGCCGCGAAAACCTCCCCTTTATGCACGAGCTGGCCTCGGCCCTGGCGCGGGTGGCTCGAGCGCACCCCGAGTGTCATTTTGTATACCCCGTGCATCTCAACCCGGCGGTGCGGGAGGCGGTCTACCCAGTGCTGCAACAGGTGCCCAACTTCACGCTGCTCGAGCCCCTGGAGTTTGGGGCCATGGCCGGTTTAATGAAGCGCTCCACCCTGCTTGTAACCGACTCCGGTGGGGTTCAGGAGAGCGGGGCCACCCTGGGGGTGCCGGTGGTGGTGTTGCGCAACGTGACCGAGCGGCCCGAGGGGCTCGAGGTGGGGGCCCTCAAGCTGGCTGGAACCGACCCCGAGCAGGTGTTTGCCACCATCGACACCCTGCTCTCGGATGAGACTGCCCTAGAGGCCATGCGCCACCGCCCCAACCCGTATGGCGACGGCCAGGCCGGGGAGCGCTGCGCCCAGGGCGTGGCCTGGCGCCTGGGCCTGGCGGAACGCCCGGCCGACTGGGAAGGATACCCCGTTTCCAGCAAAGGAGCCGCCCACCTATGAATCCAAGAAACCCACAGGTTTCGATCCAGACCGAGCTAGGTGAGATCGTCCTCGAGCTTTTCTCCGCCCAGGCCCCCCGCACGGTAGCCAACTTCCTGCGCTATGTGGACGAGCATCGCTACCGGGGCGCAACCTTTTACCGCACCGTGCGCATGGACAACCAGGCCCAGAGCCCCATCAAGATCGAGGTGATTCAGGGTGGGCTGGGCATGGGCGAACACCCGGCCAAGCTGCCGCCCATCACGCTGGAGACCACCGCCCAGACCGGGCTTCGGCACCAAAACGGTACGGTCTCGATGGCCCGCCTCGAGCCCAACTCGGCCCAGTCCGAATTTTCATCTGCATTGGCGACCAGCCCGAGCTCGACCACGGTGGCCGGCGCAACCCCGATGGCCTGGGGTTTGCCGCCTTTGGCCGGGTGGTGCGGGGCATGGAGGTGGTTCACCGCATCCATCAACGGCCCGCGGGGGGCGAGACCCCACCCGTTCAGGGGCAGTGGCTGCTGGAGCCTGTTAGAATTTTTTCGGTCAATCGCGTATAGTAAATACACTTTGGGTTGACTAGGCTATGCGCACCGGTGAAGGTTATTTTTCAGGCGCGTTTGGGGCAAGGTTATTCTATCGGTGCTGGCGGCCCGAAGAACCCAGAGCAGTTTTGGTGATCATTCACGGGTTTGGTGAGCACAGCGGGCGCTACACCGACCTGGCAACCCACCTGGCGTCTCGAGGCTTCGCAGTATATGCCTTCGATCTGCGGGGGCACGGCTGCTCACCCGGTCAGCGCGGGCACGTTGATACCTGGCGTGATTACTGGTACGACCTGGCGTTTTTTCGCAATGTGGTTGAGAGCTACGAACGCCAGACACCCCTGTTCATCTACGGCCACAGCATGGGCAGTCTGGTGGTGCTGGACTACCTGACCTATCAGACATCAGGCTTGCAAGGCGCCATCCTGAGCGGGGTGCTGCTCGAGCCCGGCAAGGTGGCCAACCCCCTGCTGGCAGGGATTGCACACCTGCTTTCCAGGTACCACCCTACCTTCTCGCTCCGGCTGGGACTCGATGCGCGCGCCCTTTCCCGCGATCCGGGGGTGGTCGAGGCCTACCGCAAAGACCCACTGGTGCACAATCAGGCCAGCGCCCGCTGGGGTAGCGAGGTGCTCAAGACCATTGCTTCGGTCAAGGCCCAGATCAAAAACATTCGCGACCCCTTGCTCATCCTGCACGGCGAGGCCGATACCATCAACCGTGTAGAGGGCGCGCGCTGGCTATTCCGCGAGGCCGCTTCCATCGACAAAGAGCTCCGCGTCTACCCCGAAGGCTATCACGAGCCCCACAACGACCTGCAAAAAGAACAGGTGCTGCACGATATAACCGACTGGCTCCAGCGGCACCTATAAAGGCATCAGCGGCGTTCCACTGTCAGGGCTTTGCGCTGGGCCTCTTCCAGGGCCTGGCGGGGGTTGGCGCCGCCCTTCAAAACGCGTTCGAGGGCCTCTTCCAGGAAGCCGTACCACAGGGTTACCTCGGGGTCTTGCGCCCAGAGCGCGGCCTGCTCGAGGCCCCCCAGCACCACCCGGCGGCGGGGGTCTTCGCGGTAGAAGTCCTCCAGCAAAGGCTGGGCCGAACGACGCAGGGGCAGGCAGTAGGTGGCCTTGACCCACTCGGCTATGTTGGCCGGCTCCATCCAGTAGCGCCACAGCGCCACCGCCCCGCGGGCCTGGGCCTCGCTGGCCCCGCGCAGCACCATCAGGTTGCCCCCGGCCAGCGGCAGCTTTCCGTCGGGGGTGCGGGGCAGCGGGGCCACCCCCAGCCGGAAAGGAATGGGGGTGCGCTTTTCCAGGGTGGGCCAGACGGTGATGGGGGCCACCCCCATAAACACCTTGGTGCGCACAAAATCCACCATGGCAAAGGGGGCCTCGGCGATGTTGCGGCTCACCGCGTAGCCCGAGCGCACCAGGTTCTGCAGGTACTCGAGGCTCTGCACCACCTTGGCATCGGTAAAGTTGGGCCGGCCTTCGCGCACCAGTTGCCCGCCCCGGCTCATCACCACCGCATTAAAGCTGTACACATCGCTCACCACGATAAAACCCTTGGCCGAGCGGGTGGTGAGCTGCTGGGCCGCCGCGGCCAGGGCCTCCCAGCTTGAGGGGGGGTTGAGACGGCGGCTGGCTAGCTGGTCGGCGTTGTAAAACAGCACCGGCAGGTGCAGCTCCACCGGCAGGGCATAGGTTCGGCCCCGCCAGCGCCCGGCCTCGAGCAGCCCCGGATAAAAGTCGCCCGGCAAAGCCCCAAGGTACTCGTCCAGCGGCAGGGCCAGGTTTTCCTGCACCGCCCGGCTCACAAACGAAACCTCGCCGTAGTAGAGCGGGGGCGCATTGCCAGCGCGAATGGCCGCGGTGAGTTTAATACCCCCTTCGCGCAGATCGCCCAC
Source organism: Meiothermus ruber DSM 1279 (assembly GCF_000024425.1). Classification (NCBI taxonomy): domain Bacteria; kingdom Thermotogati; phylum Deinococcota; class Deinococci; order Thermales; family Thermaceae; genus Meiothermus; species Meiothermus ruber. Next base: position 2,829,814 of record NC_013946.1, read on the forward strand.
ATACTGTGGCAGCACACGGTAGTCGCGCTGCCGGCTGTTGAAGTCGGCCACAATTTTTTCCAGGGCCTCCCGTGCTGGGGGCTCGAGGGTGTGCCAAAAGGCAATGTCCACAGGTCGTTGGGCGTAAGCAGCGCCGCCCAGCAACAACAGCAAAAGGAAGGCTCGGAACGCAGCGTTCACGGGCCAAGTTTAGGGCATCTTTCTGAACAATCGCTGAAGGCTTCCGGCAACCTCGGCTGGCTATAACGGCGGATCAAACCGCCCATCAATGGCCGTCCAGCCCCCATCCACAAACAGAATGGTGCCGGTGATGTAGGAAGCCGCCGGCGAAGCCAGAAAAACCACCGCTGCTGCCACCTCCTCGGGGCGGCCCCAGCGCCGCAGGATGTTGCGCTCGGCGTAGGCCTGATACCAGTCGGGCTTGCCCTTGATGGGGGCGGTGAGGGGGGTATCAATCACCCCAGGGGCAATCGCATTGGCCCGCACCCCCCTGGGGCCGAGCTCCACGGCCAGGCCCCGGATGAGCTGCACCGTCCCAGCCTTGGTCATGGCGTAGACCGACTGCCCCGGCTCCACCACCAGCGAGCGGATGGAGGAAAATGCCACGAGCGAGCCCCCGCCCTGCTCGGCCATGACCCGGCCCGCTTCGGTGAGCAGGTTGAAGGTGCCTTTGAGGTTGAGGTTCACCACCCGGTCGAACTCCTCGCCGGTATAGTTCAAAGCAGGCTTGCGCACGTTGATGCTGGGCGTGGTCACGGCCACATCGAGCCGCCCGTGGCGTTCCAAAATGCCCTTAATCAGACCCTTGACCGCCTCGAGGTCGGTGATGTCCACCGGGCTGGCCTCGGCCCGGTCCCCATTGGCCTCAATCCGGCCGGCGGTTTCAGCGGCCAGCTCGGCCTGCGCATCCGCCACCACCACGGCGGCCCCCTGGGCCGCCAGGGCCTCGCAGGAGGCCTGTCCAATCCCCGAGCCGCCTCCTACCACCAACGCCACCTTGCCATCCAGCCGGAACATCTCTGCGTAGTTCATGGTTCCCCCCTTAGCTCCTTTTCCTGGGGTCGAGGTAGTCCCGCAACCCGTCGCCCAGCAGGTTGAAGCCCAGCACCGCCAGGCCAATGGCCAGACCGGGAAAAATGACCGGGTACGGTGTCAGCTCCTGGTAGCTCTGCGCCTCGCGCAGCATCCGGCCCCAACTGGGGTTGGGGGGCTGGGTGCCCAGGCCCAGGTACGAAAGCGCGGCTTCGGCCAGAATTGCCACGGCAAAGGCCAGGCTGGCCTGCACCACCAAAGGCCCGATGATGTTGGGCAGGACATGCTTCAGCATGATGCGCCCATGGCCCATGCCCAGGGCCCTGGCCGCCTCGATGTAGGGCAGGGCCTTGACCGACAACACCCCGGCCCGGGCCACCCGGGCAAAGGCTGGCACCGCGGCCAGGCCAATCGCCACCATCGAGGTGGTTACGCCGGGGTTGAAGATGGCCGCCAGCAAGAGGGCGATGAGCAGGGCCGGAAGGGCGTAGAGGGCCTCGAGCAGCACCGACAGAATCTGGTCGAGCCAGCCCCCAAAGTACCCCGCCAGCACCCCCAGCAGAAGCCCTGCCGTCAACCCAATGCCCACCGCCACCAGGCCCACGTAGAGCGCATTCTGGGCCCCGGCCAGCACCCTTGCCAGGGTGTCCCGTCCCAGGATATCGGTGCCGAGGGGATGCCCTGGGGAAAAGATGGGGGCCAGGCGGTTGGGGGTGGTGGCGTTGGGGTCGGTGGGGTTGAGCGCGCTGGCCAGCACCATCAGCAGTATGAGCAAAATCAGGAAGGCCCCCACCCTGAGGGCGATGGGCAGCCGGGCCCACCCCGAGGGTTTTTTGAACGGTTTGGCCGGTACAGCCCGATCAGGCATAACTCACCCTTGGGTCGAGCAACCCATACAACAAGTCCACCAACAGGTTCATCAGCACGATAAAGGCCGCAATCACCAGCACCACCCCCTGCACCAACGGGTAGTCGCGGGCGCTGATGGCGGTAAGCGAGAGCGAGCCCAGGCCGGGAATCCCAAAGACCGTCTCCACCACCACCGTGGCGATGAGCAGGCTGGCGAACTCGAGCCCCAGCACCGTGACCACCGGCAGGGCTGCGTTGCGCAGGGCGTGCTTGTACAGCACCACCCGCTCGGTCAGCCCCTTGGCCCGGGCGGTGCGGATAAAGTCCTGCGAGAGCACCTCGAGCACGCTCCCCCGCACCAGCCGCACCAGAAACGAGGCGCTGGCCAGCGCCACGGTGAGCACCGGCAGCACCAGGGCCGCCAGCGCGCGCTCCGGGTTCTCCCAGCCCCCGATAGGAAAACTGGTGGGCAGGGGCAGCCTGAGCCAGACGATGAAGATGTAGATGAACATCAGCCCCACCCAGAACGAGGGCAGCACGATGCCCAGCAACGAGGCCACCGAGACCCCCAGGTCGATGGGGCTGCCAGCCTTGCGGGCCGCCAGGATGCCCATGGGCACGGCCAGGATGGTCGCCAGCAGCAGCGAAGCTACCACGATGGGCAGGGTGATGCCCAGCCGGGCCACAATCAGCTCCGAGATGGGCTGCTCATAGCGGATGGACTGGCCCAGGTCGCCCCGCAGCACCCCGCCCAGCCAGCTTATGTAGCGCTCGAGCGGCGGTTTATCCAGGCCTAGCCGGGCCTCGAGGGCCTCGAGGTCGGCGGGCGTGGCCTCAATCCCCAGAATGGCCTGGGCCGGGTTGCCGGGAATCAGCAGCAACGCCCCAAACACCAGCAGCGTCGCCAGCCACAGAGTGACGAGGGCCAAGCCAAGGCGACGAAGCGTGTAGGCGAACATAGTCAGAGATCAAGGGTCGAGGGTCTCGAGCCGAAACGCCCTTGACACTCGACCCTCAAGGCCCACGTTAGCTAGCTACTGCCGTACCCACACCTCGGCCACGCTGATGCCCGGTGACAAGAAGCCATCCGGCCAGTTCTGCACACGGGCCCGGTAGGCGCCCAGGGCGGGCAGGCTCATAGTCCAGACCCCCGCGGCATCCTCAGCCAGCAGGCGCTGGGCTGCTGCCAGGGCCTCGCAGGCCTTGGTCTGGTTGGGGGCCCGCAGGTACTGGGTGAAGAGCTGCTGGAAGCGCGGGTTGTTATAACGCCAGTAGTAACGGGGGTTGGCGTAGTTGCCAATGTCGTTGGCCTCCACGTGCCCGATGATGGTCATGGCGTAGTCGGCCTGCGAGAAAACCCGCTGGATCCAGGTGTTGAAGTCAGTGACCTGGATGGTCACTTGCAGCGGCCCCAGCCTGTTGAGCTGGGCCACCATGGCCTCGCCGATGCGGCGCTCGTAGGGGAACTCGGCGGCCAGGTTGAAGGTAAAGCGCAGGGGGTTCTGGTTGGTGAAACCGGCCTCGGCCAAGAGACGGCGGGCCTCGTCGGGGTTGTAGGCGTTGAAGTTGCTCAAATCTACGTAGCAGGCCTCACCCGGCGAGCGCATGGAGCCGATCTTGGTTCCATAGCCCAGCATGGCCCCCTGGATCAGCTCGTCCTTGTTGGTCGCCAGGGTGATGGCCCGGCGCACCCGCACGTCGTTGAAGGGGGGGCGGCTGTTGTTGAAACCGGCCACCGCTTCGGCCGTCCCGGAGCCCGAGAACACCTTGAAGTTGCTATCGCGCGAAAGCACCACCGCGTTCTCGGGCAGCAGGCTGTAGGCGATCACGTCCAGGTCGCCGGCCCGCAGACCGGCCAGTTGGGCATCCCCATCGCCCAGGAAGCGGAAGTTGACCCGATCCAGGTAGGGCAGGCCCTGCACGTAGTAGTTGGGGTTGCGCTCGAGCCGCACCGCCACCCCCCGCTCCCAGGCCGCAAAGCGGAAGGGGCCGGTGCCAATGGGCTGCACCCGTTGCTCGGCCAGGGGGCGCTGCCGGGGGCCAATCAGCGACTCGGGGCGCGACAGGATGAAGAGGAAGTCGTTATTGGGCTGGCGCAGGCTAAACACCACCGTGTTGGGGTTGGGGCTGGTGATGTTGGCAATGTCGCGGTACAGGTCGGGGCGCAGGTGGCCCGAGGCCCGGGTATCGGGGTTGCGGGCCCGGTTGAACTTAGCCAGCACGTCCTGGGCGGTAAAGTCGGAGCCGTCGTGGAACTTCACGCCCTGGCGCAGGGTAAAGGTGTAGGTCAGGCCCGAGTTGGAAACCACCCAGCGCGTAGCCAGCGAGGGCACGATCTCACCCTTGGGGTTGCGCTTGACCAGACCCTGCAGCACGTTGTCGTAGACCACGCGGGAGATGTCCGCCCCGGCCACCTGGGTCGGATCCCAGGCCGCGGGCTCGGTCTGGATGGCGATGGTGAGGCTACCACCGCGCTGCTGGGCCCAGGCCAGCCCAACAAGAGCCAGGACACCGATGAGCAACCAACGTTTCATCTCGATTCCTCCTTGGATTGTTGTGGGAATGTCGCGATTTATGGCCGCGTCGCGCGGGTGAACCCGGTATCTCGAGTTTCACCATGCTAGGTCGGGTTTTCTCCACCCTTCCTATCCGAAAAAAGCCTACCCGATACGCTTTTTTCGGCCTCGCTCGCAAAGAGACAATACCACAATTTCCCCCCAAGGAAAAAGCCTGCCCTACCCGGCCAGCATCAGCACCCCCACGGCGGCATACAGCCGGGCTGCGGCCAGCAGTTCTTCAATCTCTATGTACTCGTCGGCCTGATGGGGCATGGTTTTACCGCCCGGCCCCAGGGTTACGATGGGCAGCCCGGCCCAAGCCCGCAAAAAAGTACCGTCGGTGGCCCCCGGCACCCCCCCATACCGGATGGGCATCTGCAAAAGCTGCAAGCCCTGTTCCACCGCCTGCACCAGCGCAGCATCGCGCGGGGTCTCGGTGGCGGGGCGGTCTTCGAAGACCTCGAGGCGCGCGCTGACCCCAGCCTCCAGACTCTCTTCCAGGGCCTGCCGAAGCCGGGCCTCGAGAACCCGGTGATCCTGTCCGGGGTTGGTGCGGATGTCCAGCCCCACCCGCGCCCGATCGGGTATCACGTTGAACTGCCCCTCCCCGGCCCCCGCCTGGAAGACCGTCGGGGTAATCCAGGGCAGGCCCAGGTACTCGTGCTGGCTTTCCGCCTGCAAGGCCGCCTGCAGCCTGCCCAGCTCGGTTACGAATCTGGAGGCTGCCAGGATGGGGTTGGCCCCGGCATAGGGCATGGCCCCGTGGGCCATCTTCCCCTGAAAGTGCACCCAGACCCGCATGGCCCCTTTTTGCCACAGGCAGACCTGGTTTTCCTCCGGCTCGCAGATGACAGCCCCGGCGAAGCCCTCGGCATAACCCGCGCGTATAAACGCCTTGATGCCGATCATCAGGCCCTCTTCGTCGCAGGGAATGCACAGCCGCAGGGTTTTCTGGGGCGGGCCCAGCACCTTTTGCACCGCCACCGCCGCGCAGATGGCCGCAGCCAGCCCGCCTTTCATGTCACAGGCCCCGCGCCCGTAAATTTTGCCGTCCACAATTCGGGCCTCGTAGGGGGGAATCGTCCATTGATCCAGACTGCCGTGCGTGACCACATCGGTATGGCCTTCCAGAATGAGCCCCCCTTTGCCCTGCCCCAGGTCGGCGATCAGGTTGGGGCGGCCCGGCGCCACCCTCTGCACGGTGGTCTTGAAACCGCGCTCGCGCAGGTAGGGCTCCAGGAAATCCACCACCGGCTGCTCCCCCGGCCCCGGATAGTAGCTTGCAATGCGAACCAGGGCCCGGGTCAGGCGCACCAGTTCGTCGGTGTCTACAGCCTGGGCCGCGCTTTGGGCCAGTTGCTCCTTATCCATATTCAGCCCACCCTCATGGTTGGGGTCTTCAGCGATCGTATAAGTCCCGGTAGGCAACCAGCCCGCCCACCGAGTAAGCATGCAGCACCCCATGCACCAGGGCCCGGGCGAACACATCGGCGGCCACCGCGCCAATCCGGCTGAGTTCAGCGGGGCCGTTAATCTCTACCTCGCCGGTGGCTAGGCAGAAGATGACATCGCCGTCGAACATGGTGTGGGCCGGGAAAACCGCTCGAGCGATGCCGTCGTGGGCCATCTGGGCTACCTTCTGGGCCTGGGCTTTGCTCAGCCTGGCGTTGGTGGCTACGCAGCCGATTACCGTGTTGCTACGCACAAAGGCGTCGGCGAAGACCTCGGTGTAGTCCGGGGCTGACAATTGCCGGGGAGGGTGCTTGAGCTTGAACTCGCCCTCCTGCTCCAGGAAACGCGCGTAAAGCTCGCCGGTTACCGGGTCGTGGGCCCGCCCGTGGGCGTTGGCCGCCACAATGGCCCCCACCAACAGCCCGCCGGGCAGCTCGAGGCTGGCGGTGCCCACCCCCCCTTTCAGCCCCCCGTTGCGGGCGCCCGTGCCCACCCCCACCACCCCTTGCTCCACCGGCCCGCCCTTCAGGTTCTGGGCCGCCCAGTAGCCGTACTGGGCATTGGGGCGCACCGTGGCGCTGCCCACCAGCAAATCGAAAATCACCGCCGCCGGCACGATGGGCACCACGGTCTGGGTGGTGGCGTTACCCACCGGGTAGCCCTGGCCGCGCTCCTCGAGCCAGCGCATTACCCCTGAAGCGGCCTCGAGGCCATAGGCACTCCCCCCCGAGAGCACAACGGCCTGCACCCGCTCGACCAGGTTAACCGGGTTAAGCAGATCGGTTTCACGCGTGCCCGGTGCGCTACCGCGCACATCCACCCCTGCCACCGCGCCGTTTTCAGGATAGATAACCGTAACCCCTGTGAGGTGCTCGAGGTCGGTGTAGTGGCCTACCTGGATACCTGGCACATCGGTAATGGCGTTAAGAGGGCCCGGCTTCATGGACGGACTCAGCATAGCAAAAAGCCCGCCAAGGCTATTGCAGCTCTACTTCCAGCTCACCCCCCGCCGCCACAAAGCCCACCCGCTTATGGCTCCCGTCGCACAAAGGTTTGTCTTCCGAGTGGCCGCAGCGGCATAAAGCCAGCTTGGCCCGCTCGAGCACCCGCTCCTCCCCACCCAGCCGGTACCGGCTGCCCTCGGGCAGGTCAATCACCAGCGGCCCGTTCTCGCGCAAGCGAATCCGCATGTGCCCAGTTTAGGGCAGCCAAGGATCAGGGTGCTTGACCCTACACCCAGACCGGCAAGCGGCAGAAACTGACCTCGAGAGCTCGTGAAATATCTCAAAGCTACCGTTAGAGTAAAGGGGATTATGTCAAACCTCGAGTTCCCTCCTTACATCAAGAGTGAACGGGTCAAGCACTGGATCGCCGAAGCAGTCGCGCTATGCAAACCCGATGCGGTGCACTTCTGCGACGGCTCGGAAGAGGAGTACAACGCCCTGTGCGATCAGCTCGTGGAGGCCGGCACCTTCATCCGCCTCAACCCCAAGCTGCGCCCCAACAGCTTCCTGGCCCGCTCCGACCCCAGCGACGTCGCCCGGGTAGAAGACCGCACCTTCATCTGCTCCATCAACAAAGAAGACGCCGGCCCCACCAACAACTGGGTCAACCCCAAAGAAATGCACGCCACCCTGCAGAGCCTCTTCGACGGCTGCATGCGGGGGCGCACCATGTACGTGGTGCCCTTTAGCATGGGGCCGCTGGGCTCCCCCATCAGCTACATCGGCATCGAGATCACCGACTCGGCCTATGTGGTGGTCAATATGCGCATCATGACCCGCATGGGCAAGGCCGTCTACGACGTGCTGGGTGAGGATGGCGATTTCGTGCCCTGCATGCACAGCGTGGGCATGCCCCTGGAACCCGGACAGAAAGACGTGCCATGGCCCTGCAACCCCACCACCAAGTACATCGTGCACTTCCCCGAAGAGCGCAGCATCTGGAGCTACGGCTCGGGCTACGGCGGCAACGCCCTGCTGGGCAAAAAGTGCCTGGCCTTGCGGATTGCCAGTGTTATCGGGCGCGACGAGGGCTGGCTGGCCGAGCACATGCTGATTCTGGGGGTCGAAGACCCTAAAGGCCAGAAAACCTACGTAGCCGCCGCGTTCCCCAGCGCTTGCGGCAAGACCAACTTTGCCATGCTGATCCCGCCCAAGCCCTTCCAGGAAGAAGGCTGGAAAGTCACCACGGTGGGCGACGACATCGCCTGGATCAAGCCCGGCCCCGATGGGCGGCTCTATGCCATCAACCCCGAAGCCGGCTACTTTGGGGTGGCTCCGGGTACGTCCTATAGCACCAACCCCAACGCCATGGAAACCATCAAGGCCAACACCATCTTCACCAACGTGGCCCTCACCCCCGAGGGCGATGTCTGGTGGGAAGGCATGGACGGCCCACCGCCGGCCAGGGCCATCGACTGGCAGGGCAACGAGTGGACACCCGACTGTGGACGCAAAGCCGCCCACCCCAACGCCCGCTTTACCGCCCCGGCCAGCCAGAACCCCGCCATCGACCCCGAGTGGGAAAACCCCAAGGGTGTGCCCATCAAGGCCTTCATCTTTGGTGGGCGCCGGGCCACAGTAGTGCCGCTGGTTTACCAGAGCTTCAACTGGAGCTTTGGGGTGTATCTGGGCGCTACCATGGGCTCGGAGATGACCGCTGCGGCCTTCGGGCAGATCGGCGAGGTGCGCCGCGACCCCTTCGCCATGCTGCCCTTCATCGGCTATCACATGGCCAGCTACTTCAATCACTGGCTGGACATGGGCCGCCGGGTGGTAGACCCGCCCCGCATCTTCAGCGTGAACTGGTTCCGCAAGGACAAAGATGGCAACTACCTGTGGCCCGGCTACGGCGAAAATATGCGGGTGCTGAAGTGGATTGTGGATCGGGCCAACGGGCGCGGGCGCGGCACCGAATCGCCCCTGGGCTATGTGCCCCACTACGAAGACCTGGACTGGCGCGGCCTGAACTTCAGCAAGGAGCAATTCCAGGAGCTCATGGCCATCGACCGTGAGCTGTGGCTCAAGGAGATCCTCTCGCACGAGGAGCTTTTCATCAAGCTCTACGAGCGGATGCCCAAGGAGTTCCTGGCCATGCGCGAGCTGCTGATTTCCAACCTCTGGCGCTCCCCCGAACACTGGGACGTGGGCAGCTCGGAATAACACCTCCCCTTTCTGACCTCCCCTGCCCCCAGGGGGGGGTTTTTTAAGGCGCTATATTGATGAGGATGCAGCGCGCCGATTTTGGCTTCTTCCACCGCCTGCGGGTTCGCTGGGCCGAGACCGACCCGCAGGGTATCGTTTTCAACGGGCACTACCTGACCTATTTTGATGTGGCCATCACCGAGTACTGGCGGGCCCTCGGCATCCCCTACCCCAGCACGGTGGAGCGCTTTGGGCTGGATTTATTCGTGGTCAAGGCCACCGTGGAGTACCACGCCCCTGCCCACTACGATGACGAGCTGGATATCGGGGTGCGGGTCGGGCGCATCGGCAACAGCAGCATGCAGTTTGTGCTGGGTATCTTCCGGGAGGAGGCCCACCTGATTAGCGGGGAGGTCATCTATGTGGCGGCCCACCCCCAGACGCGCCAGCCCCAGACCGTGCCACAGGCCATGCGCCAACTGCTGGGGCACTGAGCTGGTTGGGTGCGGTTATTCCACTCCTTCGGCGCGCAACTCCTGGGCCAGCGACTCCCAGCCCCGGCGCCCCATCAGGGCGTAGGTGTACTCCTTGCCCAGTTCCACCCCCGGCTGGTCGAAGGCGTTGATGTTCCACAGCTCGCCCAGGAAGGCAGTCTGCCACATCAGGTGTTGTAACAGCCAGCCCAGGTGGTAGGCATCGAGTTGTTCCAGGGTGAGGGTGTAGTTGGGCTGGCCGGCCTTGGCCAGGGCGTGGGCGGTGGCTTTGGCCTCAGCATCCAGCAGCTTGAAGAAGCTCTTGCCAAAAAGGTAGTCGAGGGCCTCGAGCCCCCGCACCGCCGGAATTTCCAGATCCTCGCTGGGGTTCAGCAGGCGCACAAAATTGATGAGCTTGTCGTGCGGCCCCTCCCGGAAAAGCTGCACCTGGGCGTGCTGGTCAGTGGTGCCGATGGCTCGAACCGCGGTGGTGCCGGTGCGCACTTCCTGGCCGGCCCGATCGCGCATCTTGCCCAGCGACTCGTCGTGCAGTTGCACAAACCAGTCCGGCAGGTAGCGCAGGCGGGTGGAGTAGGGCATAAACACCACGATGTTCTGGCCTTTCTGGCTAAACAGGTGGTGCAGCAGCGCGGTCTGGGCCGGCAGGTTGTGCTCGAGGGCGGCCCGGGCCTGTTCGTTGGCCTTGCGGGCCCCGGCCAGCAGGTTTTCCAGGTCGACCTCAGCAAACGCCAGCGGCAGGGTGCCCACCGGGCAGGTCACGCTAAAACGTCCCCCCACCGCGCGCGGCACCTCGAAGGCGGGAAGGCCCTCGGCCTGGGCGTAGGGGCGCAGGACGCCTTTGGCAGGATCGGTGGTAACCACGACATGCCGCTTCCAATCCGGCCCGAGGCGATCCTCCAGCCACCGGCGGAAGGCCAGAAAGGCCGCCATGGTCTCGGCGGTGGAGCCCGACTTGGAGATAACGTTGACCAGGGTTTTATGGGGCTCGAGCTTCCGCAGCAGCTCGAGGATGGGTTCAGGTTCGACATTGTCCACAAAATGCAGCCGCACCGGGCCTTTACCCAGGGCCGCGGCCACCGCCTGGGCCCCCAGGGCCGAGCCCCCAATGCCCAGCACCACCAGATCCTCGACCCAAGCCTGGGCCTCGCGGAAGCGCAGTACCCGTCGCAGGGTCTCGGTGTCCTCGGGTACGTCAATCCAACCCAGGAACTCGGCAGGATCCGACTTACGCTGCCAGAGCGCATCGCGGGCCGCTTCCAAGCGCTGGGCATGAGCCGCCAGGGCCGAAGGCCAGTCGATGCCCTTTGGGCCAATGCGTTCGGAGAGTACGTTTGCCAGGTCTAGCCGCAGCATGCGACCAGTGTATCCTGTTCTTCAGGAATTTGTCGCAAAACCCATAACGCCCTATCCGTCGAGCCTCCCTGGCAGCACCCAGCTCGGTCGGATGAAATTGGCTAGTTGTTTGCAAGGTGCTAGACTGAGAGGCATGTCCATCTAAGGGCTGACCTGCGCAGACCCGGAACCTTGAAACCTCGATATGACCGAGCCTACCCAGCCCACCGCGGCGCCCCCATCGCCCACAACACATTCTGCAGTTGAGGCCTTGTGGCAGCGGCTCGAGCCCTATCTTCACTACCTGAACGATGCCGCCAAGGCCCAGGTGCGGGAAGCCCTCGAGTTCGCCTACCGTGCTCACGAAGGCCAGCAACGCAAGAGCGGCGAGCCCTACATCGTTCACCCGGTCGCAGTTGCGCAAATCCTGGCTGAGCTGGGCCTGGATGTCGAGACCCTGCTGGCTGGACTCCTGCACGACACCATCGAGGACACCGAGGTTCGGCCCGAGGATATTGAAGAGCGCTTTGGGGCCGCGGTACGAAAAATTGTGGAGGGCGAGACCAAGGTCTCCAAGCTCTACAAGCTGGCCCATGCCGCCCAGGAAGATAAGCACGCCGAGGGAAAGCACGCCGAGGACCTGCGCCAGATGTTTATCGCCATGGCCGAGGACGTGCGGATCATCATTGTCAAGCTGGCCGACCGGCTGCACAACCTGCGCACCCTGGAGTTTATGCCCCCCCACAAACAGCAGCGCATCGCCCGCGAAACCCTGGAGATTTATGCCCCGTTGGCGCACCGGCTGGGGATTGGGCAGGTCAAGCTCGAGCTCGAAGACCTCTCCTTCCGCTACCTCGACCCCGAGAACTACCAGGCCCTCGAGCGCCGTCTCAAAAGCCACCGGGCCGAGCGGGAAGCCGCGGTGCAAGCAGCCAAGGAAAAGCTCGAGCAGGCCCTGGCCCGCGACTTCATCCTCAAGCAGTCCATCAAAAAATTCGAGGTCACCGGCCGCACCAAACACCTGTTCTCCATCTGGAAAAAGATGGAGCGGGAGGGCAAAACCATCGAACAGATCTACGATCTGCTGGCCTTGCGGGTGATCCTGGATCCGCGCCAGGGGCCGGATCCCGAGGAAAACAGCTTGCGTGAGAAGCAGGTCTGCTATCACGTGCTGGGCCTGGTGCATGCCCTGTGGCAGCCCATCCCGGGCCGGGTCAAGGACTACATCGCGGTGCCCAAGCCCAACGGCTATCAGTCGCTGCACACCACCGTCATCGCCGTGAACGGGCTGCCGCTGGAAGTGCAGATTCGCACCAGGGAGATGCACCGGGTCGCCGAGTTTGGCGTCGCCGCCCACTGGCTCTACAAGGAGGGCGTCACCGACCCCGAAGACCTCCGTCGGCGGGTGGGCTGGCTCAAAAGCATCCAGGACTGGCAGCAGGAGTACAGCAGCTCGCGTGATTTCGTCGAGGCCGTCACCAAGGAGTTGCTGGGCGACCGGGTTTTTGTCTTTACCCCCAAGGGGAAAATTATCAACCTACCCAAGGGCTCGAGCCCGGTAGACTTCGCCTACCACATTCACACCGAGGTGGGCCATCACATGGTAGGGGCCAAGGTGAATGGGCGCATCGTGCCCCTCAGCTACGAGTTGCAAAACGGCGAGATTGTGGAGATTCTCACCGCCAAGACCGCCCACCCCTCCAAAGACTGGATCGATTACGCCAAAACCCGCTCAGCCAAGCAGAAAATCCGCATGTACTTCCGGGCTTTTGAGCGGGCCGAGACCCTGGAAAAAGGCATGCGGATGCTGGAGAAGTACTTCAAGCGGCGGGGCCTGCCCCGGCCGCTGGAAAGCCAGCTCGAGGAGGTGGGGCGCAAGCTTATCAAAAGCTCGTCGCCAGAAGATCTGTACGCTGCCATTGCAACCGGGCGGGTGGCACCCCAGCAGATTGCCCGCATCCTGGTACCCAGAACCGAATCCGCTGCCGCCAGGCCCAAGCCCGTCAAGAACACCCTGGGCATCCGCCTGGAGTCCAACCTCAACGTGCCCATTAAGCTGGCTAGCTGCTGTGAGCCCGCCAAAGGCGATACCATCCTGGGGTACATCACCCGGGGGCGGGGGGTCACGATTCACAAAGCGGGCTGCCCCAACATGCGCCGGCTGATGGAGCACGACCCCGGGCGGGTTGTGCCGGCCTACTGGGAAGGGCTGGGCCGGGTGATGCAGCTCGAGGTGCTGGCCGATGACCGGGCCGGTTTGCTGCGCGACATCATGGATGCCATTGCCTGGATGGGCAAAAGCGCCATGGGCGTAAATTCGAGCCCCACCTCGCCGCTTTCTTCCCTGTTTCGCATCAGCACCCGCATCGACTTAAGCGAGGGCGAGCAAAAAGCCCTGGATGAACGCCTGCGCAACGTGCCCAACGTGCGCTCGGTGCGTTGGTCACAGGTGTTGTAGCCGCCTGCAAGATGAGTCTTTTCCTGGCTTTGTTCATCGCCCTTGGAATCGGGCTGCTGGCCGAGCACATGGGCTGGCTCAAACCGGGGGCTTCCTGGGCCGCCGCGCTGGTAGGGGGCTTACCCTTATGGGCGGGCGGTGTCCCCGCAGCCCTGGCGGTGCTGTTCTTTGTGGCTCTGGGCAGCCTGGCCAGCCGGCTCAACTCGAGCAGCCGCGATCGTGCAGGCCGAACAGCTTCACAGGTACTGGCCAATGGACTTCCGGCTGCACTGGGACTTGTACTCGGCTCACCGACCTTTTTCCTCGCAGCGCTGGCTACCGCCACAGCCGACACCCTGGCTACTGAACTGGGTAGCCGAAGCCCGCGGGCCTGGCATTTGCTAAAAGGCCCTGTGGAAAGCGGAACCAACGCGGCCATCAGTGGGCCGGGTACCCTGGCCTTGCTCGCAGGGGCGCTTCTATTTGCCCCCTGGGCGGCCTGGCTCGAGGCACCCGTCTGGGCGGTGGTGCTGGGGGGCCTCACCGGCGCGCTGGCCGATACGCTGCTGGGGCTGGGCGAAGATCAGATTTCCTGGTGGAGCAATGACCTCACCAACCTGCTGGCCACCACCCTGGGGGGGCTGGTAGCCGTGTGGCTCGCCGGGGCCTTCGCGGCTTAAGAAATGCTAAACTTTTGAGGCTTCCATTTACACTACCATGACGGTGGATATTGCCAGCCATATTATCGGCAACGCAAAGACCTATGAAGCACCCCCTCAGCACGTATAAAATGCCCTTTACTGGAATCCCATGCACCTATTTGGGTAGGCTTGCATAGTGGTGAGACGATGCGCAGTCTTTTACTTGCCTTCGTACTAGCGCTCGCACCGCTACCCAACCTGCCCTTTATTCCGTCGGGCAGCGAAATTCGGGTGGTCTCCCCGGATTTGCTCACAGTGTACGTGGTCTGGCAAGTGGAGGAGCGCAACCTGGTTTTGCAAAGCAAGCTGCCTGCGCCCGCTAACCGCGAGGTGCGGGTGCTGTTCCGGGTAGATGGCGGCTACCGCCCACCCTACAATGGAATCACCACCCCTAGGGGGGATGTCGCCCTGGTCATTCAAGGAGAACGCGTGAGCCTTAATGAGCTCTTAACCCGCACATACCGCCTGAATCTGCCCAACGGGCGTGTCTTGCCGGAGGTACGATGAAACGTATTTTGCTGATTGAAGACGACCCCGAGATCGCACACCTCTTGCAGCTCGAGCTGGGCGAGGCCGGTTACACCGTGGACTGGGCCTCGGGAGGAATGTCGGGCCTGGTGCGCCTGCGCGAGGCCACACCGGATCTGGTCATCCTCGACCTAGGCCTACCCGATCTGGACGGCGGTGAAGTAGCCCGGCGCATTCGAGCAGGCTACGAGGTGCCCATCATCGTCCTCACCGCCGCCGATGCAGTGGAGCGCAAGGTCAGCCTGCTCTCCGACGGGGCCGACGACTACATCGTCAAGCCCTTCCACCCCGCCGAGTTGCTGGCCCGCATCCAGGTGCAGCTCCGCCACCGTGAAGGGGGTGAGCAGATCAGCGTGGGGGGCTTGGAAGTCCACCTAGCCAAGCGACAGGTGCTGTTCGAAGGCCAGGAGCTGCGCCTTTCACCTAAGGAATTCGAATTGCTGTCGCTTTTGGTGAGCCGTGCGGGCAAGGTGTTCAGCCGTCAGGAGATCGAGGAGCACCTGTGGGGAAGGCAGCTCGAGCGTGACTCCAATGTGGTCGATGTGCATATTGCCAACCTGCGCGCCAAGCTGCGCGAAGCCGGTGCTTACGGCTACCTGCGCACCGTGCGCGGGGTGGGCTATGCCCTGCGGCAGCGCGAGGCCGAGTGAGCCGGGGCCCCAGCCCCCCTTTCTCTATGTCCTTCCGCACCCGACTGATCCTGGCCTATACGATCCTGTGGGTGCTGATTCTGGTGCTGACCCTGAGCATCGCCGTCTACAGCATCAACTTCGGCCTGTATGGGCAGGTTGAACGCACCCTCCTGCGTTACGTCAACGAGGTGGCTTTGCTGTACGCCTCAGGGCGCGCTGGGGAGATCAGCCTACCCCGCTCCGGCCCCATCAATGTGAGCTTTTACAGCACAGGCGGGCAACTTCTGATAGCCCCCAGCCCCGATTTTGAGCACATAGTACCCAAACACTTTATTCGTTCGGCCAGCAACACGGCCAAGCCCTACTATGCCCCCAGCTTTATGGCGGCCTACCAGGCCATACCGGGGGCGGTGGTGGTGGTCAGCCAGGACACCCGCTACATCGAGAGCATCTCAGCCACCGTGCGCAATACCCTGATCCAGGGGATGGCTTTTCTATTGCCCTTGGGGGCTCTTTTGATTGTGCTGGCGGCCCGCCTCTCGCTCATTCCCCTGCACCGCGCGGCCTCGGAGGTGGACAAGCGCGGCCCGCGCAACCTCGAGCCCATCCACTACACCGGCCCCAAGGACGACCTGGGGGTGATGGTGGAGAAGGTCAACGACCTGCTGGGCGAGCTGCGCGAGGCCCAGGCACGCGAGCGGGCCTTCCTGGCCGAGGTATCGCACGAGCTGCGCACCCCCCTCACCTCGCTCAATGGCTACCTCGAGCGCCTCAGCCGCAACCCCGGCGATACCGAGATGCTCGAGCGCGCCCGTAAGATTGCAGCCCATACCGTCCGCATGGTGCAGGATCTCCTGGCCCTGGCCCGCGGTGAGGCCGAACGCAGCGTGAACCCACACATCATCAATCTTGGCGACCTGCTGCGGCAGGCGGTGGGCGAGTATCCGGGCGTGGTTCTCAAAATGCCCCGCGAATTTCCCGAGGTGTTAGGCGACCCCGACCGCCTGCTGCAACTGGCCCGTAACCTGATTGCCAACGCGGTGCGGGCTGCTGGAAGTCCGGAGAAAGTACAGGTGCGGGTCTGGATGGTCAAGGAGCCTACCGACAACCCCCCCGACCCCTACGAGTCCGCCGATGAGCTACGCACCACCTCCACCCCCGAGATGAAGCCCCCCAAGCAGCCCTGGGCGGCCTTTGCTGTGGTGGATCGGGGGCCGGGCATCGCCCCCGAGGTGCTCCCGCGCCTGTTCACCCGCTTCGCCCGCGGCCCCGAGGGCGGAACCGGGCTGGGGCTGGCTATCGCCAAGCAGATTGCCGAAGCCCACGGGGGCGAAATTCGCGTAGCCAGCCGGCCTGGCGAGACCCGTTTTACCGTGTTCCTGCCACTGCTGGCCGAAGAAGAGTAGTTTTTGTTTGCATCCCTTCGCAAACTTTCGTATTCTTTCGCTATGCCCTCCCTCGAAGCCACCTTCCGACATCAAGACATCCTGGAGATGCTCCGCCGGGATGGACGGGTCAAGGTACGCAAGCTGGCCCAGCATTTCGGTGTTTCTACGGTCACCATCCGCACCGACCTGGAATACCTGGAACAGCAGGGGGCGCTGCGGCGCACGCGGGGGGGCGCCGTACCCGCCGAGATCAAGCGCTTCGAGCTGCCCCTGGAGGAAACCCGCCAGGTGCACGCCAGAGAAAAAGAAAGCATCGGTAGTTACGCAGCCAGCCTGGTGCGCGACGGCGAGACAATTATTGTGGACGTGGGCAGCACCACCACCGAGCTGGCCAAAGCCCTCCCGCCCTCTTTGAAGAACGTGGTGGTCATTACCAGTGCGCTCAACATCGCCTTGCTGCTGGAGTCGCACCCCGGCGTCACCGTCATCGTCACAGGCGGTACGCTACGGCCTTTGCAGCACTCGCTGGTCAACCCCTACGGCACCCTGCTGTTGCGGGAGATCAACGCCGACAAAGCCTTTATCGGCTGCAACGGGGTGCACCCCGACAAAGGCTTCACCAACACCAACCTGCAAGAGGCCGAGATTAAGCGGGCCATGATCGAGGCCGCCCGTGAGATTATCGTGTTGGCCGACCACAGCAAGCTCATGCAGATCGCCGCCGCCCGCATCGGGCCGCTGGAAATAGCCCACCTGCTCGTCACCGACCGCAAGGCTAAAAAAGAAGACCTCGAGCTCCTGCGGCAGCGGGGGCTCGAGGTTGCGGTAGCACGGCAGCCCTAAAGCAAGGGGCTTTTTTCGAAAACTTTCGTAAGTGTTCATAACTATTGACAAGCTCCGGGCCCCACCCTTAGACTCCGCTTGAACCTTGACGGGGAAAAAGCTTCTTGCATGTCTAAATGCGGCTTTTTCATGAAGTACGGCCCCGAAAAGGCTGGTGTCTAAGGAGGGATACATGAAACGTCTACTGGTTCTAGGAACGGCCCTGGCCCTCACGCTGGCCTCGGCCCAGTCCATACAGGGGAACCCCAACCTGCGCGGCGAGATCACCGTGTGGAGCTGGGACATCGCGGCCAAAGCCCTACAGGCCAACATCCCCGGCTTCAACAAACTCTTCCCCAACGTTAAGGTCAACGTGGTGGATCTCGGCAACCAGGCCACCTACGACCGCGGCCTGGCCGGCTGTGCTGCCGGCGGGGGCGACCTGCCCGACGTCTACTCCGTTGAGAACAACGAGGCTGAGGTGTTCTGGGCCCGCTTCCCCAACTGCTTCACCGACCTCAACACCCTGCAGCCCGCCGCCTCCACCCTGCGCAACCAGTTCCCCGCCTTCAAGTGGACCGAGCTCACCGTGGGCAACAAGGTCTTCGCCATGCCCTGGGACTCTGGCCCGGTGGTCATGTTCTACCGGCGCGACATCTACAGCCAGGCGGGTGTCAACCCAGCCACCATCCGCACCTGGGACGACTTCATCGCCGCAGGCCGCCGCATCGCCCAGGCCACCAACAACCGCGTCAAGGTAGGGGTGATTGCCAACGGCCAGGACGACGAGTGGTTCCGTATGCTGGCCAACCAGAACGGCTGCTTCTACTTCAACAACGAGGCCAACGCCGTCACGGTGAACCAGCCCGGCTGTGTAACCGCGCTCGAGACCGTCAAGAAGCTGATTGACGCCGGTATCGTGATGCAAGGCGGCTGGAACGAGCAGATTCAGGCCTTCAAGGCCGGCACCGTAGCCACCAGCATGTTCGGGGCCTGGTACGAAGGCACCATCCGCTCCAACGCCCCCGAGCAGAGCGGTAAGTGGGGCGTGTACCCGATGCCCGCCTCCCGCCCCGGTGGGGTGCGCGCTGCCAACCTGGGCGGCTCAGCCCTGGCCATTCCTGCCTCCTCGCGCAACAAGGAAGCCGCCTGGGCTTTCGTCCGCTATGCCCTGGGTACTACCGAAGGCCAGGTGACCATGCTCAAGGAATTCGGCCTGGTGCCCTCGCTGCTGGCCGCCACCCGCGACCCCTACGTGGCCCAGCCTCAGCCCTACTGGGGCAACCAGCGCATCTGGCAGGTGATCCTGGGCACCCTGGGCAACGTGCCGGCGGCTCGCGGCACCCAGTTCTTCCAGGAAGCCCGCGCCATTATGGTCAAGACCCAGGCTGACTACGTCGCTGGGCGTTTCCCAAGCGCCAAGGCCGCCCTCGACGCTGCCGCCCAGCAGATCTCGCAGGCCACCGGTCTGCCCATCGCACGCTAAAACCACTTTGGGGGTGGGGGCCGCCCCACCCCCTCGCTTTTACAACAGTAGAATCGCTTTGGAGCCTCCCGTGAGGTGCAATATACCCAGACTTTTGACCTGGAGGACGCGTGAAACGTAGCGCGACCCCCTACCTTTTTCTGCTGCCCTACCTGGCAATTTTCGCTTTGTTCTGGGCCTGGCCCATCCTCGAGTCGCTGCTTTTGTCGTTCCAGAACACCCGGGTCTCCCCCCCGGTTTGGAACCTGAGCATCAACTGGGGCCGCATCCTGGGCGATGCTGCCTTTTGGGACGCCCTGCGCAACACAGTTTTGATTCTGGTAATCCAGGTGCCCCTGATGCTGGCCCTGGCTACCGCGCTGGCCGTTGCGCTGAACTCGCAACTGCTGCGGGCCAAGGGCTTTTTTCGCTTTGCTTTCTTTGCGCCGGTGGTGGTGGGGGCGGTGGCCTACTCGGCGGTGTTCCGCCTGCTTTTTAAC
Organism: Meiothermus ruber DSM 1279; assembly: GCF_000024425.1. NCBI lineage: Bacteria > Thermotogati > Deinococcota > Deinococci > Thermales > Thermaceae > Meiothermus > Meiothermus ruber. Next base: position 2,849,150 of record NC_013946.1, read on the forward strand.
CAGAACGGCGCCGTGAACGCCGCTTTAGGCACCCAGATTAACTGGATTTTCGACCCCGTGGGGGCCATGGCGGTCATCATCATCACCCTGACCTGGCGCTGGACCGGCTACAACGCCATCATCATCCTGGCCGGCCTGCAAAGCATCCCCAAGGATCTCTACGAGGCCGCCGAGATAGACGGGGCTAGCCCCTGGCAGCAGTTCTGGCGCATCACCGTACCCAGCCTGCGCCCGGTTTTGCTGTTTTGTCTGGTGCTCTCCATTATCGGAACCCTGCAGCTCTTCACCGAGCCCTGGCTCATCACCAACGGCGGCCCCGGCACCGCCACCACCACCCTGGGGGTCTACCTCTACCGCCAGGGCTTCCAGAACATCAACTTCGGCTACGCCTCCACCATCGCCTACGCCATCACCCTGCTGGCGTTGGTCTTCTCCATCATCCAGCTTCGGCTGTTCGGGAGGGAATCGTGAAGCGGCGGCTCTGGTGGCGCAGCTTCTGGCTGCACCTGTTCCTGACCCCCCTGGCCCTTCTGTGGCTGGCCCCTTTGTGGCTGATGTTCGTCTTCTCGACCCACCCCGAGATCGCCATCTTCAGCACCCCCACCCCCATCCTGCCGGGCAACCAGTTTGCCGCCAACCTGCAAAGCCTGCAGGCCGACACCAACTTCCTGCGCGCTCTGTTCAACAGCGTGATGGTGGCCGGCATCTACACGGTGCTCTCGATCTTCCTGACCAGCCTGGCCGGGTATGCCTTTGCGCGTTTTGAGTTCTGGGGCAAGGGCCTGCTGTTCTCCCTGGTGATTGCCACCCTGACCATCCCCTACTTTGCGGTGGTGATCCCCCAGTTCATCCTGGTGGCCCGCGAGGCCAAAACCCTGCTGGCAATTCTGATTGGGATGGCGGTGTTTGGCGGTATCGCAGCCCTGCTGGCCTGGCTCCGCTTCTCGCCCGCGCTCGGGCGGGTGCTGTGGGTGGGGTATGCGGTGGCGGCCCTGGCCTACCTCTTCCTGGGGGTGCCGGCCCTGCGCGAGGCCATGACCTTCGACTTCCGCCTCACCAACACCTGGTGGGCGGTGATTCTGCCCTCGCTGGCCAACAGCCTGGGGGTGTTTTTCATGCGGCAGAACTTCCTGAGCCTGCCGGCAAGCCTGCTCGAGGCCGCCCGTATCGATGGGGCCGGGGAGTTCCGCATCTTCTTCCGGATCGCCGTGCCGCTGGTGCTCCCGGCCATGGCCGCCCTGGCCATCATCCTCTTTTTGGCTTCCTGGAACGACTATCTGTGGCCTTTGCTGGTGCTCTCGGATCGGGAGATGCAGACCGCCCCGGTGGCGCTGGGCTCGCTGATTGGGCTCACGCGGGTCTCGTGGGGGGGCATCATGGTGGGGGCGGTCATGACCACCCTGCCCTTCCTGGTTCTGTTCTTGTTTTTGCAGCGCTACTTTATTGCGGGCATTACCGCGGGAGGGGTGAAGGATTAACTGTGAACCCCATCCGAAGCCCATCTACCCTATGGCTTTTCCCCTGGAGCAAGCCAACCTCATACCCCATCGCTGGACTCAGCTAGTGGATATCTGATCCGGCAGACGCTTTGCCGGATCACCCCCCCTTCTCTACCCTCGAGCATATGTTAGGTGTCTGCTACTACCCCGAACACTGGCCCCGCGAACGCTGGGCCGAGGATGCCCGGCGCATGCGCGCGCTGGGCCTGACCTACGTGCGCATTGGCGAGTTTGCCTGGAGCGCCATAGAACCCGACCCGGGCCGCTTTACCTGGGACTGGCTGGATGCGGCCATCGAGACCCTGGGCGAAGCTGGTCTCAAGGTGGTGCTGGGCACCCCCACCGCCACCCCCCCCAAGTGGCTCATCGACCAGCACCCCGACATCCTGGCCTACGATATCCAGGGCCGGCCCCGCAAGTTTGGCTCGCGCCGGCACTACAGCTTCAGCAGCCGGGTTTACCTCGAGGAGGCCCGCCGCATCGTAACCCTGCTGGCCCAGCGCTACGGCCCCAACCCCTTTGTGGCCGGCTGGCAGACCGATAACGAGTACGGCTGCCACGACACCACTCGCAGCTACGGCCCCGAAGACCTGCGGGCCTTCCGGCTGTGGCTACAGGCCCGCTACGGCAGCATCGAGGCCCTCAATCAGGCCTGGGGCAACGTCTTCTGGAGCATGACCTACCGGGCTTTTGGCGAGATCGACCTGCCCAACCAAACCGTTACCGAGGCCAACCCCGCGCACTGGCTGGATTTTTACCGCTTTAGCTCGGATCAGGTGGCCGCTTTTAATCGCATGCAGGCCGAAATCCTGCGGCAGTATGCTCCCGAGAAGTTCATTGTGCACAACTTCATGGGCTACACCCCGGACTTCGACCACTTCAAGCTGGCCCAGGATCTTGATATAGCCGGCTGGGACAGCTACCCCCTGGGCTTTACCGATATGGACGTGCTGCCCTGCACAGCGGAGGAAAAGCTCCGCTACGCCCACACCGGCCACCCCGATATGGCCGCCTTCCACCACGACCTCTACCGCGGGGTCAAGCCGCGCTGGTGGGTCATGGAGCAGCAGCCGGGGCCGGTCAACTGGGCCCACCACAACCCCTCCCCGGCCCCCGGCATGGTGCGGCTGTGGACCTGGGAGGCCCTGGCCCATGGTGCCGAGGTGGTGAGCTACTTCCGCTGGCGGCAGTTTCCCCAGGCCCAGGAGCAGTTCCACGCCGGACTCAACCGGCCCGATTTCGAGCCCGACCTGGGCTTCTTCGAGGCCCAGCAGGTGGCCCAGGAGCTCAGCCGACTGTCCCTGCCCCAAAGCAGCCCAGCCCCTGTGGCCCTGGTCTTCGACTACGAGGCCGACTGGGTTTTCCGCATCCAGCCGCAGGGCCAGGAGTTTGTGTACCGCGACCTGGTCTGGCACTTCTATCAGGCCCTGCGCAGCCTGGGGCTGGACGTGGATGTGGTGCCCCCGGGGGCCGACCTGCACCCCTACCGGCTGGTGGTGGTGCCCAGCCTGCCCATCCTGCGCAAAGCGGCCTTGCAGGCCTTCAAAGAGGCACCTGGCGCGGTGGTGTTTGGGCCGCGCACTGGCTCCAAAACCGAGGCCCTGGGCATACCGGCCCAGCTACCCCCCGGCGCTTTGCAGGCGCTGCTGCCCCTCAAGGTAACCCGGGTGGAAAGCTGGCGCCCCGGCTTGAGCGAAACCCTCACCTGGCAGGGCCAGTCCTGGCCGGTGGGGGTCTGGAAGGAGTGGATCGAGTCCAGCCTCACCCCGGTCGCCACCTTTGCCGATGGCAGGGGGGCCATCTACCAGCACCACCACCGGCACTACCTGGCCTTCTGGCCGGGCCGGGAGTTTCTGCAAAGCTATCTGGCCGAGGTGGCCCAGAGCCTGGGCTTGCCAATCCAACCCCTGCCCGAGGGCTTGCGCATGCGGCGGCGGGGGCCCTGGGTGTTCGCCTTCAACTACACCGACCGGCCCCAGACCGCCCCAACCCCCCAGGGCGCCCGGTTCGTTTTGGGTGGCCCCACCGTGGCCCCCTATGATTTGAGCATCTGGGTTGAGGAGTGACGCCGTGCAGATTCAGGGCTATGAGTTCAGCATCAGCGCGGGGCGGCTCGAGGAAACCCTGGGCGGCTACCTGCTGAGCGGCAAAACCGTGCAGATCGGGCACCCCTTTGGGCGCACGCTCTACTTCAAGCACGGCTGGCAGAGCTGGAGCGAGGCCGGCTGGGTGAGCCTGAAAGAGAGCCCCAAACCCATCCTGCCCCCCGAGCGCCGCCCCCAGTGCGACGACCCAGCCTACGCCCTCTCACCTGTACACGGCGGCAGCGGCCTGGGGGGCCTCGAGGGCCACGACGGGCGGATGCTCTTCCTGGGGGCTCTGCGTCCGGGGGCGCGCATCGAGGCTGACCGCCTGAGCCTCAAGGGCTCGAGCGACCACGAGACCCAGTGGTTTCTGGCCTACGGCGAACAGCAGCAGGTGCTGGCCCGCTACACCGAACTGCTGGCTAACACCCTGGGGATCCGGGGCCAGCCGCCCGCCCCCCGGGTCTGGTGTAGCTGGTACAGCTATTACAGCGATATCTCAGAAAGCAAGATGCTGCAGACCATCGCCGCTTTGCAGGGCCTGCCCTTTGAGGTGTTCCAGCTCGACGATGGCTGGCAGCAAAACATGGGCGACTGGGAGCCCAACCACAAGTTCCCCTCGGGCATGAGCGCTATCGCCCTGCGGGCCCAGAGCCAGGGCCTGACCCCCGGCCTCTGGCTGGCCCCCTTTATTGCCCGGCCCAGCTCCAACCTGTTCAAGGAGCACCCCGACTGGTTCTTGCGCGACGAGCAGGGCGAGCTGGTTCTGGCGGGCACCAACTGGGGCGGCTACTACGCGCTGGACGTGACCCTGCCAGCAGTGCAAGACTGGCTGCAGCGCCTGATCCAGAAGGTGCGGGGCTGGGGCTACCGCTACTTAAAGCTGGACTTCCTGTTTGCAGCGGCCCTGCCCGGTCAAAGGCATAGCGGAGCCTCGAGGGAAGAGGCCTACCGCGAAGCGCTCCGTCTCATCCGCGAGGCCGCCGGTGACGACGTGTACATTCTGGCCTGCGGGGCCCCCATCCTCGCCTCGCTGGGCTTGGTGGACGGGCTGCGCATTGGGCCGGACGTGGCCCCTTACTGGGACAACGAAGACCGGCGGGTGTACCTGCACGACCCCACCGGCCCCGCGGCCTACAACGCCCTGCGCACCAGCCTGCACCGCCTCTGGCTGAAGCCGCTGGTGCACACCGACCCCGACGTGGCCTACTTCCGCACCCGCTACAACCTGCTCACCCCGGCCCAGCGCGTGGTGTTGCAAGACCTGGCCCTGGTCGCGGGCTTCAAGGCCACCTCCGACCCCCCCGAGTGGCTGGACGGCGATGAGCGGGAAGGGCTCAAGGAGTGGCTCGAGGCCAGCCCCTCCATCCTCCAGACCGGCCCCTACACCTTCAAAATTGGCGAGCGGGAGGTGGATTTCTCGAGCTGGCTGGAGATCTGACCCCGCCTGGCCCTGCGCATCCTAGAACAACAACTCGAGGAGACCATGCATAAACGTGTATATGCCAAAAAAGACGGCCGGATGCTCTACCTGTACGGCCTGAAGCCCCACACCCTGCCGGCGCTCGAGGAGGGCGAAAACACCGGCCAGGCCCAGTCCCACGCCCGCTGGCACCCCCTGCGGCAGGAGTGGGTGGTGTTTGCCGCCAGCCGCCAGGGGCGCACCTTCCTGCCCCCCAAGGAGTACGACCCCCTGGCCCCCAGCAAACCCGGCGGCTTCCCCACCGAGATCCCCTTCGAAGACTTTGAGATCGCCGTCTTCCAGAACCGCTGGCCCTCCCTCTCCCCCCACGCCGGGGCGCCGCCCGAAGGCCTGGTCATCCCCACCCGCGACGCCCAGGGTGACTGCGAGGTGGTGGTGTACACCCCCGAGCACAGCGGCAGCCTGGCCTCCTTAAGCCCCGAGCGGCGCGAGCTGCTGGTGCGGGTCTGGGCCGACCGCTACCGCGAGCTGTACGCCCGCCCCCAGATCCAGTACGTGATGCCCTTCGAGAACCGGGGCGAGCAGATGGGGGTCACGCTGCACCACCCCCATGGGCAAATTTACGCCTACCCCTGGATTCCCCCCATTTTGCAAAAGGAGCTCGAGGCCTTCCAGAAAAGCCCGGTGCTGCTCAACCTGCTGCCCCACCTGGGGCCCTACACGGTGCTGGAAGATGCACACGTGCTGGCCTGCATTCCGCCTTTTGCCCGCTACCCCTACGAGGTGCTGGTCTTTCCCAAGCAGTTCCGCCCCGGCCTGTGGGCTTTCACCGAGGAGGAAATAAGCAGTTTTGCCAGGGTGTTGGGCCAGGTGGTGCAAAAGCTGGATAACCTGTTCCACAAGCCCATGCCCTACGTGATGGCCCTGCACGCCGCCCCCAAAGGCGCTGAGGAGGTCTTCCACTTCCACGTGGAGTTCTACCCGGCCCTGCGCACCGCCGACAAGCTCAAGTACCTGGCTGGCACCGAGCTGGCCGCCGGCACCTTTGCCATGGATGCCCTGCCCGAGGAGACCGCGCGGGTGCTGCGCGAGGTGGCGATCTGAGTGCGGCCCCTGGCCTACCCTGGATTTTTTATGAGTGTGCGTAACACGAAAGCGGTAGCCTGAAGTATGAACGCTTTTGCGCTCACCCGACTGCGGGCCTGGATGGAAGGCCAGGGTTTTGCGCGCTTTTTTGTGCAGCAGCCCGAGAACTTCGCCTGGCTCACCGGCGGTGGCGACAACACCGTGGTCACTTTTCGTCCGGTAGCAGCCTGGCTCGAGATCACCCCCGACGGCGTGCGGCTCCACGCCTCACAGATCGAGGCCGGGCGGCTACTGGACGAGGAGGTACCGGGCCTCGAGGTCGTGCGCTACCCCTGGTACAGCCCGCCCGCCCCCCAGGGGCCCAGCGACAGCGAGCACGACCTCACCCCTTTGCGCCTGGTGCTCTCGCCGGAAGAACAGGCCCACTACCGCGCCCTGGGCCGGGATGCCGCGGCGGCCCTGGGCGAGAGCCTCCGCTTCGCCGACCCCGGCTGGAGCGAGTACGAGCTGGCCGGGGCCATCAGCGAGGAACTCCTGTCCAAGGGCATCCAGCCCCTGGTGTTGCTGGTCGCCGGCGAGGAACGGCTCTTCCGCTACCGCCACCCCATCCCCCAACAACGCCCCTTGGGGCGGCTGTTTATGGGGGTGATCTGCGGGCGACGGCACGGCCTTATCGCCAACGTCAGCCGCCTGCGCAGCTTCGGCCACCCGGAGGCCCAGCGCCTCAACCAGCAGGTCTGCCAGATCGAGGCCGCGGCCCTCGAGGCCTCGAGGCCCGGCGCAACCCTGGGCGAGGTGCTGGAAAGCATCCGCGCGGCCTACCAGGCCATCGGCCAGCCCCAGGAGTTTGAGAACCACCACCAGGGCGGCCTGACCGGCTACCGCAGCCGCGAGGTGCTGGCCCGGCCCGGCAACCCCACCCGGCTCGAGCCCGGTATGGCCCTGGCCTGGAACCCCAGCCTGCCCGGCGCCAAGGTCGAGGATACCTTTTTGCTCGGCGAAACCGGCCTGGAAAACCTCACCTTCGATCCGGCCTGGCCCAGCACGCAAGTCAACGGGCGCCTGCGTCCAATGGTGCTCGAGGGCTGATGGAAAAACCCAAGACCCTGTTTCCTGATCCGACTATGTTCAAAGACCTCTTTGGCAGCGAACCCAGCGTATCCGTCTCGGCCCCTGGCCGCGTCAACCTGCTGGGTGAGCACACCGACTACAACGGGGGGTTTGTCTTCCCCACCCCCCTCCCCTACCAGACCTATATCGAAGCCGCCCCCGCCGAGGGCCTCGAGGCCTACGCCGAAAACTTCCAGGAGCACAAAAGCCGCGGGCTGGAGGTGGGCCGGCAGGGGGACTGGCTGGATTACCTCGCGGGCTGTGTGTGGGCTCTGCGCCAGCAGGGGTATGCCGTGCCAGGCCTGCGGGCCTACATCCGCAGCGAGGTGCCCATGAGCGGGGGGCTCTCGAGCTCGGCAGCGCTGGAAGTGGCCACCCTGCGGGCCCTGCGCGCCCTCTATGACCTTCCCCTCGACGACGTACAGATTGCCCGGCTGGCCCAACAGGCCGAGGTGGCGTATGTGGGGGTGCGCTGCGGCATCATGGATCAGATGGCCTCGTCGGTGGGGCGGCTGGGGTACGGGCTGTTCCTGGATACCCAGAGCCTCGAGACCCGGCTGGCGCCCCTGCCGCCAGGCTACCGGGTGGCCGTGGTGGACTCGTCGGTGCCGCGCCGCCTGGCCGAGTCGGGCTACAACACCCGTCGAAGCGAGTGTGAGCGAGCCTGTGAGCTGCTGGGTGTGCAATCGTTGCGCGAACTGACGCCCACCGATCTGCCCCGCCTCGAGGCCCTGCCCGAGCCCTTGAACCGCCGGGCCCGCCACGTGGTCACCGAAAACCAGCGCGTGCTGGAGGGGGTAGCGGCGCTGGAGCAGGGCGATATCCAGCGCTTCGGCGAGCTGATGGTGGCCTCGCACCGCTCGCTCCGCGACGATTACGAGGTCTCGATCCCCGAGCTCGACCGGTTGGTGGAGGCCGAGCTGCGCCACGGGGCGGTGGGGGCCCGCCTGACCGGGGCCGGTTTTGGCGGCTCAACGGTGGCGCTGGTCGAGGCGTCTAAATACGAAGATTTCAAAAAGGGCGTCTTGCAGGACTACCCCAGGGCGCGCTTCTTTTGAGCTCGAGGCCCTCGAGTATAATCCCGAGCATGGCCGAGCTTCCCCCCATCCTGGCGGTGTTTGCCCACCCCGACGACGAGGCCTTCCCCACCGGCGGCACCCTGGCCCACTACGCCCGGCGGGGGCATCCGGTCTACCTGGCCTGTGCCACCCGGGGCGAGGCCGGGCAGCTCAAAGACCCCGCCCTACCCGTGGAGGATATGGGCGCATGGCGCACCCGGGAGCTCGAGGCCTCCTGCCGGGCCCTGGGCCTCCAGCCCCCCATCTTTCTGGGCTACCGCGACTCCGGGCGCAACGAGCGGCTGCGCCGCGACGACCCCCAGGCCCTCCACAACGCCAACCTGTGGGAGGTGGAGGCCAAAATCCGCGAGCTTATAGCCGAACTTCAGCCCAGAATCCTCATTACCTTCGACCCCCACGGGGGCTACGGACACCCCGACCATCTGGTCATTCACCGCGCCACCACCGCCGCGTTCTTCTCCACAGGCCACCTGCCCAACCCTCCAGCGCGCCTTTTCTACAGCGTTTTCACCAGCGAATACGCCGCCGCCATGCAGCAAAGCGGCCAGGCCAACAGCATCCTGGGCGGCCTCGACCCCCAGGTCTTCGGCGTGGCCGAGAACACCTTGGCGGTGCGGATGAACGTGCAGGCCTACCTGCCCCAAAAGCGAGCGGCCATCGCCGCCCACCGCTCGCAGTTCGCCGACCGCATCCAGGCTATGAACGCCACCCTCGAGCAGCAAACCCTCATGGAGCAGTTGATCTCAGTAGAAACCTTCGCGCTGGGCGGAACCCGCGGCCCCATCCCGCACTGGCCCTTGCAGGACCTGTTCGATGGCCTGTAAAACACTCAGGCTTTGGGCACCTCACGCCCGGAGCCCTCACCCCACGGCAGGGAGCGGATCTCCTCGGGGGTAATCTGGTACTTCTCCGCGCACCAGTGGCACTGCACCTCGGCCCCCCCGTCCTGCTCGATCATTTCTTCACGTTCCTCCGGCGAAAAATAGACCAGGGCGTTCAGGGCCCGTTCCCGGCTGCAGCGGCAGCGGAACGCCAGGGGAATATATCCTTCACGGAAGCCCACCGCACTCAGATCGGTGGGGTCATAACCCAGCCCCTCCAGTAAAGCCTCAACGGCCCCATTCAGACCTTTTTCCAGCAGCAGATCGGTGATACCGGTGCGGCCTTGCAGGTTGCGCTCGAGGCGCTCAATCACCTCCTCCGGGCAGCCCGGCAGCACCTGCACCGCCACCCCTCCTGCAACCTGCACCTTACCCTGTCCGTGCACCCGCACCCCCAGCAGCACCGCTGAAGGAATCTGCTCCGACTGCCACAGGTAGCGGGCCAGGTCTTCGGCCACCTCACCGCTCACCAGCTCTATACTGGACTGGTAAATCTCTTCATTGGATAAAAGCCGGTCAACCCTAAGCTCACCCTTGCCGATAGCCGCTCCCACATCAAGCTTGCCATCAGGCCTCAGGGGTGGATTGGCCTGGGGATTTTTGACATAACCCCGTACAAACCCGTCCGGCGCGGCCTCCACCACCGCCCCACCCAGCGGGCCATCCCCTATAAACTGCAGGCTTATCCGCTCCTTGGGGGTTTTAGAAAGCAGGAAAGTTAGTAGCAAAACCCCGCTCATAGCCCGACCCAGCGCAGCGGTGGCGGTGGGCGAAAGCTGATGGCGTTCCCTGGCTTCCTCGGCAATATCGGTGGTTTCTACGGCCAGCACGCGCAGATTCCCCTCCGCAGCCAGCCCACGAATCAGACGACCCATAACTTTCCGATTTTAGCAGTAGCGTCCCGCTTAAAAGGGTGTTGGCGCAGGGTTTTCTGACCATCGCAGCTCATTGTGCAACATCGCTCTAGAATCCCCTGACATGTTTCGAGTATCCTGAGCTACATGAACCTCGACTCTCCCCGTATTCTGGTGCTCAACGCCGGGTATGAGCCCCTGGGCCTGGCCAGCGTCAAGCGCGCGGTTATCCTGGTTATGAACGGAACCGCCGAGGTGGTCGAGGAAAGCGGCGAATACCTACGAACTCCCAGTACCCCCTACCCCATCCCCAGCATTATCCGCCTCAAACGCCTTGTTCGCCGCCCTCCGGGGCGGCTTGCCCTTAACCGTCGGAATATTCTGCGCCGCGATGGTTACACCTGCCAGTACTGCGGTAAGCGCGGGGGCGATCTCACAGTAGACCATGTCTTCCCCAAAAGCCGGGGGGGGCGCAGCATCTGGGAAAACCTGGTTACAGCCTGCCGTCCTTGCAACCTTAAAAAGAAAAACCGCACCCCCGAGGAAGCCGGGATGCGTTTGGCTCGCCGCCCCATCGCGCCGCGTCATAGCCTGCTGCTGGTGGCTGACCTACCCCACCTACCCGAGACCTGGCGCACATATCTGCCTGATATAGATCATCCCCGCTAACCCGAAATCCTTTAGGGTGATGCCAACCTCGGCAGCCTTACTGCCGGGTTAGCGATCGGGAACCAGAATTAAGGCGTCGAAAACAAAACCCCTCCTCAAAACTGAGGGGGGGTAAGTAGTTATTTGGAGCGGGAAACGGGACTCGAACCCGCGACCCCAACCTTGGCAAGGTTGTGCTCTACCAACTGAGCTATTCCCGCAAAGAAAAAAACCTCTGCACTGCCCTACTCTCCCAGGCCCCTTCGAGCCAAGTACCATCGGCGCAGGCACGTTTCACTTCCGTGTTCGGAATGGGAACGGGTGGTACCATGCCGCTATGAGCACAGAGGTTTCCAATGTTTTACATTTCAAAGTTGGATCGAAAAGGGGTAGGGGAGGGAAGGGGTATCCAGATCAGTGCATAAAGGTCAAGACCTCGGACGATTCGCACGGGTCGGCTCAACGCATCGCTGCGCGTACACCTCCCGCCGATCCACCCGGTATTCTACCGGGGTCCTTACCGGATTGACTCCGTGAGAAGGCTCATCTTGGGGCAAGTTTCCCGCTTAGATGCTTTCAGCGGTTATCTCTCCCGTACTTGGCTACCCTGCATATGCCCTTGGAAGAACAGCAGGAAAACCAGCGGTACGTCCACTCCGGTCCTCTCGTACTAGGAGCAGCCCCCCTCAACCTTCTTGCGCTCGTGACGGATAGAGACCGAACTGTCTCACGACGTTCTGAACCCAGCTCGCGTGCCACTTTAATGGGCGAACAGCCCAACCCTTGGGACCTTCTTCAGCCCCAGGATGTGACGAGCCGACATCGAGGTGCCAAACGATTCCGCCGCTATGGACGCTCGGGAATCATCAGCCTGTTATCCCCAGGGTAACTTTTATCCGTTGATCTATGGCCCTTCCACACAGAACCACAGGTTCACTAGGCCCCGCTTTCGCGTCTGCTCGGCTTGCAGGCCTCACAGTCAGGCTCCCTTCTACCCTTGCGCTCTCTGGTGGGTTTCCGTCCCACCTGAGGGAACCTTTGGGCGCCTCCGTTACCTTTTGGGAGGCGACCGCCCCAGTCAAACTGCCCATCAAGCCCTGTCCCCGTCAACGGGTTAGAAATCCAGACGTCTCAGGGTGGTATCTCACCGTCGCCTCCACCGAGACCAAAGCCCCGGCTTCATAGGCTCCCACCTATCCTGCGCAGAAACGGCCGAATCTCAAGGCCAGACTACAGTAAAGCTCCATGGGGTCTTTTCGTCCTGCCACGAGTAGGCTGCATCTTCACAGCCAGTTCAATTTCACCGGGTCCCTCGCTGAGACAGCGCGCTGATCGTTACGCTTTTCGTGCAGGTCGGAACTTACCCGACAAGGAATTTCGCTACCTTAGGACCGTTATAGTTACGGCCGCCGTTCACTGGGGCTTCGGATCAGGGCTTGCACCCCTCCCCTTGACCTTCCAGCACCGGGCAAGCGTCGCTCCGTATACTTCCACTTACGTGTTCGCACAGAGCTGAGTTTTTGGTAAACAGTCGCCAGCGCCTATTCACTGCGGCTCTCCATGGCGCCGCACGCGGCGCCACCTTGAGCACCCCTTCTCCCGAAGTTACGGGGCTAGATTGCAAAGTTCCTTAGCGAGGGTTCTCCCGCGCGCCTTGGTGCATTTACACCCACCCACCTGTGTCGGTTTACGGTACGGGTACTCCGCAGTTATGCTTAGAGGCTTTTCTCGGCTCCATGGCTTCGGCGAGTTGTCACCTTGCGGCTTCCACACCACCCACCGGTAATGGACTACGGATTTGCCTATAGTCCCCTTTGGGCTTCTGTCCGGGCTCTTCCATGGCTCCGGTTCGCCTAGCCTAAAGCGTCCCCCCATCGCACTGCGTAGTAGGACTGGAATATTAACCAGTTGTCCGTCGGCCTCGCCTCTCGGCTTATCCTTAGGCCCCGCCTAACCCTACGATGACGACCATCGCGTAGGAAACCTTGGGTTTACGGCGAAGGGGATTCCCACCCCTTTTATCGTTACTCATGCTGGCATTCGCACTTCCCGTACCTCCACCACTCCTCACGGTATGGCTTCATCGGCATAGGGAACGCTCCTCTACCACTCAACCAGGCAAAGCCCGGCTAAGTCCGCGAATTCGGTGACAGGTTTGAGCCCCGATCATTTTCAGCGCAGGGTCACTCGACTAGTGAGCTATTACGCACTCTTTAAAGGATGGCTGCTTCTAAGCCAACCTCCTAGCTGTCTGGGCAACCCCACATCTTTATCCACTTAACCTGTACTTGGGGACCTTATTCGGCGGTCTCTGTTGTTCCAGCGCTTGGACACGGATGTTAGCACTCGTGCCCTCACTCCCGGACTCCATTTCGGACCCTTCAGAGTTTGAAAGGGTTTGGTAGGCTGGTAGGCCCCCTAGCCCTATCAGTGCTTTACAGGCCCAAATAAGCATCCGAGGCTGACCCTAAAGTCATTTCGAGGAGAACTAGCTATCTCCCAGATCGGTTAGCTTTTCACTCCTAACCCCAGCTCATCCGAAGGATTTGCATCTCCCACCGGTTCGGCCCTCCACCGAGTGTCACCTCGGCTTCAGCCTGGCCAGGACTAGCTCTCTGGGTTTCGAGTCTACGGCAGCCGACTACACGCCCTGTTCGGACTCGCTTTCGCTACGCCTCCGCCTTCCGGCTTAAGCTCGCCGACTACCGTAAGTCGCCAGCTCATGCTTCAATAGGCACACCAAAAGACCTGTATAGTCCTTTGATTGCTTGTAAGCACACGGTTTCAGGTTCTATTTCACTCCCCTCCCGGGGTTCTTTTCACCTTTCCCTCACGGTACTGGTCCGCTATCGGTCACCTAGAGTATTTAGCCTTACGCGGTGGGCCGCGCAGATTCACCCATAGCTCCACGAACCACAGGCTACTCGGGTACTGGCTACTAGCCTCCGCCTTTCGTCTACAGGACTTTCACCTTCTATGGTGGGCTTTCCCAAAACCCTTCGACTAGACTTCCGCTTCGATACCGCCAGCCCCACAACCCCGCTGAGCACGCTCAACGGTTTAGGCTCCTCCCCTTTCGCTCGCCGCTACTCAGGGAATCGATTCCTCTTTCTTCTCCTCTGGGTACTTAGATGTTTCAGTTCCCCAGGTTCCCCCCACCTCATAGGTGGTGACCTGTGTTCCCACAGGCCGGGTTCCCCCATTCGGACATCCCGGTATCAACGCTTACTACCAGCTCCACCGGGCTTTTCGCAGGTAATCACGTCCTTCATCGGCTTAGGTGCCAGGGCATCCACCGTGTGCCCGTTCTATCTTGACCTTCTCTCCTCCTCAGGGTTACCCCCGAAGATAAGGCCTATTCCAACCCACCCCATGACACCTCTACCGCTACCGCAAATAGAAGCCTGGGATGGACTTCCTTCCTACTCCCTACTACCCCTTTTTCATGATCCTCGCGCCTGCTTCCTATCGCGGCGCAACGAGAAGAATATCAAAGGCAGTGAGATGTGTCAATAGGGGGTGCCCGGCCACTGCCCAAGTACGCCGTTGGAAAGGGCTTTCAACCAAGGCCACCAGGCGAACTCCCCCTTTCCAAGCCAGGTAGGATAGGGTTTATGAAGCAAAATCTGACCGTGGAAGATGCTTTGGAGTTGGTTCTACAAGCCGCCAGACCGCTGCAGGACATCGAACACCTTCCGCTAGCTGCGAGCTACGGAGCAGTATTGGGCGCAGATCTGGTTTCAAAGGTTGACCACCCTTCGATAAGCGACACGGCGGTGGATGGCTATGCCTGCCTCGAGGCCGACACTCGAAGCGCTTCTCTAGGTAACCCGGTCAGGCTCGAGGTAATCGGACAATCCCCTGCAGGTAAGCCTTATGTTGGGAGGGTTCGGCCCGGTGAGGCCGTGCAGGTTTTTACCGGCGCTCCCATTCCAGACGGGGCCGACGCTGTAATTCGGGTAGAAGATACCCTGCGAGAGGGGGATTTTGTGTGGCTGATGAAGCCCGCCTCGAGGGCCGACATTCGCCCCAAAGGCGCCGATCTGGTGCAGGGGCAGGCCTACCTGCACAAAGGCGATCTGCTCACGCCGGGGCGCGTGGGACTGGCTGCCGCGATGGGCTACGCCACCCTGCCGGTCATCCGACGGCCCCGTGTGGGCATCCTGTCTACTGGCGACGAAGTGGTTGAGCCGGGGGAGCCCTTGCCCTATGGTGGGGTCTACAACTCCAACAGCTACTCCGTAGCAGGCTTGGTAGCTGAGGCAGGCGGTGAGCCTGTCATTTTGCCGAAGATATCAGATGATGTAGAGAGTCTGCGCACCCAGTTGCGGCGAGCTGGGCAACTCGATCTGCTCATTACCACCGGTGGGGTTTCCATGGGGGCGTACGACATCGTGCGTCAATTGCTCGAGCGCGAGGGCGAAATTCTCTTCTGGAAGGTTCGAATACAACCCGGAGGCCCCTTGTTGTTTGCAACCTGGAACGGGCTGCCCCTGATGGGGTTGCCCGGCAACCCAGTATCGGCCATGGTCACGTTTTTACTTTTTGGGCGACCGCTGCTCTTCAGGTTGCTTGGACGCACCGATCCACCCTATAGCCGGCTCAGGGCCATAGCCGATACCCCCTTTGAGGCCAACCCCACCCGCCGGGCCTACCGCCGGGCGGTGCTGCGCTGGGTGGACGACCGCTACCGCGTAGCCACCACCGGCAATCAATCCAGTGCGGTGCTTAGGTCAATGGCCGTGGGCAATGCTTTGGTGGTGCTCGAGGCCGGGCGTTCGGCCCAGCAAGGTGAAGCTGTAGAGGTGATTCCTTTTCCGGGTGCCTGGTAGCCTCTCTTGACAAAACCCATTCCATCCCCCAGACTGCTAGGGTTGCGCTTACTCGAAACCGCAGGGTGCGGTCGAGCGCATGGTTCCCAAGCCGTACATCCTTACCCCTGGTACAGTCTGGACATTCGGTTCTTTCTGGGATGAGCGGCTCGAACCCTATAGGGTTGGTTTCGCCTACGTGGCATTCAGCCCACACCCAAAAAGGACGTTAGAAACATGGAGTTTTCCGCATTTACGTTGAGACCCGAGGTTGCCCAGGCCATCCAGGCCAAAGGTTTTACCACCGCCACCCCCATCCAGGCCGCGGCCATTCCGCTGGCCCTCGAGGGCAAAGATGTGCTGGGCCAGGCCCGCACCGGCACCGGCAAGACCCTGGCCTTTGGCATCCCCATCGCCAACCGGCTGGACGCGGCCCGCGAGCGCGGGCGCGCTCCCAGGGCCCTTATCCTCACCCCCACCCGCGAACTAGCCCTTCAGGTAGCCAAAGAGCTGGAGTGGCTGGCCCCCCACCTGACCATCACCCCCATCTACGGGGGCACCGGCTACGGCAAGCAGGCCGAAGCCCTCAAGCGCGGCACCGACGTGGTGGTAGCCACCCCAGGCCGGGCCATTGATTACCTCGAGCAGCGCGTCCTTGACCTTTCCAGAATTGAGATTGCGGTGCTGGACGAGGCCGACGAGATGCTCTCGATGGGCTTTGAGGAAGCCGTCGAACAGCTCCTGGAAGCCACCCCACCCACCCGCCAGACCCTGCTGTTCTCGGCCACCCTACCCACCTGGGCGCGCCGCCTCTCCGAGCGCTACCAAAAGGCGGCCATCCACATCAACGTGATCAAGGACGAGGCCATCTCCTACGAAGAAGTGGCCATTCAAGCGCCCATTCACAACCGCCTCTCGGTGCTTTCGGATCTGCTTTTCGCCTATGCACCCGAGCGCACCATCGTTTTTACCAGCACCAAGGCCGAGTGCAATGACCTGGCCCTGGGCTTAGAAAGCCGGGCCCACAGCGCGGCCCCCATCCACGGCGATATGGGCCAGATTGACCGTGAACGGGTGATGGAACGCTTCCGCAGCGGGGCGGTGAGCGTGCTGGTGGCAACCGATGTGGCCGCTCGAGGCCTCGACATCCCCGAGGTGGACCTGGTGGTGCACTACCGCCTGCCCGACCAAAACGAGTCATACCTGCACCGCTCGGGCCGCACCGGGCGGGCGGGGCGCTCGGGCAAGGTGGTGATTCTGTACGGCCCGCGTGAGAAGCGCGAACTGGAGACCCTCGAGCGCGAACTAAAGCGTAACTTCAAGCGGGTTAATCCCCCCACCCCCGAGGAGGTCATGGCCGCCAAGTGGGCCATGCTGGCCCGCCGCATCGCCAAGCAGCCCGAGGCCGATAAAAAGCTCTGGCGCGAACAGGCCGAACGCCTGATAGCCGAGGGCGGCGTCGACGCAGTGGCCGGTATGCTGGCCCTGATTCTGGGCGGCGCCCCCACCCCCAAGAGCCTGATGACCGGTGAGGAGAACTGGGTCACGGTCAAGCTCGCGGGCTCGCGCATCAGCGTGAACCGGGCGGTGGCGGTGTTGAAGAGCGCCGGCGCTGGGGAGATTGGCCGGATTCGCCTGGATGGGGATGTGGCCGCCTACGTGGACATCCGCCCCGAGGATCTGAGCAGGCTGGATCACACCGCGCTGCGCGATCTGCGCCTCACCAAGGCCAGCGAGGTTCCCGCTGAAACCCGGCAGTCCGAGCGCCAGGGGCAGGGCTTCGCGCGCGGTCAGGGCAAGCGCCAGGGTCAGGGTCGCCGCGAAGGAAGCAGCCAGCGCGAGCGGCCCTTCGAAAGCCCGTCCGAAAACCGCCGCGAAGGGGAACGCCGGCGGGTCGTGTACCGATAAACGACAGGAAAGACAGAGCCCTACAACTGATATTTCCCCATCTTGGGGCCCCCGCGGGAAGCACAAATAGGTTCCTGAGCAAGAACACGCTGTTTTCTGCAACAGGCCAAGGCGCAAAGCTTCCCGTGGGGTACATACTTCAGGCCTGCAAGCGCGGGCGGCGCGTCCGAGTGAGCAGCCAAATACCCGCCAGTAACAACAATAAGGGCAGCCCCCACTGGAGCAAAAACCCGAGCAGGCCCGCCGCCACGCCAATGGCACTGCCCACCACCCACAGCAACAGGCCCAGAACCAGCAACACCAGCAACAGCGGCAAGAGCATTACCCCCAGCACCGCCAGGGCCGGCAGGGCTGCAACGGCCAGCACCACCCCCAGCACCGGCCCCAGCAAACCCGTGAGCAGCAGAACAGCCAGAATTACCAGCGACCACCCGAGGAGTTCCATACCCTGAGGGTAGCGCATCCGGGGGTGGGGGTCGTAAGCCCCCTCACACTTCAAAGCTCCTCGTCGCCGCCCAAACCCTGCTTACGGAAGCGGGCCACCAGCACGGGCGCAAGCAACGAGAGCCCCGCCAGCACCCACAGCCCAACGGCAATGGGGCTGCTGAACAGATAGCCCACGTCGCCGTTGCTGATGGTCATGGCCCGGCGCAGGTTGATCTCCATCAGGTAGCCCAGCACCAGGCCCAAAAGCACCGGGGCCAGGGGAAACTCGAGCTTGCGCATCAGGTAGCCCACCAGCCCGAACACCGCCATCAGGAGCAGATCGAAGGGGTTGTTGTTGACCGCATAAACCCCAATGAAGCTGACGGCCAGCACCGCCGGAATCAGGAACCAGGCCGGCACCGCCAGAAGCCGCACAAAAAGGCCCACCAGGGGCAGGTTCAGGAGCAACAGCACCGCGTTGCCCACGTACATCGAGGCAATCAGGCCCCAGACCACCTCGGGGTGCTGCTGAAACATCTGCGGCCCCGGCGTCACCCCCAGGCTCATCAGGGCCCCCAGCATGATGGCGGTGGTGCCGCTACCGGGCAGGCCCAGGGTGAGCAGGGGAATCATGGCCCCGCCCGCCGCGGCGTTGTTGGCCGACTCGGGGGCGGCCACCCCGCGCAGGTCGCCCTCGCCAAACCGGGCCTTGGAGCCCAGCAGGCGCTTCTCGGTGGTGTAGGCCACAAAGCTGGCAATCGAGGCCCCCGCGCCGGGCAAAACCCCAATCAGGAAGCCCAGCACGCTGCTGCGCAGAATGGTGAGAAGCGAGGCCATGAAGTCCTTGAAGGAGAGGTAGATGCGCCCCACCTGGGCCCGCAGGGCCCCAGGGGTCTTCTCCTCCAGAAGCATCAGCACCTCGCTCACGGCGAAGAGGCCGATAGCCACCACCAGAAAATCCATGCCGTCCTCGAGCTGCAAGAAGCCAAAGGTGTAGCGCGAGATGCCCGACTGGGGGTCCTGGCCCACGGTGGCCAGCATCAGGCCAAAACCCGTGGCAATCAGGGCTTTGAACAGGTTCTTGCCCGCCAGGGCCGAGAGGGTGGAGAAGCCAAAGACCATCAGGGCGAAGTACTCGGCCGGCCCGAAGCGGATGGCCCACTGGGCCAGCAAAGGGCCCAGGGTCATCAGGCCCACCACCGAGAGGGTGCCGGCGATAAACGAGCCCCAGGCGGCCATGGCCAGGGCCGGGCCGGCTTTGCCCTGCTTGGCCAGCTTGTTGCCGTCAATTGCGGTGACCACCGACGAGGTCTCGCCGGGGATGTTGAGCAGGATGCTGGTGGTGGAGCCGCCGTACATGGCCCCGTAGTAGATGCCGGCCAGCAGAATCAGGGCCGACTCGGGCGGCATCTTGAGGGCAAAGGTGAGGGGCACCAGCAGGGCCACCCCGCTGATGGGGCCGATGCCGGGCAGCACCCCGATGAGCGTGCCCACCAGGCAGCCCAGCACCACCAGGAGCAGGTTGAGGGGCTCTAAGGCCACCCCAAAGCCGTTGAGGAGCGCTTGCAGGATGTCCATAGGCCGCTCCTATCCGAAAATCCGGCCCACCGGCAGGGTTACGCCCAGGCCTTCGGTGAACAGGAAGTAGACCGCCAGCGTAAAAGCCAGCGCGCCGCCCAGGCCTTGCCACCAGCGCGCCCCAAACAAAACCGAGAGCAGGGTCATCTCGAGGGTGGTGGTGAGGATAAAGCCCAGCGGAACCACCAGGTAGGCGTAGGCCACCAGGCTCAAAAGTACCAGTCCCAGCACCGGCCAGAAGCGCGGGGCCGGCCAGGTGGGGTTGGGGTCGGGTTTGAAAATCAGCCACAGGGCCGAAAGCCCCACCAGAATGGCGATGATGTAGGGGAAAGGCCGGGGGCCCAGCGGGTCGGAGAGAAAACCCACCTGCATCCGGCTGGCCTCGAGGCCATACCCCAGGGCCAGTAACAAAATCAGGATGCCTACGATGCGGTCGGTCATAAAGGAGGCTCAAACGTATGGCTGACAGCCCGCAGCGGTGGGCCCTGGGCTATCGGCCATCTGGTTAGGGGCTAGCGGATGATGCCCAGCTCGCGGGAGAGGTTGCGGAACTGGTTAACCTGGCGGTCGATAAAGACCTGGAACTCGGCCCCGGCCATGAAGAACTGGCCCAGGCTGTTCTGCTCGCGGATCCTGGCCCACTCCGGGCTGCGCTCCACCTGCCGCAGGGCCCTGAGCCAGAACTCGTAGGCCTCGGCGGGCATGTTCTTGGGCACATAAAAACCCCGCCAGACCACCCACTCCACGTTGTAGCCCAGCTCCTTGAGGGTGGGCACGTTGGCGTAGGGCGCGGGGAGGCGGCGGGGCGACATCATCCCCAGTACCCGCACCGTACCGGCCTCCACCTGGGCGCGAAGCTCCGAGGCATCCCCGGCAAACACCTGGATAAAGCCGCCCAGCAAGGAGGTCAGGGCCTGGCCGCCGCCGTCGAAGGGCACATACTTGATCGAGCGCGGCTCGAGGCCCACCGCCCGGCCCAGCAGCAGCACCTTCATGTGATCCTGACCGCCCACGGCGCTGCCACCACCCACCGCAATCTTGCTGGGGTCGGCTTTCCAGGCTGCTACCAGCTCCTGCATGGTTTTCCAGGGGGCGTCGGCCTTAACCGCTACCAGGCCAAAGTCGGCGGCCACTGCGCCCAGCCAGCGCACGTCGCGCTCGGTAAAGCGGCTGAACTGCCCCTGGGCCAGGCGCACCGTGGTGGCCGGGCTGGCTGCCACAATCAGGTTGGGGTCGTCGCTCCGCTGGGTAACCACATTGGCATAGGCCACCCCCCCACCACCACCGGTTACGTTGGTGGTTTTAATCGGCTGGGTCACGATCTTGAGGTCTTGCATGACCTGGGCCACGCTGCGGCAGGTGAAGTCCCAGCCGCCTCCAGCGCCAGCGGGCGCGATACACTCAGGGTTGCGTGGGGTGAACTGGGCCAACGCCCCACCAACAGTTAGTACAACCACGGCCAACGTTACCCATCGCATCGTCTGTCCTCCTAGTTCAGCAAAAATCGCCAGAGGTGTTGAGTGTCTAAGATTCTATCCCGCTGGCCCTGCCCGTCAAGACCGCCGGGTACCCAGCAGAATAGAACCCTCGAGGCTCTTTAGCAGGGCCTCCCTCGAGCGCTCGAGGTGCTTCTGTAAGAAGCTCGCGGCCTCCTCGGCCTGCCCCTGCTGCACCAGCTCAATCAGGTGCAGGTGGTCGCTCAGGGCCTGGTCGGCCCCCTGTGGACGGGTGATCTCGAGGTAGCGGGCCCGGTAGATGCGCTGCAGAACCTGGGCCAGCGAGGCCACCACAAAGCGGTTGCCGGTGAGCTTGGCCAGGGCCAGGTGGAAGTCGGTGGCTTTCTCTAGCTCCACCTCGGGGTCGAGGTCGGCCTCCACCGAGGCCAGCAGCTCCCGAAGCTGGCGGGCGTTGGGCCGTCGGGCCGCCGCCACCCGGATAATCTGGCCCTCGAGCCAGTGGCGAAACTCAAAGGCTTCCTCCAGCTCGGCCAGGTCGAGGGGGGCCACCGTATAAACCCGCCCGGTGCGCTGCGCCAGCCCTTCGCGAAATAGCTGCTGGATGGCCGCCCGGATGGGCGTACGGGAAACCGCCAAGATTTCTTCCAGTTTACGCTCAACCAGGGGCTCGCCGGGCTTCAATTCCAGCGACAGGATCATCCGGCGTAGACGACGGTAGGCTTCTTCGGTTTGTGGAGCAAGCATAGCGTATGTCAGGATATGCTACCCGCTTTGGTATACCATCTCAACTCGAGCCCACACAACCAGCGCCCTACACCGGCTGGGTAGGGCTGGCCCCGGCCAGGGCCAGAATTTTCTGATCCAGCCTCGATAAGGGCCGGCGCACCGGGTTCTCTCCGGCCACCCAAGGGGCCCTGTAAACCCGAATGTGCAGCTTTCGGTGGGTAAACTCGTGGCGCACGGGGCCCACCAGCTCGGCCGAATCCAGACCGAAGCGGGCCAACAAGCGCTCCAGGGCCCCTGGCCCTTCCTCCATTGGAACCCCCCACAGCCCGCCTAAAACCGGCCCCTGCCGCTGTTCCAGATAAACCCCTTCGGGCCCCTGTAGTACCAGCGCAACCAGCTCGAGGCTTTTCTGCTTGCGTACCCTGGAGGCCGGGTAGTGCGCAGGGCTGGCCTTCCCCTGGCAGAACGCGGCCACCGGACAGCCCCCGCAGCCTGGGTTCTGGGGCGTGCAGACCGTGGCCCCCAGTTCCATCAGGGCCTGGTTCCAGTCACCAGGGCGAGCATCTTTTTGTTGCACCAGAGCGGATAAAAGTGCATCAGCAGCCTCCTGCACCTGCTTTGGGGTGGGATGTTCCCAGGCCAAAAGGCGCGATAGCACCCGCCGCACGTTGCCATCCACCGCTGCCGCCGGCTCCCCAAAGGCAATGGAGGCTACCGCCGCTGCGGTGTAGGGGCCAATGCCCGGTAGGGCCCGCAGCCCCCGGGCCGATTGGGGTAGCACACCCCCCGCGGCCACCACCTGCTGGGCCAGGCGGTGCAGGTTGCGGGCTCTGGTGTAGTAGCCACACCCCTGCCAGACCTGTAGCACCGCTTCCTGCTCGGCCTGGGCCAGGGCCTCGAGGGTGGGGAAGCGCTGTAAGAAGCGATGGTAGTAGGGAATGGCCTGCTCGACCCGGGTCTGTTGCAGGAGCACCTCCGACAGGAGAACCCTGTAGGGGTCTGGCTCGCCCCGCCAGGGCAGCCTGCGCTGGTGGCGTTGATACCAGGTAAGCAGGGCGCTGTGTAGATCGCTGGACATAAGCAGGTCGAGCACCAAGGCCTGGTAGCGAGGGCTAGCCCAGCAGTTGGCGGTGTACCACCATCAAGCACCGATCCTGCACCACCTGAATCCCGGCCTGTCGAAGGGTTTCAGCAAAAGCCTCGTTCACAATGCCCGATTGCAGCCAGACCAGCCTGGGCCTGGCCGCCAGAATATCGTCCAGATGTCCCATCAGGGCCTCGCTGCGGCGAAACACGTCCACGATGTCTATGGGCTGTTCCAGATTGGTTAGCTGGCCGACCACCGCCTGGCCCCAGAGCGTTTGTCCGGCGTAGGCCGGGTTGACCGGTAGTACTGCGTAGCCCTTTCGGGCCAGGTAGTCGGGCACGTAAAAGGCGGCTTTGGCGGGGTTGGGATGAGCGCCCAGCACCGCTATGGTGCGGGCCTGGAGCAAAAACTCACGCAGGTTTTCCATACCGGCTTACCTCCCGATGGGGCTACGACCGACCCCCAAAGGCCCGCAACAGCGCCACCATCTCGTCATGGCCCGCCTCCAGGGCCATATCCATCACCGTTTTGCCCTGGAAGTTCTTCCAGCCCAGGTCGGGGCGGGCGTGTTCCAGCAGCCAGCGCGCCACCGCCGTATCACCCCGGCCCACCGCCAGGCTGAGGGCCATGCCGCTGCCCTCCAGCGCGCCATGGGAAAAGACCAGCTCGAGCATCCCGGGCTGGCTCGAGAGGGCCGCATGCGGCAAGAGCGGAATTCCGTGGGCGCTTTTGTGCTGGGCCAGCGCAGGCTCGCGCTGTAACATCTCCCGAACGGTTTCCACCTCGCCCAGCATGGCCGCCGTGGAGATTTCCAGGGGGGCGCCCCGAGCCAGCAAATACAGGGCAATCTCCCGGTTCCCCACATGGGCCGCTGCCTGGATGGCCGTCTCGGTATCGCCGGGCTTCCACTCGTGCGCCCGATTGAGCAGCTCCGGGGTTTCTGCCAGCATGGCCTGTACCCTGGCTAGGTCGCCGTGGGCAGCCAGTACAAACTCACGGATGCGTTCAGGCGTAGGGTGCATGGTCATAGCCTACCGCAGGCTAGGCGAAGCGCTCAGGATGGGCTGCCATGTACAGCCGCCAGGCCTCCCAGTCGCGGGGGAGGGCCTGCGACTCGGCCCAGTACCAGAAAGGCATCAGCAGCGAGCGCGCGGTGCGGGTCTCGTGGTAGAAGATATCGGCGCCCAGGCCGCCTGCTTCCATCAGGCCGGAGTCGTAGTAGGCCTGCAAAGCGGCCTGCAGGTTATAGGGAATCTGGCGGAAATCCACCTGCACGTGGTTCTCCCCTATTTCCACCACCATATACTGGGCCCGCACATCGCCGTTGAAGGGAGCCCCCACCGCCCCGCTGTTGAGCACCAGGGCCTCGCCCAGCTGGTACATAAAAGGACGGTGGGTATGCGAGCCCACCAAAAGCCGGGCCGGGAAGTCCTCGCTGATCTCGGTGAGGGTGCCGAGGGTCTGGTGTTCGTCGTAGCCTTCGCGGTAGTGGCGGGGCGAGCCGTGGGTGGCCCGCACCAGCACCCGCTCGCCCATGCCCTCGGCCTTCTCCAGCCCAAAGGCTCGCCGGGGCGCTTCTCCAATAACCACCTGGAAGGGTAGGTTGCCCAGCCAGTCCAGGTGATCCTGGGATAGCTGGGCCACCGACCAGGCGGTGGGCTCGAACAGGGGGTCGGTGTAGAGGTCGTTGAGCGAGGGATCGCGCTGGGCCCACTTGACCAGCAGGTCGTCGTGGTTGCCCAGGGTAAACCAGAACCCCTCAGGGGCCAGGGCCCGGCCCTCTTTGGAGGAGGAAAGGTTGAGCAAACGCTCCAGCACCTCGCGGTTGGAGGGCCCCCGGTTCACCAGGTCGCCGTTGACGATCACCAGATGGGCCTGTACCTCCTTCAGGTCGGCTAAAACAGCCTCGAGGGCCGGAAGATTGCCGTGGATATCCGAGAGAACCGCAACGCGCATGGTTAGTTGGTCGGTGTAAAGGGATTCTTCTGGATGGTGATGATGCCGGTGACCAGAGCCACGATGGCCAGAAGGCTGACCACGCTGAGGGCCTGCAGGAGCAGCCAGAAAAAGTCGCGCAGCCCCCACAGGGGGGAGGTTCTGGGGGTTTGGCGCAGGGCCAGAAAGCCCGCCAGGGCCACGACCCACAAAAACGCCAGGACAACCAGCGCTCTGCCCACAGTTTATTCAGGATAGCAGCGAAGCTCCGCTTCAAATAGAAGGGGGCTCTCCATCCTCGAGCAAAGTTCGGGGCTACTTACCTTCCGACTGGTCGGGGTTTGGCCCATTCCCAGGGTTGGTGCTGCTCGAGCCCGGCGTACCGCTTCCTGGCTGGGGGTTTCCTGGGGGTGGCGTGGGGGTGGAAGGTGGGGTTGTTGACCCCGCGCCCACGCTGGCCCAGGCGTAAGAAGAACGCAGCAGCTCCAGGTCTTTCTGATCCACCACCCCATCGCCGTTGAGGTCGCCCTCGAGCCTCTGGGCTTGAGGGGACGGCGCAGGCGCGACCTGGCCCTGCGGGGCGTTGGCGGGTTCGGGCTGGGCGGGTTGCGCCTGTTCAGGTGGGGCTTGTCCAGGTTGAGGAGGCGGCGCCTGTCCAGGTTGGGTTGGCGATGCCTGTCCAGGCTGAGGCGGCTGCGCCGGCTCCGACGCCGTTTGATCGGCGGGTGCGGCTGGAGGCGTCTGCTGGGTCGTACCGGCGGCCTGGTTCTCGCTGGCAGGTGCGGTGGGGCTTCCCTGGCTCTGGGGTGGGTTGTTCTCAGAGGTGGGCGGGCTGGCCGGGGTTAGGCGGCGGCCCCAGTTGCGGGCGATGGCCTCGAGGTCGCTGTATCTGTACTGCCCCTGGGTAGCCACCCGTTCGATGGCCTGGGCGTTGCCGGCCAGCTTGCCGTTTTTGTCGTAGAAGGCCACCCGGGTCTCACGGAAGCTGGCCTCGGGCCGAACTTTTTTGTCGGGCAGGGGGGTCGCGGTAAAGCGGAAGGCCTCGAGGTCTTTGCGCGGGCTGGTAAAGACCGCATCAATGTCCACCAGGCCCTTTTCTTCGTCGTAGCGCAGCACGTACAGCAGGCTGGCGTCGGCCTTGAAGCTGTCCAGGGCCAGCTTGAGGTCTTTGAGCGGAATCTGGGCCTGAAAGCCCCGGGCCTCGCGGTCGCGCACCCGGAACAGGTAGGGGAAGGGGTCGGAGACCTCGGCCAGCGGGAAGACCTGATCGAGCCGGGGCGGCGGGGTCTCGCCGATCACCAGGGTGACCTTCTGGGTGCGGTTGGAAAGGTTGGCGTCCTCCACGCTCACCGTAAGCTCGAAGCTGCCTTTTTCCTGGGGCGTGCCGCTGATGCGACCGTTGCTGTAGACCAGCCCCCTGGGCAGGTTGCCCTCGAGGGTGAACCGGTAGGGCCGCACCCCCCCGTCGGCGGTAAGGGTGGTGTTGTAGGGTTCGTCCACATAGCCGGTGTCGAATCGGAGGGTGAGGCGCAGGGGCTGGCGGCTCTGGTTGTTCTGGCTGTCCGAACCGCAGGCTGCGAGCAGAATACCCAGGAAGACCAGCCCTCCCAGCAATAAGACCCTGCCCAATACCGGTCGCTTGCGCATGCCTTAAGTTTAGACCTCCAAATGAACGCTGGTTGTGAAAATGGCCGGGCCGCTGCCCTTGTATAGTGTGGGGCATGAGTGTTAAGCCCGACTGGTGGATTCGCGAAAAGGCCAAACAAGGCATGATTGAGCCGTTCGAAGAGCGGCTGGTGCGCGACGGGGTGATCAGCTATGGGCTCTCGAGCTTCGGCTACGACCTGCGGGCGGCGCGGGAGTGGAAAATTTTTGCCAACGTATTCCACACCATCGCCGACCCCAAGGGCCTCGACCCCAAGAGCTTTGTGGACTACGAGGGCGACGAGGTGATCATCCCGCCCAACTCCTTTGTGCTGGCCCGCAGCATGGAGTACATCCGCATGCCCGATAACGTGCTGGCCATCGCCATTGGCAAAAGCACCTACGCCCGGGTGGGCATCGTAGCCAACATCACCCCCCTGGAGCCGGGCTGGGAGGGGCACGTCACGCTCGAGTTCTCCAACACCACCCCCCTGCCAGCCAAGATGTACGCCGGCGAGGGGGTGGTACAGCTGGTGTTCTTCGAGGGCGAGCGCCCCGAGGTGACCTACCGCGACCGCAAAGGCAAGTACCAGGGCCAGCGGGGCATTACCCTGCCCCGCATCTGAAACCTGGCGCGTTCTCATCCGGGCCGGTAGACTGGGTGGGATGCGCGCCGCTCTGGTAATTGCCGCTCTCCTGGCTCTAGCTATCGCTGCTTTCTTCCTCTGGCAAGGCAGCAGCGGAGCCCAGGGTGGCTTTGGAGGAAAAATGGAAGCCCTGCCTTACAAAACCAATCAGCCGGTGACCCGGTTTGCCAAGCCCGAACAGGTGATTGACCCGACCAAGTTCGACTACTACGCCGAGATCGAGACCAGCAAAGGCCGAATCGGCATCGATTTGTTCGAGAACGAGGCCCCCATCACCGTCAACTCCTTCGTGTTTCTGGCCCTTCATCGCTACTTCGAGGGGGTTGTGTTCCACCGGGTAATTCCGGGGTTTGTGGCCCAGACCGGCGACCCCACCGGCACCGGCATGGGCGGCCCCGGCTACCAGTTTGGCCTCGAGGTCACCCCCAAGCTCAATTACGACAAAAAAGGCCTGCTGGGCATGGCCCGCACCATGGACCCCAACTCCAACGGCAGCCAGTTCTTCATCACCTATGGCCCCACCCCCAACCTTAACCAGCAGTACACCATCTTCGGCCAGGTGGTGGAGGGGATGGAGGTGGTCGAGCGCATCGCCCCCACCGAAGGCCCCCAGGCCAGCCGGGAGCGCGACAAAATCCTCTCGGTGAAGATTTTTGCTAAAAATAAATGATTCCCGAGGGCACCCGCTACTTTTTACCGCCGGAAGCCCGCCTGCGCCGCGAGCTACAAGAGCGTCTGGCCAACCTGCTGTATAGCTGGGGCTACGAGCCGGTGGAGCTGCCCGCGCTCGAGCTCTATGACCCCCAGCACGCCCTGGCCGAGCGGGCCTTCAAGCTGGTGGACAAGACCGGCGAGGTGCTGGCCCTGCGTTCGGAGTTCACCACCGCGGTGGCGGGGCTCTTGCGCAGCAACGGGCGGCTGGCAACCGGCCAGCCGGTGCGCTTGCAGTACGCCGGGAGCCTCTGGCTGCGCGAGGCCAACGCCGAGCTGGGGCGCAGCCGCGAGTTTAGCCAGGTGGGGGCCGAGCTGGTGGGGGTCTCGAGCCCCCGGGCCGACGCCGAGGTGCTCGAGCTGGCCTGGGCGTGTTTGCAGTTGGTGGGCTTTGCCGAAGCCAAGATCGAGGTGGGGCTCCCCGCGCTGGTGCGGGATCTGCTGGACGCCACGGGTCTATCTGGCGAGCAAAAAGAGCGCCTGCGCCAGGCCATCCACCGCAAGAACAGCCCAGAGCTCGAGGCCTTGCTGAAGGAGTATCGGGTACACCCGGGCTTGCAGGATGCCCTGCTGGCCCTGCCCGACCTGTACGGCGGGCGCGAGGTGCTGGCCGAAGCCCGCCGGTTACCCCTATCGGACAAGGCCCAGGCCGACCTGGACTGGCTCGAGGCCGTGCTGGCCCTGCTGCCCGAGGTGCCCTTGCTGCTCGACCTGGGCCGGGCCCGGCTGCTGAACTTCTACACCGGCCTCAACTTCCAGGCCTACACTCCCGATTTTGGCCTGCCCCTGCTGGGTGGGGGCCGCTACGATGGGGCCCTTTTGCCCTACGCAGCGGGCTTTGCCCTGGGCCTGGAGCGGGTCATGGAGGCCTTGCGCCTGCCCTTATCCGAGCCCCCCCCGGAGGTGCTGGCCCTGGATCGAGCCCTGGCCCACCAGCTACGGGCCGAGGGGAAACGGGTAGAACTGGCCTGGACCGATAATCTGCGCGAGCTAAAGGAATACGCCCTGGAAAAGGGCATCGGCTGGCTGGCGGTGGATGGGCGGCTCGAGCCCATCCAGTAGTACCAGACCTGATCATTTCGCTGGCTCAAGACCACCAATCACAACAACGAGGCCAGCCGCATACCCTCTGTGGCCATCTGCGCGTATGTGCCCTGCCCCAGCACGCACAGGCCCACCCCATACAGACCCTCGAGGCGGACTAAGCGCATGTTGCTGGGCTCCCACTCCCCTTCGGCAAACACCGCATACTCCACCCGGTAACCGGGGGTTCCACCCTGCGCGGGCACCTCGGCGCGGTAAGTAGAAAAGGCAAAGCCGAGCTGCTGCAGGTGCTGATACAGATCGGGGTAGGCCACCTCCGAAAGGCGCCCGGCCTCCTCAACTACCTGACCGATGTGCAGCCGGGGGTTCAGGAAGCTGCCCACCGCCAGCACCACCTTGGGGGCGGTTTTTCGCGGCCCCTCCCAGCTTTCAAGGCCCACCACCGCCGGGCCTTCCAACATTAGCCGTGTAACCGAAAGTTGCAGAAGGTGAATTCGTGGATGGTTCTCGAGGCGGTACTTAGCCCGGCTGTGCAGTTCCCAGCCTTTCAAGCCGGCCTCACCCACCTCAGCCAGCAGCGAGCCCTGGGGGAAAGGAGCCTGAATCGGGGTAAAGGGCAGGTAGACCGAGTCCAGGCTGGTGGTGACCAGGCCCACCCTGAGACCCCTGTTGGCCAGGGCATAGGCCGCTTCGGAACCGGCAAACCCCGCGCCCACAATCAGTACGTCGTAGTCCACGGGCCACATCATACGCACCTTTCCACACGGGCGCACACCAGAAGCCTCACCCTTAGGTCATCGCACAAACTCCCCTCGTTCGAGCTCCCATCTGCACTTCCTAATGAAGAACAACCTGTGGTGCGGCTAGTTTAAGATTTTGATAATGCATTATCATATACTGGATATGCAGCGCTGGTTTGCATTTATTGTCCTCAGCGGCCTGGCTTTGGGCCAGCCGCTACAGGTGGCCGCAACCACCACCGTGATAGCCGACCTGGTGCGTGAGGTGGGGGGGCCACGGGTGCGGGTGGTCACGGTAGTGCCAATGGGGGCCGACCCGCACAGCTTCGAGCCCCGGCCTTCCACGGTGCAGGCCCTTGCCCGTGCCAGGGTGCTCTTCGCCAACGGGATGAACCTCGAGGTCTTCCTGGATCGCATCGCCGCCCAGCTTCCCCGCAACGCCCAGGTGGTTCGGCTGGCGGAAGGACTGCCCAACCCCATCTGCTACACCCAGGCCGACCGCGAAGCCCCCGGGGCCCATCTGCACGGCCCCTGCGACCCCCACCTCTGGCTTGACCCCAGCTACGGCCTCGCCTACGCCGAGCGCATCCGCGACGCACTGACCCGCCTCGATCCGGCAGGCCGCAGCCTGTACGAGGCCCGGCTGGCCGACTTCCGGGCTCGAGTACAGGCCGCCGATGCCAAGGTGAGAGCCTGCCTGGCCCGCACCCCACCGGCCAGCCGCAAAGCGGTGGTGCAGCACGATGCCTACCGCTACGCCGGGCGCCACTACGGTATCGAGTTCGTGGGCTCTATCGCCAGCTTCTCAGGCCAGCAGCAGGGCGCACGCGCCCTTGCCAACCTGGCCCTGGCCATGCGCGAGCGCGGGGTGCAGGTAATCTTCACCGAGCCGCAGTTTGCCCAGACCGCAGCCCGGGCCCTGGCCGAGGCCACCGGTGCCCGCGTTTTCACGCTGTATTCCGACACGCTCACCCCCCAGGTGGCCAGCTACCTGGCCCTCATCCAGCACAACGGGCAGACCCTATGCCAGGCCTTCCGCTAGGGCTGGGAGGGAGCAAAGCTTATGCCAGGGGTCTGAATCTTGCAAAGTTTTTGATAATGATATATCAATATTATCTCGGAGGTGGATGATGAACCGCTGGACAAACTGGATGGTAGCAGGCTTCTTGCTGGGCCTGCCCGCGTGGGCAGGGCCGGATGACGCAAAACACCCTGGACGGCTGGTGGTGGCCGATGGCAAGGTGGGGATGCTGCGGGTGATTGACCTCGAGACCGGCGCGGTGGTGGGCTCCTTCTCGGCCCCTGGCCCGGCCAGCGTATACAGCGCCGGCAACGGGATGTATGCCTTCGCTGTGCACCGCGAGCAGAACCGCGTGAGCGTGGTGTATGGAGGCTTGAAGCAGGAAGACCACGGCGACCACCAAGACCTAGTGGTGGAGGCCCCCTATGTGCTCCAGACCTTCACCACCGGCCCCAAACCCACCCATTTCAGCAGCCACGGTGGGATGGCGACCATTTTCAACGACGGCGACGGCACGGTGGCCGTGCTAGATGAAAAGAGCCTGGGCCTCAACCTGCGCATGTTCGAGGTTGCCACCGGTGCACCCGATCACGGCGCACCGCTGGCGGTGGGGGACGTGGTGCTGGCCGGTAGCCTGAACCGGGGGGTGGTGGAGGTGTTCAGCCGGGGCGGGCGGAAGATTACCAGCTTTGGCGCTTGCCCGCGCCTGCACGGTCAGGCCGCGCTGGGCAACCGGATCGCCTATGGGTGCAGCGATGGGGTCTTGTTGCTGGAGCGCCGGGGCAGCGGTTTTGTAAGCCACAAGCTACCCAACCCCGCCAACGCTCCAGCGAACGCGCGGGTCGGCACCCTGGTTAGCCACGCCAAGTACCCCTTCTTTATCGGCAATTTTGGGCAAGGTCTGGTGCGTATAGACAACCAGCTCAGCGTTTATCCCCTGCCCGCCAATCCGGTGCGCTTCGGCTTCGATAAGGACGGGGTGCTGGTGGTGCTCACCGCCGATGGAAGCCTGCACACCCTCGAGGCCCCCACCGGACAGGTGATCAAGAGCCTAAAGATCTCCGAGCCTTTTACCCTCTCCGGCGAAGGCGCGGTTCGTCCGGGCCTGGCCCTGGGTGACGGCATGGCCTTTGTGGCGCTGCCCAATCAGGGTGAGGTGCTCGAGGTCAAGCTTTCCAGCCTGGAAATCCAGCGCCGCTTCAAGGTAGGCGGCACGCCGGGCAGCGTAGCCTGGCTATGGGTGGATGGGGTACGGCACTAAGGTCAAGCATGCCTGACCACCTGCGGGGCTGCACTGCCCCGCATTTAGGTTCTGCTCAAAACGTCGAGGAGATGAACGGTGAGAACCAGTCCGATTCCGGTTGGCGTCCTGGTGGGTTTCCTGGGCGCTGGCAAAACCACCCTGATCAACCATCTGCTCTCAAGCAACCATGGCAAAAAAATAGCGGTGGTGGTGAACGAGTTCGGCGAGGTCAACGTAGACGCCAGGCTGGTGCGCCACACCACCGAGAGGATGGTGGAGCTGTCCAACGGCTGCATCTGCTGCACCCTGCGTGAGGATTTGCTGGACGAACTGCGGGCGCTTTCGCAGATGAACCTGGACTACATCCTGGTCGAGTCCACCGGCATCGGTGAACCCCTGCCCATCGCCCAGACCTTCCATATGGAAGACCTGCCGAGTCGGGTGCGCCTCGACGCCATCATCACCGTGGTGGACGCCGAGGCGTTCTGGGACGACTGGAACCGCAAAGATACGGGAGAAGATGGGGAAGGCAACCCCATAGAGCAGCCCCTGGCTCCCCTGCTGGCCGACCAGCTCGAGTTCACCTCTATCGTGCTGCTCAACAAAGCCGACCGGGTGGACGAGGCCACCCTGACCCAGCTCGAGGGTTTCATCCACGAGCTAAACCCTTACGCGCAGATCTACCGCACGGTGCGGTGCCAGATTGCACCCGAGAAACTTATGCACACCGGCCTCTATAACTACGAGCTGGGCCTGGCCCACCCCGACTGGGAGAGCGAGTGGAACAAGCCCAGCTCGGAGGTCGAGGAGTACGGCTTCGAGAGCTTCGTCTACCGCAGTGAGGTGGGCTTCGATGCCCAGGCTTTCGAGCAGTTTCTAAACGACTGGCCCAAGAACATCGTGCGCGCCAAGGGCTGGGTCAAGTTCCGCAACCATGTGCCGGTCACGCTTTCGCAAGCCGGAAGGCAGATCGTGCTCGAGCCCCTCATGGAGCCGCTGCAGCAGCACGAGCTCGAGGCCCTGCCGCTCGAGGAGCAAACCCGCTACCACCAGGTGCTCGAGGCCCTCAATCAGGAGCCCACCGAGATCGTCTTTATCGGCCAGGGAATACTGAAGCAGCGACGGGCGCTCGAGGATCGCCTCAATGCGTGCATCTGGAAAGCCTAGTCTTCCAGATAGGTGTACCCCACCAGCTCCCGCGCGTACAGCTCCATAAAAGCGCCCTTTTCGGCCGGGGTGAGTTTTTTGGAGGAGCGCACCAGCTTCTCCACCGCCTCGGCCAGCTCGTCGTCCTCGTAGCCCATCTTCTCGATCACCCGCCGGGCTTTTTCACCCAGGATGAAGCGCTCGATCTCGTAGCCGTGCTCATCTACCACCACGTGGGCCTCACCGATGCGGCCAAACAGGTTGTGGTTCATGCCCAGCACGTCCTGGTAGGCCCCGGTCAGGAAGACCCCCAGGTAATAGGGTTCACCGGGGCGAATTTC
The DNA here is from genome assembly GCF_000024425.1 of Meiothermus ruber DSM 1279. NCBI lineage: Bacteria > Thermotogati > Deinococcota > Deinococci > Thermales > Thermaceae > Meiothermus > Meiothermus ruber. The sequence goes on from NC_013946.1 coordinate 2,882,279, forward strand.
GTGCACCGGCAGGGTGTTGCGCACGTCGTGGGTGTCGATGAAGCGGTCGATCTTGCCGTCGGAGTCGCAGGTGATGTCCACCAGGGTGGCCTCGCGGGTGGGGCGCTCGTTCAGGCGGGTGAGCGGCACGATGGGGAACATCTGCTTGATGGCCCAGGTATCGGGGAGGCTCTGAAACAGGCTGAAGTTGCAGACCAGTTTGTCGGCCAGCATCTTTTGCAGGTCTTCGAGTTCGTCGGCGGGGTAGTCGAGCTCGAGGGCCAGCTTGAGGGTCTTGCGGGCAATCTGGTAGAACAGGGCCTCGGCCGCGGCCCGGTCGCGCAGGGAGATCAGGCCCAGGTCGTAGAGGTTCTGGACGGTGTCCTTGTTGGCGAAGGCGTCGTGGTAGACCTCGCGGTAGTTCTTGGCCGAGATGCTCCGGGCCAGCTCGAACATGTCCTTCACCACCGGGTGGGCGTCCTTGGGCTGCTCGAGCCGCTCCTCGCCAGGGGGGCGGATGGTATCGATCACCTCGAGCACCAGCACGCTGTGGTAGGCGGTCACGGCCCGGCCCGACTCGGTGACCAGGATGGGGTGAGGCTCCCCGTGTCCATCGCAAATTTCTTTGGTCACGTAGACCAGGTCCTCGGCGTACTCTTCCAGGGTGTAGTTGGCCGAGGCGTAGAAGGCGGTCTTGGAGCCGTCGTAGTCCACCGCCAGCCCCCCGCCCAGGTTGAGGTAGCGCACCGGGGCCCCCAGCTTGCGAAGCTGCACGTAGGTCTGGGCAATCTCCCGCACGGCCTGTTTGATGCGGCGGATATCGGTCACCTGGCTGCCGATGTGCGAGTGCAGCATGGCGATGGTGCCCAGCAGGCCGGCCTCGGCTAGCATATCCACCGCTTTGATGATCTCAGGGGTGGTGAAGCCAAACTTGGCCGCCTCGCCCCCCGACTCCTCCCAGGCCCCCGAGCCTTTGGTCTTGAGCTTGTAGCGGATGCCAATCTGTGGCTCCACCCCGATTTCTTTGGCGATGCGGATCACCCGCCCCAGCTCGGCAAACTTCTCGAGGGTCACCACCACGTTCCTGCCCAGCTTTTTGCCCATCAAGGCCAGCCGGATAAAGTCGTCGTCTTTGAAGCCGTTGCAGGCGATGATGGACTCGGGGTGCAGATCCTGGGCCAGAATCAGGGCCAGCTCGGCTTTGGAGCCAGCCTCGAGGCCGTAAGCAAAGGGCTTCCCCGCTCTGGCCACCGTCTCCACCACCATGCGCCGCTGGTTGACCTTGACCGGGAACAGCCCCTGGTAGCTGGCGTTGTAGTGGTACTTTTTGATGGCCCGCCGGAAGGCCTCGTTGAGCGCCACCACCCGCGCTTCTAAAATCTGTGGGAAGCGCAGCATCACCGGCAGCGGGCGTCCTTCGTCGCGCAGGTCTTGCACGATCTCAAAAAGCGAAGCGCTGGGGCCCTCCGCCCCCTCGGGCGTGACCTCGAGCTCGCCATCCTCCCCTACCCGAAAAAACCCCGCCGCCCAATGGGGGACGAGGTAGGTTTCTTCGGCATCCTTGGCAGTGTAGCGTTTGAGCTTCTCCAACTTGAATCCGGGTCTCCTCGCACAGGCTACGGACGGAATGTCTGGGGGCATTCACCGTGCGCTGTCCAGAACAGAGTGTAGGGCATTTTGCCCCAGGATGCTATAGCAAAACACCATTCATCAAGGAATCCGTTCTGCTCCACACGAGAGCCTTTATTGCTTATCTGCCGGGCCCAGACCCACCTCGAGCCACACCTGCACGACCTGCCCCACCTCGAGGCCCTCGGCCCGGCGCACCGCATCTTTGAGCGGGAGAACATACCGGCCCTCCTTAGGCCAGAGCGCCGTCTTCCAGACCGTCCGGCCGATGCGAACCTTTGCCGGAATCATGCCCCAGCCGTAGGTCAGGAGCCGCTCGGCGCTTTTGATGGCCCGGCTCTCTACCTCGGGCACGGTCACGAAGTAAAAGGGCGCCGGGCCGCGCCACTCCCAGATTTCACCGCTGAACTCGAAGCCCATGGCTACCAGACCTCCGTGCGCCACAGGCTCCAGATGGCCTGCTCTTCCAGCACCTCCGGCATCACATAGCCCGTCCGCTTCAGGGCCAGCTTGATCTGCCCGACGTGGTAGCCCTCGTGCCAGAGCATGTGCTGAAGGAACAGCACCGGGTGGTCGTAGCGGGCGTGCGCCCCCTCCATCGGCTGACCGGCCTCGAGGCGATGCTTCACCGCCTTGCAAATAGCTCGAGCGCTCTCCTCAAACGCTGGCTCGATGCCTTCGGCCGACCTGTCGTCAGGGTCTTGATAAAAGAGCGGAAGCAAGCCCTCTGCAAACTCAGGGGCGACCTGCTGCAACCAGAACAGCCGGGTGTTCTGGATATGCGCAAACTGCTCCCCCACCGACGGGCTCCCTTCCATGGCCCTGGCCTCCAGGCCCCCTTCTGGCAGAGCCCGCAGCAGGTTGAGCAGGATGGTGTTGTTGCGCTGAAAGGAGTCCAGCAGGGCTTCCGAAACCGAATTGCGCATGGATATACCTCTTTCGTAACACGATTAGCAAATACGATAATAACATATCGGCCCCAAACCCTCGTCGGAGCACAAAAACACCCCCAGGCCCGGGGGTGTTTGGAGGCAGAAGAAGCCGATGCCTACTTCACGAACAGCATCTCGCGGTAGCTGGGCAGGGGCCAGTATTTGTCGGCCAGGATGCGCTCGAGGGCGTCGGCGGCCTTGCGCACCTCGGCCATAGCGGGCAGCACGTTGTCGCGCATGTGGTGGGCTTTCTCGTGCACCTCGTCACCACCCAGCTCGGCGTTTTGGGCCTTGAGCTTCTCCAGGGCATCCGACAGCGCGTCGGTGGCCTCCACCACCTGCTTGATGGTGCGCTCAACCGCCCGCGACTTGACCTCAATCTCCGAGAGTTCGGCCAGGTAGCTCAGGGCCCCGGGCAGAATCTGGGTCTGGGCCACCCACTCGGTGGTTTCCCCTTCGATGTTGACCTGCTTGAAGTAGATGTCGTACATGATCTCCTGGCGGGCGTGAATCTCGCGCTCGTTGAGCACCCCCAGGCGGGTAAACAGCTTGATGTTCTTCTCGTCGGTAAAGCGCTCGATGGCGTCAATAGCCGTGCGCAGGTTCAACAGCCCCCGCTTGGCGGCCTCTTTGTGCCAGGCCGCCGAGTAACCGTCGCCGTTGAACACAATGCGCTTGTGCTGGACGTAGGTCTCCTTGATGGTCTCCAGCACGGCCTGCTCGAAGCGCATCTTTTTCTTCATCTTGGACTCGAGCAAGTCCACCAGGGCATCAATGGCGTCGGCCACGATGGTGTTGAGCACCGTGATGGGGAAGGAGATGCTCTGTGAAGAACCCACCGCGCGGAACTCAAACTTGTTGCCGGTAAAGGCGAAGGGCGAGGTGCGGTTGCGGTCGCCGGCGTGCTTGGGCAGGGGGGGTAGCACGGGCGTGCCGAGCTCGAGCACCCCAGCTTTTTTGCTCGAGCCACCCTTGCCGTTGGCCAGGCGCTCAAAGATATCGGTGAGCTGGTCGCCCAGGAAGATGGACATGATGGCTGGGGGGGCTTCGTTGGCGCCCAAGCGGTGGTCGTTGGAGGCCGAGGCCACACTAATGCGCAGCAGATCCTGGTGCAGATCCACCGCCTTGATCACCGCCGCACAGAAAAACAGGAATTGCAGGTTTTCGTGCGGGGTGTCGCCGGGCTCCAGCAGGTTGATGCCGGTGTCGGTGCTCATGCTCCAGTTGCAGTGCTTGCCCGAGCCGTTGATGCCGGCGAAGGGCTTTTCGTGCAGCAGGGCCACCAAACCGTAACGGCGGGCGGTGTTCTTAAGCACCTGCATGATGAGCTGCTGGTGATCGGCGGCAATGTTGGAGGGCTCGAAGATGGGGGCAATCTCGTACTGGCCGGGGGCCACCTCGTTGTGGCGGGTCTTGACCGGGATGCCCAGGGCGTAGAGCTGGTTTTCCACATCGGTCATGAAGGAGAGCACCCGGTCGGGAATGGAGCCGAAGTAGTGATCCTCGAGCTCCTGCCCGCGCGGGGGCTTGGCCCCAAACAGGGTGCGCCCGGTCATGACCAGGTCGGGGCGGCGGAAGTAGAACTCCTCGTCAATCAGGAAGTACTCCTGCTCCGCCCCCAGGGTGGAGGAAACCTTGCTGGCCTCCACTCCAAAGTACTTGAGGGCCCGCTGGGCGCTTTTGTTCAGGGCCTCAATGGAGCGCAGCAGGGGGGTTTTGAGGTCGAGGGCCTCCCCCGTCCAGCTAGCAAAAGCGGTGGGGATGCACAGGGTGGCGCCGTTGGAGTGGCGCATGATAAAGGCCGGCGAGGTGGGATCCCAGGCGGTGTAGCCCCGGGCCTCGAAGGTCGCCCGCAGGCCCCCCGAGGGGAACGAAGAGGCGTCCGGCTCGGCCTGGATGAGCTCTTTCCCACTAAACGAGGCGATCACTTTGCCGTCGGAGATCGGGACAAAAAAGCTGTCGTGCTTCTCGGCGGTATAGCCGGTGAGGGGGTGGAACCAGTGGGTGTAATGGGTGGCCCCTTTTTCCAGGGCCCATTTTTTCATGGCCAGGGCGATGGTATCGGCGATGCTGGGGTCGAGCGGGGCCCCTTTCTCGATGGTGGCCTGCAGCGACTTCCAAACTGGCTTGGAGACCAGCTCGCGCAACTCGTCCATATCCAGCACATCGCTGGCAAACACCTGGCCGGCGATATCGCTGGAAACCTGCCGAACGTCCTTAAACCGCCAATTGCGGGCCGCCGAAACAACGTCAAAATCGTGGGTCATAGGGTCTCCTGGGGGGTGGTGCTGGTTGGCGCACATTTAGATGTTATGTGTATCTAAATGGGCCGATTATCCAGCACCACTTGGAACAACACAATGGCATAAATCCACAAAAATCAACACCATGTTCGCCAATAAATTGCAAAATGTACCACTGTAATTGAACTTTTGTCAGAAATAAAGCCAACTATTTACCATTTTGTTGTTTACACTTGACTTATATGCATTTTAGATATATGCTCTTCGCATATAAGCAGGTGGTTCCCTTGATTCAGCGCAACCCAGAAGAGCAGCAATACCTGAGCAGCTACGACCCCAACGCCTTCGACCGGCCATCGGTCACGGTTGATGTGGTCATCCTGACCCTGCGGGAAGGGCATCTGGAAGCCCTGCTGGTCAAGCGCAAGGAGCATCCATACCTCAACTACTGGAGCCTGCCGGGTGGCTTTGTGCAAACCCATGAGTCGCTCGACGAGGCCGCCGCGCGGGTGCTGCGGCAGAAGGCTGGGCTGGAGGGCATGGTGGGTATGGAGCGGGAGAGTCCCCACAAGCACCCGGTTTACCTCGAGCAGCTCTACACCTTTGGCGACCCCAGGCGCGACCCCCGCATGCGCGTGATTAGCGTGGCCTATTACGCCCTGGTCGAAGCCAGCCACATCCGCGAGGTGGGCGAGGAGATCGCGCTGTTCAAGTTGCGCACACCGGAAGGGGCCAGCAGCGTGGAAATTTTTGATGGCAAAAACAAAAAGTACTCCCTGGCCTTCGACCACGCCGAGATACTGGGGGTGGCCCTGCGGCGCATCCGGGGGAAGCTCTCGTACACCCCCATTGGCTTTGAGCTGCTTCCGGAGCGTTTCACCCTGCGCCAGCTCCAGGCCGTGCACGAAACCATCCTGCAGAAAAAGCTCAACAAGGACTCCTTTCGGCGCAAGATGCTGGCCTCGGGGATGCTCGAGGCCACCGGGGAGCTCGAGCGCGGCCTGGGCCGGCCTGCCGAACTCTACCGCTTCCGGAGGGCACCATGAACACCGCCGTCTTTATCGGGCGCTTCCAGCCGCCGCACCTAGCCCACCTCGAGACCATCACCCGGGCCCTGGAGCGCTTCGACCGGCTGATTGTGGTGCTGGGCAGCGCCTACTGCTACCCCAGCGCCAAAAACCCCTTCAGCGCCGAGGTGCGCGAGGCCATGATCCGAGCCTGCCTGGGCGCGGACGCGGCCCGCTTGCAGTTTGTACCCATCGCCGACGACTACTACAACGACCCCCGCTGGTTTCACACGGTACGGACGGCTGTAGAGGTTCTGGCTGGCCCCCAGGCCCGCATCTCTATCACCGGCTACGACAAGGACGAGAGCAGCTACTACCTGCACGGCTTTGGTGACTGGCCCTTTGAGCCCAGCGGCGTGGTGAGCCCCCTCAACGCCACCGACGTGCGCAACAGCTACTTTGGCGACAGCGCCGATTGGAAGGCCATGGTTCCAGAGGCGGTGCGGCAGTATATGGAGCAGTTCGCCGCCACGGCAGAGTTCAAACGCTTGCAGGAGGAATGGAAAACCATTCAACACTACCGCGCGCTCGAGCAGCGCTACCCCTACCCCATCCTGCACGTTGCCACCGACGCTTTTGTGCTGGCGCAAGAACAGGTGCTGCTCGTCGAGCGCAAGGGCGCCCTCGGCAAGGGGGCCTGGGCCCTGCCGGGGGGCTACGTGGAACCCAGGGAAACCCTGCTGGCATCGGCCCTGCGCGAGCTACGCGAGGAAACCGGCCTGGCGCTGCAAGCCCAGCACCTCAAGGCCACCCAGGCCTTCGACTATCCGGGCCGCAGCCTGCGCGGGCGGGTGATTAGCATGGGCCACTTCTTCGACCTGCAAGACACCCCTCCCCCAGCAGTTCGAGGGCAGGACGACGCCGCAAGGGCCTTCTGGCTACCCCTGGCCGGGCTCGAGCGCCACCAGGCCCGCTTCTTTGAGGATCACTACCAGCAGATTTGTTGCTTTTTGGGACTCACCCCGCACAAACCCATAGAGCCCCAAAGAAAGGAGTCCAAGTGAAAACCCTCAACCCCCACAACCTCATCCTCAACACCGACAGCTACAAAGCCAGTCACTTTGCCCAGTTCCCCAAAGGCATGACCTATGCCAGTTGGTACATCGAGAGCCGGGGCGGCGACTCGAATTTTGTGCGTTTCTTTGGCCTACAGGCCTTCTTAATCGAGTACCTCAGCAAAGGGGTCAGCCTGGCCGATGTGGAGGAGGCCCAGGAAGTTTTCCTGGCCCACGGCCTGCCCTTCCCCACAGAAGGCTGGCGCTACATCGCTCAGGACTTAGGAGGGCGGCTGCCGGTGCGCATCCGGGCCGTGCCCGAGGGTAAGGTGGTTCCCGTACACAACCCCCTGGTCATCATCGAGAGCACCGACCCCAAAGTGCCCTGGCTGCCGGGTTGGCTCGAGACCGCGCTGCTGCGGGCGGTCTGGTACCCCACCACGGTCTGCACGGTCTCCTGGGGTATCCGCAACACCATCAAGGAGTACCTGGAGAAAACCGCCGACGACCCCGAGGCCGAGCTGCCCTTCAAGCTGCACGACTTTGGCGCGCGCGGGGTGAGCAGCCTCGAGAGCGCCGGGCTGGGCGGGATGGCCCACCTGGTGAACTTTATGGGCACCGACACCGTCACCGCCCTGATCTACGCCCGCAACTACTACGGGGCCGAGATGGCCGGCTACAGCATCCCGGCCATGGAGCACAGCACCGTGACCAGCTTTGGCCGCACCGGCGAGGCCCAGGCCTACCGCCAGATGCTCGAGACCTTTGCCAAGCCGGGGGCCCTGATGGCCATGGTGATTGATTCGTACAACCGCGAGCACGCCGTGGGCCAGATTATCGGCGAAGAACTGCGCGAGCTCATCCAGCAGTCGGGGGCCACCGTGGTCATCCGGCCCGACTCGGGCGACCCGCCCTTCGTGGTGCTGCGCACCGTGCAGACCCTCGAGGCCAAATTTGGCGCCACCCTCAACCGCAAGGGCTACAAGGTGCTGAACGGGGTGCGGGTCATCCAGGGCGATGGGGTGAACGCCGACTCCATCCGCAAGGTGCTGTTTTTGCTCGAGCAGTGGGGCTACAGCGCCTCCAACGTGGCCTTCGGCATGGGCGGGGCCCTCTTGCAGCACCCCCACCGCGATACCCAGAAGTTCGCCCAGAAGCTGCACCTGGTCACGGTGAACGGCGAGACCTACGGGGTGGGCAAGAGCCCGGTGGACGACCCCGGCAAACTCTCCAAGAAGGGCCGTCTGGACGTTATCCAGGACGAGCGCGGCATCCGCACGGTGGAGCTGCCGCTGGAGGCCGCCCAGCCGCACCCCCAGAGCATCCTGCAAACCGTATTCGAGAACGGGTCGATTACCCGGCGCTACACCTGGGAAGAGGTGCGCAACAACGCTTAGAACACAGCGGTTCCGGGCCCCGCCCAGCTCAGACCGAAAGCCTGGGCCCAGCTCGCGGCCAGATCGGCAAAGGTGGTGCGGGTGCCCAGATCCCGCCCGGCCATCCCCGGCCCCGCTGCCAGCAGCATCCCATATTCGCGGGTATGGTCGGTGCCGCGGTAGGTGGGGTCGTTGCCGTGGTCGGAGACGATAAAGAGGTAGTCGTCCGGGCCGAGGGCGGCCAGCAGTTCGGGTAACCGGGCATCGAATTCTACGAGCGCCTGGGCGTAGCCCTCCGGGTTCCGCCGATGGCCGTACCTGGCGTCGAAGTCAACCAGATTGGTGAAGATAAGGCCGGAGAAGCCCTGGCGCATGAGTTCCAGGGTGCGCTCGAGGCCCTCGAGGTTGCTGCCCGACTTGACCTCGCGGGTAAAGCCCCGGTGGGCGTAGATATCGGGAATCTTGCCCACCCCCACCACCTCCAGCCCCGCAGCTTTTATCTCGTCCAGCACGTTGTGGGGGGGCTCGAGGGCAAAGTCTTTGCGCAGATCCTCGCGCCGGTAGTACTGGCCGGGCTCGCCCTCGAAGGGGCGGGCGATCACCCGGGCGCAGGCCAGCGGCCCCACCAGCATTGCCCGCGCGACCCGGCACCAGTCGTAGAGGGTCTCGAGGGGAACCTTGCCGATGTGGGCCGCCACCTGAAAGACCGAGTCGGCCGAGGTGTACACGATGGGAAAGCCGGTGCGCAGGTGCTCGTCGCCGTAGTCGCGGATGGCCTCGGTGCCCGAGTAAGGCTGGTTGAGCAGATACCCCTCCACCCCAATGCGCCGGCAGTACTCGGCCAGAAAATCCTGTGGAAAACCCTGTGGAAAAACCTGGAAAGGGTGCTCGAGATGGATGCCCACAAACTCCCAGTGGCCGGTGGAGGTATCCTTGCCGGGGTTGACCTCCCGCATCCGGCCAAAGGCCCCCTGGGGGGAGGCCACCCTGGGCAGGGTGTGCACCCCCGGTACGCGGCCCAGCCCCAGCGCGGCCAGGTGGGGTAGCTCTATCCCGGTCTTGAGCACGGTGTGGTCGAGGGTATCGGCCCCTTCATCGCCAAACTGCGCGGCATCGGGCAGGTAGCCCAGGCCCACCGAATCCAGCACGATGGTGGTAATCTTCATGTCCACCAGCATACCGGACACCGGTGGGCTGGCTTTGCATCCCCCTACTACAGAGCCTGGAGCACTAAGCACCCACCAGATCACGGGCTGTGCCCAGAGAACGCCACAGCAGCCCCAGCAGTTCGCGGGTGGCAAAGTCCACCGAGGAATCGGGGTAGGAGACCCAGTGCACCCCCAGGGAAAAACCCGCGTCTTCGATGAATAAAAGCCGTAACAAACCGGCCTTTTGCTCGGGTTCCACAAACGAGCGGCTGGCCAGCCCCACCCCCAGCCCGGCGGCGGCCGCGGCCTTGACCCCATACAGGCTGCCGCACTCCAGAAGACGCGCTGGCACAATGCCGTGGCGTTCCAGAAACTGCTCGAGCCGCAGGCGCAGGCGCGAGTTGCGCTGAGGAACCAGCAGGGTCATGCCCTCGAGCTGGCCCAGCGCCACCCCCCCCAGCCGAGCCCAAGGGTGGGAAGGGGCCACCACCAGCACCATCTCGTCGCTGGTCAGCCGCCGGGCCAGCAGCGGCTCGGGCAGGGCATCGGTTCCGCCCAGCACCAGCGCCGCATCCAGGTCGCGCTGGTACACCTGCTCGATGAGCTCGAGCGTGGTGCCGTTTTTCAGTTGCAGCTCGCAACGGCCCTGCTGGGTCTCGGCCCAGCTTAATAGCGAGGCCAGGTAGCGCGGAATCAGGCTCCAGGCCAGGCCCACCTCGAGGCTGGGAATGCGCTGGTGCCGCCTTTCCTCGATAAAGCGGGTGGCCTGGGCCAGGCTGCGGCTGACCGCACAGGCGTAGGGCAGCAGGGCTTTGCCGGCTTCGGTGAGGGTGATACCCTGAGGGGTACGTTCGTAGAGGGGTTGACGGACGGCGTCCTCGAGGGCCTTGAGGGTTTTGCTCACCGCAGGCTGGCTCAGGTGCAAAACCTCGGCGGCGCGGCTCAGGCTGCGCAACTCGGCCACCACGCAAAATACCACCAAGTACCGAGGATTCAAACGCATGTGCTATACCCCAAGGTTCATAGATAGTATAACTAAATTTCATTTGTCATAACTGCAAGTTATCACTACCGTTAACCGTTAATGGAAAAGGTAAACGCCTAACAGGGAGGTTGCACAATGGTTGAAACCCGGGAACAGCCTTTTTTTGTTCATTCCAGGAATAGATTACACCATAAAATCCTGATCATCGGAGGGGGCACGGCCGGATTAACCGTGGCAGCACAGCTTCGCCGCAAAGGGGAGTCGGACATCGCGGTTATCGAACCCTCGAGCCGGCATTACTACCAGGCCGCCTGGACGCTGGTTGGAGCCGGTACCTACAACCCCGACGCCACGGTTCGAGACGAGGAAACCCTGATACCCAAGGGCGTGAAATGGATTCAGGATTATGCCGAGGAAATAGACCCCTACCAGCGAACTGTCACCACGAGAAGCAACCAGCAAATCGGCTACGACTTCCTGGTTGTAGCATCGGGCATTCAGCTCGACTGGCATAAGATAGCTGGACTGGAAGAAACCCTAGGCCAAAACAGCGTTAGCAGCAACTACCGCTTCGACCTGGCACCCAAAACCTGGTCATTTTTACAGCAATTTAGGGGTGGTACTGCGCTGTTTACCGCTCCCAGCACCCCAGTCAAGTGTGGCGGAGCGCCACAAAAAGTTATGTACTTAACCGCCGACTATGTGCGGCGCAAAGGACTGGCCGGGGGTACCCAGGTGATTTTTGGTTCTGCTGGCACCACCATTTTTGCTGTGCCAGAGGTCAAATCAGTTCTGGACAAAGTAGTCGAACGTTACAGCATTCAAACACAGTTCCACCACGAACTCGTAGCAGTAGATGGCTCCAAAAAAGAAGCCACCTTCGAGTACACCCTCAACCATCCCCAGGTCAAGGCCAATCCGGGCGCTCCCAGACCCAGGGTCACCATCCCATTTGATTTTTTACATGTGGTTCCTCCACAAAGTGCGCCCGACTTCATCAAGCAAAGCCCCTTGGCGGATCCCAGCACACCCTTGGGATGGGTTGAGGTAGACAAGCATACGCTTCAGCACGTGCGTTTTCCCAACGTGTTTAGCCTGGGCGATTCCAGTAATCTGCCCACCTCCAAGACCGGCGCCGCGGTGCGTAAGCAAGCGCCGGTGCTGGTGGAAAACCTACTACAGGCAATCAGGGGTCAAAACCCCAAGGCTAAGTACGACGGTTATACTTCCTGCCCACTCGTAACGGCCTATGGCAAGATGTTTTTAGCCGAGTTCCTCTACGACAACCGCTGGCACCCCACCCTACCCATCAACACCCAAAAGGAACGCTACGACATGTGGTTGCTCAAGAAGCACGTGCTACCAGTCATGTACTGGCAGTTCATGCTGAAAGGCCTGGCATGAGACTTTTGTGTCTTCAGGGGGGCAGCACCTTAATATCCCCCATGGGTATTTGACAAAATACCCCCTGGGGATATATCCTGGCGGTCAGGAGGTTGGCGAATGCTCTTCAAACACATCTACGAGGAAGGACTCGCACAGGGCAGCTACTTTATCGGCTGTCAATCGCAGGGCACCGCTATCGTAGTAGACCCCCGGCGCGACATCCAGGTCTACCTGGACGAGGCCCAGAAGAACGGCATGAAGATTGTGGCCGTGGCCGAGACCCACATCCACGCCGACTACCTCTCGGGCGCCCGCGAGCTGGCCAAAGCCACCGGGGCCCGGCTCTACCTGAGCGATGAGGGCGACGAAAACTGGAAGTACAGGGGCCTCGAGGGTTTCGACTACCAGCTCGTGCGGGATGGTGACCAGATCCGGCTGGGCAACATCACCCTCACGGTGGTGCACACCCCCGGCCACACCCCCGAGCACATCAGCTTTCTGGTGCAGGACGGGGCCGCCGCCAGCGAGCCCGGCTTCTTCCTGACCGGCGACTTTGTGTTTGTGGGGGATATTGGCCGTCCCGACCTGCTGGAAGAGGCCGCCGGCCTCCTAGGCACCGCCGAACCCGGCGCCCGGCGCATGTTCAGAAGCCTGAAGGAAAAATTCCTCACCCTGCCCGACTATGTACAGGTCTGGCCGGGCCACGGCGCGGGTAGCGCCTGCGGGAAGGGTCTGGGGGCTGTTGCTAGCACCACGGTGGGCTATGAGCGCCGCTTTGCCTGGTGGGCCGACTACCTGCGCACGGGCGACGAGGAAGGCTTTGTGAAGGCCCTGCTCTCGGGCCAGCCCGAAGCCCCTTACTACTTTGCTCAGATGAAGCGGCTCAACCGCGACGGGATGCCCATCCTGGGCGACCTGTCCATACCCCACCAGCTCACCCCCGAGCAGTTCCAGCAGAAGTTGAGCGAAGGAGCCTTGCTGGTGGATACCCGTGACAAGCTGGCCTTCGCCGGAGGGCACCTGAAGGGGGCCATCAACATCCCGGCGGGCAAGAACTTCAGCACCTGGGCGGGCTGGCTGCTGCCTTACGACCGCGACCTGGTGCTGCTGGCCAGCCCTGAACGGGTGGGCGAGCTGGTCAAGCAGCTCATTCGCATCGGGCTGGATCGGGTGGTGGGGTATATTCCGGGCCTCGAGGGCTACGCACAGGGTGAGCTCGAGACCGTTCCTCAGGTCACCGCAGCCCAGGCCAAAGCCCTGTGGGAAAAGGGCGAGGCCACCATTCTGGACGTGCGCGGGGCCGACGAGTACCTGGCCGGCCACATCCCTGGGGCCCAGAACATCCACGCCGGGCGGGTGATGAACAACCTGAACCGCATCCCCAAGGACAAGCCGGTGGTGGTGCACTGCCTGGGTGGCGACCGTTCGTCCACGGCCATTAGCGCACTGATGGGCGCGGGCTTTAGCAACCTGGTCAACCTCACCGGCGGCATCCGGGCCTGGCAGCAGGAGGGCTTCCCCATTGAGAAAGGCCCTTCCCGTGAGATGGTAAATGCCTAGTCGAGTCTGACCCTGTATACCACAAGCACCATGAACCTTTCCGTCCAAGCCGCTTACCATATGCTAGAACGCTTTCAGGTGGTAGATGTCCGCGAGCCCGAGGAGTGGGCCGATGGTCTTCTGCCGGGGGCTTTGCGCCTGCCCCTGTCCAGGCTTCAGGCCCTGGCCCCTCTGTACCTCGAGCGCGAACGGCCCGTGCTTTTGTACTGCCGCAGCGGCAACCGCTCACAAGAAGCCCTCAAAACCCTGAAAAACCTGGGCCACCCCAAGGTCTGGCACCTCGAGGGCGGCCTCAAAGCCTGGTGCGAGGCCGGCATCCCCTGCACAAGCCCTGTATAACAGGAGGAACCCATGCTCACCGTTCCATACAAAGACATCAGCCCGCAAGAAGCCCGTAAACTGCAAGAAGAAAAGGCCCTGTTTATAGACGTGCGCGAACCCGAGGAGTTTGCCCAGGTGCGCATCGAGGGGGCCCAACTGATTCCGCTGTCCGAGTTCGGCGGGCGCTTTAGCGAGATTCCCAAGAACCAGCCGGTGGTGCTGTACTGCCGCAGCGGCAACCGCAGCGCCCAGGCCGCGGCCTGGCTCTCGGCCAAGGGCTACTCGAACCTGCTTAACCTCGATGGGGGCCTCATGGCCTGGTACCAGGCCGGGCTGCCGCTGGACACAACGCCCCTCGAGGTCACCTACCAGGACACCGCCTTTACCGAACTCACCCCCCACGAGGCCCAGCAGTGGATCCGAGAAGGGGCCTATGTGGTGGATGTGCGCGAACCCTACGAGTACGCCATGGGCCACGTACCCGGCGCGGTCAATATCCCGCTGGGGCGCTTTGTGAGCGAGGTGGGCAAGCTGCCCAAAGACCGCAAGCTGGTGGTGGTCTGCGCCTCCGGGGGCCGTTCGTCGCAGGCCTCGGAGTACCTGGTGGGCCACGGCTTTGCCAAGGAAAACGTGGGCAACCTCGAGGGCGGCACCTACGGCTGGATGAGCGCAGGCTTTGAGGTGGAGCGTTGATCGGCTGGCTTAAAAACCTATTGGGTGGCGGGGCGGCAGTGGGCCGCCTCAGCCCAGTTGAGGCCCACGAAAAAGCCAAGGCCGGTGCCATTATTCTGGATGTCCGTACCCCTCTGGAGCGCCAGGAGGGCCGAATCCCCGGCTCGCAGGCCCTGCCGCTCGATCGGCTGGCTCTCGAATGGGAGAAGCTGCCCAGGGACAAAGAGATTATCTGCCAGTGCCGAAGCGGCGCACGCAGCGCTCAGGCTGCGCGGTTTCTGGCCGCCAAGGGCTACAAAGCTTACAACCTGGTAGGCGGCATAGAAGCCTGGAAGCGGCACAAACTCCCGGTGAAGTGATGCAGGACGTCTTTCCCAACGAGCTTTCTCTCTGGCAAAAGCGCGGGGCTGTGCTCCTGGACGTGCGGTCGCCAGAAGAGTTCGCCAGCGGGCATATTCCGGGTTCGCGCAACCTTCCCCTGGAGCAGCTTCTGGAGGCGCTGGATACCCTGAAAAGCCCCGTCGTGACCATCTGTGCTACGGGCAGCCGGGCCGGACTGGCCGCCGAGGTGCTGGGGTACGAGGGCCTCGAGGTGGGGAAGCTGGTGGGGGGTATCCAGGGCTACGCGGCCCAGGGCTACCCGCTCGAGCGCACCGCAACCCAGGTGGCCGAGGTACCGTTCAAACCCGAGGAGGCCCCATGCTCCTAGCCTGGATGGGTGCAATCCTGATTGGCCTGGCCCTGGGCATGCTGGGCTCGGGCGGCTCCATCCTCACAGTGCCCATCCTGGTCTACCTGGTGGGAGAGCCCGACAAACTGGCCATCGCCGAGTCGCTGGCCATCGTGGGCCTGATCGCCCTGGTGGGGGCCATACCCTACGCCCTCAAGGCCCAGATAGACTGGCGCAACGTGCTCTTTTTTGGCCTGCCGGGCATGGCCGGCACCTACCTGGGGGCCTACTTTTCCAGATGGGTGCCGGGGGTCTGGCAACTGGGGCTGTTTGCAGTGGTAATGCTGCTGGCCGCCTACATGATGTTCCGCCCTCCCAGGCTCGAGGCCCCCACACAAAAACGCTCTTACCTAAAAATCGTCCTGGATGGCCTGGTAGTGGGCATCCTCACCGGCCTGGTAGGGGTGGGTGGAGGGTTTTTAATTGTCCCGGCCCTGGTCTTGCTGGGCGGGCTGCCCATGCACCTGGCCGTGGGCACCAGCCTGCTGATTGTAGCCATGAAATCGGGCAGTGGGTTCTACAAATACCTGCACCTGCTACCCGAGCAGGGCTACACCGTGCACTGGGATATCGTGCTGATCTTCGCGGCGCTGGGCATCGTGGGCAGCCTGTTTGGGGGCCGTCTGGCCGCCTCACTCCCCCAGCCCACCCTGCGGCGCGGCTTTGCCGGGTTTTTGGTGGTGATGGGGGTTTTCATCCTGTGGCAGAACCTGCCCAGGGTGCTGCATGGGTAGGCACCGGCGCTCGAGCTTACTCTGGATAACCAGCCAGGGCCAGGTCGTCCTTGAGGGACTCCACATCCACCCGGCCCGCATAAAGGTTCACCACCTTGCCCTCGCCGTCGAGCACAAAGGTCCAGGGATGGCCCAGTACTTTGTAGCGGTTGGCTACGGCCACCGGGTTATCGCCGCCCGGCTGGGCTAAAAGCGGGAGGAACCGGGGGTAGTTTTTCATATAGTCCCGCACCACCTGTTCGGTGTCGCGGGGCTCACGACTAATCACCACAAAAGGCACCTGGTATTCCTGTGCAAGCTGGTGCAGCCTGGGGAACTCAGCCCGGCAGATGGGGCACCAGCTGGCCCAGAAGGTAATCACCATCGGCTTACCCTTGAAGCTGCCCAGGGTATAGACCTTGCCGGATAAATCGCGCAGCCGGAAGTCGGGCGCGCTCTGCCCCGGCGATACGGCCAAGCCTACCGCGAACAAAGTTAGAACTGCCAGCCAGCGTTTCATGCTTCCTCCCGTCCCGATACCTGCAGAGGGTATATTAAACAGCAACCATCCAGCCTGGCACAAGGGGCCTGTTCACACACTTTCGAATCGCAGCCACAACCCCTACCCAAAAAGTAATGAAAGCCATATCTCCAAGCTATAGCCTGTACAATAATGCGTACCAACCACATTAGATATCCAGATCCAGCCGCGTGGATGTGTTGACGGTGATACCCCCAGGTAGTATTAATAGGTAATCGAAAACCTTCGGTACGCTATGCGGTACATACTGTTCACAGCAATAGGGATTTTCATGGCGGTGCACGCCCAGGGGGTGGACTTCAACCGCTGGTATCCCTACACCCAGGCCAGCCAGTATGCCCAATCGCATGGGCGCATTTTGATGGTTTATTTCTGGGGTGAGGCCTGCCCGTACTGTGACCAGATGAACACCCATGTGTTGTCTGACCCGCGGGTCTCGAGCATCCTCGAGCACCGCTTTGTGGTCGCCAGCGTGGACAGCCATAGCCCCGAGGGCCGGGCCCTGAGCGCGCAGATGCGGGCGTTTGGCACCCCCAGTTTTGTCTTCTTCGTACCCCAGGGGGGTACGTTGAAAGAGGCGGGCCGGCTATTTGGTAGCCGCACCCGTGCGCAGTTTCTGAGTGAACTGCAGCAGATCTGTACAAAAGTTGGAGGTGAAGGTTGTGGATAGAAGAACATTCCTAAAAGCATCGGCGGGGGCTGTGGCCGGAACCGTCCTGGCTAACCAGCTCACCTCGGCGCTGGCCCAGGGGGGCCTCGAGGGCGAGGACATCGCCAACCTCGAGAAGGGCTTGCAACAGGTTCTGGGTAAAAGCTTCAAAGACCTGACCCCTTCGCAGCAGGTCAAGCTCGTAGCCCCCACCATCGCCGAGTCGGGCGCCAACGTACCGGTGGAGATCGAGGCCAGCCTGCCCGCCGATCAGGTCAAGGCCATTCACTGTTTCAGCGACAAAAACGCCAACCCCCTGCTCTTCACGGTTGTTCTCAACGGGGTACTGCCCTACTACGCCACCCGCGTACGGGTCGCCGAGACCGCCCCGGTGCGGGCCGTGGTTGAGACCAAAGATGGCAGGTTGCTGATGGCCTCGCAGTCGGTACGGGTCACGGTAGGCGGTTGCGGTTAAGGAGGTCAGGTCATGCCGATTAACATTCTGGTTCGCTTCAATCCAGCCAAACCCAAAGCGGGCGAAGACGTTCGTGTACAGATTGTCGTACAGCACCCCATGGAGCCCGGTACCCGCCGGGATGCCAGCGGAAAGC
Organism: Meiothermus ruber DSM 1279; assembly: GCF_000024425.1. Classification (NCBI taxonomy): domain Bacteria; kingdom Thermotogati; phylum Deinococcota; class Deinococci; order Thermales; family Thermaceae; genus Meiothermus; species Meiothermus ruber. The sequence goes on from NC_013946.1 coordinate 2,899,816, forward strand.
TGATCCCCGCTGACCACATCAACGAGGTGAACGTGACCATGGACGGGCAGCTCATCGCCCAGGTCAAGCCAGGCCCTGGCACCAGCGCCAACCCCCTGTTCGCCTTCAAGATGAAGGCTAGCAAAGCCGGCCAGCTCAAGGTCACCTGTAAAGACCTGAACGGCCAGACCGGCGAAAAAACCGCGGACCTCACCCTGGCCTAGGAGGTTCGGATGGGTCGCTTCTGGCGCTTGGTAGGGGCGGTTGTTCTAGCCCTTTTTAGCCTGATGGTGCTGGCCCAGGAAGAAGACGATCCGGCCAAGGAGGCCGAGAAGCAGAAGCAGCAGCTTCTGGAGCAGAGCGGGGGGATTCTTCCCAGCGACCTGTATGTGGAGCAGGGTGAGCAGCTCTTCAAAGCCAAGCGCGGCCCCAAAAACGCCTCCCTCGAGGCCTGCGACTTTGGCCGGGGGCCGGGCAGGCTCGAGGGGGTGGTGGGGCGACTGCCCCGCTACTTCTTCGATACCCGGCGGGTGGAAGACCTCGACTCGCGCATCCGCACCTGCATGATTCGCCTGCAGGGCTTCAAACCGGAGGAGATCAAGCGCAGCGATGTGGTAGCGATCGCGTTTTACCTGGCCTCGCTCTCCAACGAGCAGCCGGTCGTGGTACGCCCCTTGCTGCCTCAGGAGAAAAAACTCTACGAGCTGGGCGAGCGGCTCTTTTATCTGCGGGCCGGCCCACGCGATATGGGCTGTGCAACCTGCCACGTGACCTACGTGGGCAGGCGGGCCGGGGTGCTCCCCTACTCCGATATCCTGAAGGATAAGCGCGCCGCCAGCCACTGGCCTGCCTTCCGCTACTCCAACGACCAGGCCTGGACCATGGCCGACCGCATCCGGGCTTGCTACGCCAACCTGGGCATGCCTGCGCCCGACTTCTACTCCGAGCCCATCATCGCCCTGACCCTGTTTATGAATGTGCAGGCCAACGGGGCCCGGATGGACTTGCCCGGTTTCATACGCTAGGAGGGTTCTGTGCGGCGAATCTATCTGCTTATACCCCTGGTGCTCCTGGGTCTGGCGCTCGGGCAGACCGGCCCGTCTTACATCGACGCCGAACTTCAGCGGTTGATTCAGGCAGGGGGTCAGAACTACTCCAACATCCTGCTCAAACAGGCCCCCGACCAGGCCCTGTGCTCCATCCACCGCAACAAGCTGCCCGCCGAGGTGCTGGGCCCCTTTATTGAGGCCCAGCGCCAAACTATCAAATACCCCGCCGACGGCAAGCTGATGGGGGACTGGAGGCAGGGCGATGCCATCTTCAACACCCTGGCCCGCGGCAACTGTTTCTCCTGCCACGTGGGCTCTCCCCGCAACATCGGGGGCAACGTGGGGCCCAGCCTGGAGAAGTACGGCCAGCGCGGCACCTCGGAGGCAGTGCAGAAGTACACCTACGAGGTGATCTACAACGTCTGGGCCTACTTCCCCTGCACGGTGATGTACCGCTTCGGGCACGGCGGCCTGCTCAAGCCGGAGGAGATCGCCCATGTGGTGGCCTACCTGCTCGACCCGGCTTCGGACTTCAACACCAAACCGGCGCTGAAGCGCTAACGTTTTTCAAACTTCAACACGTTCCCCAGCGGGCCTGGGCCTGGGGAAAGGAGGTTTTGTGACCCGACGCGAACTGGTACAACTCATGCTGGCCCTGGGTATCACCTCCCCCAAAGCCTTCGCCCAGGCCATGGATCGCCCCGAGGCCCTTTACGATCTACCACCTTTTGGCAACGTCACGCTGCTTTTCAATACCGATCTGCACGGGCAGCTACGGCCCCATTACTTCATGGAGCCGCCCAACCTGCTGGCGGCCAAACCCCTGGAAGGCAGGCCTGGTTACCTTACCGGCGAGGCCTTTTTACGCTACTACGGCATCCGGCGGGGCAGCCTCGAGGCCTACACCTTCGCCTCGGTGGACTTTACCGCCCTGGCCCAACGCTTCGGGCCGATGGGGGGTGGGGCCTATATCGGGGCCCTGATCCAGCAGCAAAAAGCGCTGGCGGGTGAAAAACGCACCCTGGTACTGGATGGTGGGGATACCTGGACCAACTCCGGTATCTCGCTTCTGACCAGGGGGCAGGTCATGGTGGACTGGATGAACCGGGTGGGCTTCGACCACATGGTCTTCCACTGGGAGTACACCCTGGGGCGTGCGCGCGTAGAGGAGCTGGTGCAGGCCCTGAAGGCTAAAATCATCAGCTTCAACATCGTGGACGACCTGTTTGGCGACCCCATCTACGAGCCCTACGCCATCCACGAGATCGGCGGCTACACCCTGGGCCTGATTGGTTCAACCTTCCCCTATGTGAAGGTCTCGCACCCCGAGGAGTTCTCCGAGGGGCTCTCCTTTGGCATCCGGGAAAACGAGCTGCAGAAGTATGTGGACGAGCTGCGGGGCAAGGGTGTGGACGCGGTGGTGATGCTTTCCCACAACGGCGTACCGCTGGATCTGGCCCTGGCCGGGCGCATCAAGGGCCTGGATCTGATTCTGACCGGCCACACCCACGACTTTACCCCCAGGCCCATCCGGGTGGGCAACACCTGGCTGGTGGCCGGGGGCTCGGCGGGCAAGGCTGTGGTGCGGGTAGACCTGCAGATGAAAAAAGGAGGGATTGCCGATATACGGGCCAAAACCCTGCCGGTCGCTACCCACCTGATCAAGCCCGACCCCGGGCTCGAGGCCTTCATCCGCGAGGCCTACGCCCCCCACCTGGACTACCTCGACCAGGTGCTGGGCACCACCGAAACCCTGCTGTACAAGCGCGACTCCACCTACTCCACCCTGGACGAGCTGGCCGGACGGGCGGTTCGGGCCGCCTACCCCGAGGTGGAGGTAGCTTTCAGCACCGGCACCCGCTGGGGTACGGCCATCCTGCCGGGCCAGCCCATCACCATGGATAAAATCCTGGCCTTCACCGGCTTTACCTACCCCGAGGTCTACGTGTTCAAACTCAAGGGCGAGCGCCTGCAGGCCGTGCTCGAGGATGTCGCAGCCAACACCTTCAACCCCGATCCCTTCTACCAGCAGGGCGGCGACATGAGCCGGGTCTTTGGGCTTACCTACGAGCTGGTGGTAAACGCCCCCACCGGCCAGCGCATCCGCAACGTAGCCATCCAGGGCCGCCGACTCGACCCCAACCGGGAGTACACCCTGGCCTCCTTTGGGGGGCGCCTCCAGCGCAGCGGCACCCTGGTGGAAAAATACACCCCCCGCCCCATCTACGACCTGATTGCCGAGTACCTCAAGCAGGTCAAGACCGTTAACATCCCCCCGCGCCCCAGCATGCGGGTGCTGGATCAGCGCTATGTATTACCCGGATAACCAGGAGGAGCAGTTGTGAAAAAAAGATACACACTAGGACTTTTAGCCGTGCTGCTGGCCGGTCTCACCCTGTCGCAACCCAGCCCCTTTCAACAGCGGGTGCAGCAGGCCATCCAGAACGGCGGCAGTAAGTTTGCTGAGACCATGAAGCAAGACCCCGACCAGGCCCTGTGCTCGCAGTACCGCGACAAACTGCCCCCAGAGCTGGTAGGGGCCTTCCTCGAGCGCCAGCGGGCCCTGATTAAGTACCCCGCCGACGGCAAGCTGATGGGGGACTGGAAGCAGGGCGAGGCCCTTTTCACCAACCCCCGCAAAGGCAACTGCTACGCCTGCCACACCGGCGACCCCAGGGAGGCAGGGGCCGGGCGGATGGGGCCAGGGCTGGTGAACTATGGCCAGCGCGGCACCAGCGAGGCGGTGGTCAAGTACACCTACGACAAGATTTACAACGCCTGGGCCACCATGCCCTGCTCGCTGATGTACCGGGCCGGCTACCACGGCATCCTGACCCCGGAGGAAACCGCCCACGTGACCGCCTTCCTGCTCGACCCGGCCTCGCCGGTCAATGCCAAGAGGTGATGCCATGCGCAACCGCAGCCTGTGGATTGGATTTTTGTTGGCGCTGGGCCTGGGCCTGAGCATCGCCCTCACCCAGCAGCAAGAAGTGGATCCCTACAAGGAAGCCGAGCGGCAGCGGGAGCTGTTCCGCCAGACCGCCGGCATCCTGCCCGGCGAGCTGTACGCCGCCCAGGGCGAAGAACTCTTTACCCAGAAACGCGGCCCCAAGAACGCCAGCCTCGAGGCCTGCGACTTTGGCCTGGGGCCGGGGAAGCTCGAGGGCGCCCTGACCCAGCTCCCCCGCTACTTTGCCGATACCCGGCGGGTGGAGGATCTCGAGACCCGCATCGTGAGCTGCATGGTGCGCCTCCAGGGCTTCAAGCCCGAAGAAATCAAACGCGATGAGGTGAAGGCCCTCACCGCCTACGTGGCCTCCAAATCCAGCGAGATGCCCATCAATGTGGTGCCCAAAACCTCCCAGGAGATCGCTATGTACAACCTGGGCCGCGAGCTGTGGTACCACCGGGCCGGTAACCGCGACATGAACTGCGCCATCTGCCACGATGCCTACGCTGGGGGCAAGGTGCGGCTCTCACCGGTGCGCAGCCCGCGCCAGGGCCTATCCAACGAGTGGCCGGCCTACCGCTTCGAGGCCGACAAACTCTACACCCTGCAAGACCGCATCGCCTTCTGCTACGAATCCATCGGGATCGCCCCACCCGAGTTCTACTCCGAGCCCTACATCGCGCTTTCCATCTACATGCTGGCCGAGGCCACCAAGGGCAAGCACAAGTTCACCGAGCTACCGGGGTTCACCCGCTGAAGGAGGCATCTATGCGGAAGGGTTGGATACTGCTGGTGCTGCTGGGTGGTCTGGGCCTGGCCCAGGAGATGAGCCCGGCCTCACTGCAGGAGATGGGCAACTTTATCAAGAAAACAAACCCCGCCAGCTACCTGCTCTACGCCGCCGAGGCCAAGGACTTTGTGGAGGTCTTCGAGCCTTTTATCCTGGACGTTCGCACCGCCGAGGAGCGCTCGAGGGGCTTCTTGCCCGGCTCGGTGCACATCCACATCAGCCAGCTACCCGACCGCCTGGGCGAGCTGCCCAAAGACAAAGACAAGCCCATCCTGGTCTATTGCGGCACCGGGCACGTCAGTGCGGTGGCGGCGGCCTATTTGCGGGCCCTGGGCTACCGCGAAGTTAAGAACCTGAATGGGGGTTTTCGGGCCTGGCTCGAGCTGGGCCTGCCGGTACAGAGACCCTAAAGGAGAGCTATGAAGATCAAGTGGACGCTGTGGTTGGGTTTTGTTCTTTCGCTGTCGGTTCTAGCCCAGTCGCTGGAAACCACCCTGCGCGGGGTTAGCGTGGCCGAGGCCCAGGCCCGGGTCGAGGCCGCTGTCCAGGCCCAGGGGCTTAAGGTGGCCCGCACCCTGAACCTGGGTGGACAGGTCAAAAACTTCAAAGCCGACTTCCCCGACTACCTGCTGATGGTGCTCGAGCCCGAGGCCGGGGTGCTGGCCGCGGTGCAGGAAAACGTCATGACCGCCATCATCCTGCCCCCCACCATCTACCTGCACGCCGCCCAGCCTGGGGTGGTGACGGTGGGCACCTTCGACCCCGATCTGATGTTCGGTATGCTGGGGGTCAAGAACACCAAGAGCCGCCTCTTGGGGGCCAGGCTCAAAGCGGTGATTGCCAGCCTGGGACTGCCCCGTAAAGTGGCGCCGGCCATGATGCCTGATCCCAGCTCCGGGATGATGCCAGCCATGATGTACCGGGTTGAAGGGGGCAACGTGGATGAACTCACCCTCCTGATCGAAAGCGAGCTGGGCAACAATGGCCTCAACGTGCTGCCCTCGGTCAGGATGGGTGAGGTGGTGGGCATCCAGCCCTGCAAGAGCGAGTGGGCCTACCAGATGTTCATGACCCAGCCCGCGGGCGGTTTTGCCGCGCCGTGCCGCTTCTTTGTAGCACCCATACCTGGCGGTGTACTGGTCGGGGCCATCGAACCCATGCTGATGGGCATCATGCCAGGCGTGGCCCAGAACCAGGCCACCATGGGCATGCTCCAGGAGGCCCGGCGGGTGATGAGCCAGATCCTGGAGGGGGTGGGCGGCCAGCCCTATCGCCCTGGGCAATAGGTGTTATAACCCGTTGTTATGGCTTTCGTGGGCTTGGATAGAATCTGATAAACTTGCCTTTAAACCCAAGCTCACGGAGGTTATCGAGGGGAAGCCCCCGAAGTGGCTCGGGTTATGGGAGGAAGCATGAGCAAGGTAACACGTCGTAAGCTTCTCAAAGCAGGTGCGGTAGCGGGTGCAGCGGCGGCCAGCAGCGCTTTTGCCCAGGAGTTCTTCAGCAAGCCCAGCAGCGTGCTGGGGCCGGCCAGGGGCAACCGCGTGGTGATCATCGGCGGAGGCTGGGGCGGCGTGAGCACCGCCCGGCACCTGCGGCGCAAAAACCCTAACATCGAGGTGGTGTTGATCGAGAAGAACCCCGCCTTCATGTCCTGCCCCATGAGCAACCTGTACCTAGGCGGGGTCAAGGATCTCGACTTTATCGTCTTCGACTACGCCAACGTGGCCCGGGCTGGGGTCACCATCATCAACGAACGGGCTATTGAGGTCAACCGGGCGGGCCGCTATGTGCGCACCACCAGCGGCCTGGTCTTCTACAACTACCTGGTGGTCTCGCCCGGCATCGACTATATGTACGAGGCCATCCAGGGGTACGAGGAGGTCAAGCAGTTCCTGCCGGTGGGCTTCAAGCCCTGGGAGCACATTGCCCTCAAACGCCAGCTTGACAACTTCGAAGGGGGTGACCTGGTGCTGGCCATCCCCAAGCCCCCCTACCGCTGCCCCCCAGGCCCCTATGAGCGGGCGGCCATGCTGGCCTACTACCTCAAGACCAACCAGATCAAGGGCAAGGTGATCGTGCTGGACGCCAACCCCGGCCCCATCTCCAAAGGCCCCGGCTTTACCGCGGCGTACAACGATCTCTACAAAGACTACATCCAGTACATTCCTCAGGCCGAGGTCACGGCCATTGACTACGCCAGGAAGGAGGTCAAGACCCCCCTAGGCGAGTTCAAGTTCGACCTGGCCAACATCATCCCGCCCATGAAGGCCGGCGAAATTGTACGCACCGCAGGGCTGGGCGACCGCTGGGCCAACGTGCGGCTACCTTCGTTCCTCTCCGAGCGGGACGATCGGGTTTACATCATCGGCGACGTGATCGGCAACGTACCCTACCCCAAGAGCGGGCAGGTGGCCTACAACGACGGCAAGATCATCGCCGAGCACATCGCCCAGCGTATCGCTGGTAAGCGCCTGGATGAGATTGCCAACCCGCTGCCCGACAACATCTGCTACAGCTTCGTGAGCAACGAGGAGTCCATCTGGGTATCGCACAAACACAACTGGGACGAGGCCGCCCGGCAGATTCGGCAGCAAGCCACCGTAGACAACAACCGCTCCAAGCCCAACGGAGCCCTGGCGCTGGAATGGGCCCGAGGCCTGTGGAGCGATATGTTTGGCCCGGACGCCTGAACCCGCGGCACGGGGTGGGGTTGCGCATACCCCACCCCTTCCAAGGAGAACTCATCGGATGAACCGTCGAAAACTGCTGCAACTTCTGAGCAAAGGAGCGGCCGCCGGGGCCTTTGTAAAACTCTCCGGGGGCCTAGCCCAGAGCAAGATTCCCCAAGGCGCTACCGACACCATGAAGGTGTTGGGAACCACCCTGCGTGAATACGGCGAGCGCAGCGAGTTTGAAAAGGACGTGATTCGCTACATCTCGCCCAACCTGCGCAGCCGCCACACCGGGGCCAGCTTTTCCCCGCTGGAGAAGCTCGAGGGCATCGTCACCCCCAACTCGCTGCATTTCGAGCGGCACCATGCCGGGGTGCCCAACGTAAACCCGGCCGACTACCGGCTGGTGATTCACGGGATGGTTGAGCGGCCCCTAATGTTTACCCTGCAAGACCTCAAGCGCCTGCCTTCGGTCACCCGCACCTACTTCATTGAGTGTGCCGGCAACGGGCAGAACGGCTACCGCAACCCCCCCGACATGACCCTGACCGCCACCCGCAGCCGGGGTCTGGTCTCCAACTCTTCCTGGACGGGGGTGCCCCTCTCGATTCTGCTCAAGGAAGCGGGCCTCAAGGAAGGCGCCCGCTGGCTGATTCCCGAGGGGCAGGACGCTGCCGCCTACACCCGCAGCCTGCCGCTGGAAAAGGCCCTGGACGATGTGCTGGTGGCCTACGCCCAGAACGGTGAGGCCATCCGGCCCGAGCAGGGCTACCCGGTGCGCCTGGTGGTGCCGGGCTGGGAGGGGAGCATCCAGGTCAAGTGGCTGCGGCGCATCCAGGTGACCGACACCCCGGTGATGAGCAAGGACGAGACCTCGGAATACACCGACGTGATGGCCGACGGTAAGATTTATGCCTTCACCTGGGTGATGGATCCGGAGTCCATCATCACCTATCCTTCGGGGTTGCAGCAGATTTCGCGGGGCTTCCACGAGATTCGCGGCCTGGCCTGGAGCGGCCACGGACGCATCCGCCGGGTGGAGATCTCGCTGGACGGGGGCAAAACCTGGAAACAGGCCAGCCTCGAGCCTGCCCCCGATGCGCTCTCGGTGGTGCGCTTCAAGTACAACTGGGTCTGGGATGGCCGCGAGACGGTTATCATGAGCCGGGCCTGGGATGAAAAAGGCAACACCCAGCCCACCCAGGAGGAGTTTTTCGCCAAGTGGGCCCGCAACAACCGCTATCACTACAACGCCATCCAGGCCTGGCGGATTGGGGCCGATGGCAAGGTGGTCAACGGCGACAAGACCCTGGCCGGGGCCCCCGCCCGGCTCGGCGCGGTGGGCCGGGGCGGCTGTGGAGGTGAGTCGTGATGCGGCGCAAGCGGTTCTATGTGGCCCTTCTGGCCCTGGCCCTCTCGGCCCTTGTGCTGGCCCAGGGGCGTTACCAAATTGGCACCCCGCTGAGCGAGCAGGAGGTGCAGGAGTGGAACATCCGGCCCTCCATCCTGGCCAATGGGGTGGGTCTGCCCCCCGGCCAGGGCACGGTAGATGAGGGGGCCCAGGTCTATGCCACCCACTGTGCGAGCTGCCACGGGGCCACCGGCGAGGGGGGGGCCTTTACCCGGCTGGTCTCCGAGCCCTTCCCCATCACCAAAGAGGTGGACTCGGTGGACTTTGCCATCGGCAACTACTGGCAGTACGCCACCACCCTCTTCGACTACACCCGCCGGGCCATGCCCTTTGCCACGCCGGGTATCCTCAGCAACGACGAGGTGTACGCGGTGGTGGCCTATATCCTTTATCAAAACGGGATCATTGACGGCAGCGAGCCCATGAACGCCCAGACCTTACCCAAAGTACAGATGCCCGCCCGCGCCCTGTTGGAGCTCGACCCCAACACCCAGAAGCGCTTCCCCTGGATCAGGCTCCCCTAGAGGTCAAGCATGGATCGACGCGATTTTCTCGACCTACTCGCCAAAGGCACCTCGCTGGGCCTGCTGCTCAAGCTTGCGCCCTTGGGGATGCTCGAGTTCGTGCGGGCCCAGTCCAGCGCCACCAGCTTCCAAAAAGCGCTCCTGGTGGACAAGGCTGGCAACCCCTTCAAGCTGAGCACCCTCAAGCCCCACGAGCCCTTTGTTTTTGCCTACCCCTTTGCCGCCACCCCCAATATCCTGGTTAATGTGGACGCCGAGCTCTCCCCGGTGGAGGTGAAGATGCCGGACGGCAAGAACTACCGCTGGCCCGGTGGGGTGGGCAAGGGCAGGAACATCGTGGCCTATACCAGCATCTGCCCCCACGCCTACAGCTACGCCGCCCCCAACCTGGGGGCCATGGGCTACTACAAGCCCGAAGGGAACCGCGGCCCCCGGATGGTCTGCTGCGCCCACCTTTCGTCGTTCGACGTGACCCGGGGCGGTGAGGTCAGAGGGGGGCCGGCCCCCCACGCCCTGGCCGCGGTGGCGCTCGAGTACGACGCCGCCAAGGACGAAGCCTACGCCGTGGGCTTTTTAGGCAACCCCCAGTTCGACGAGTTCTTCCGGGCCCAGAACCAGGCCCTGCGCAACCTGTTCCGCACCACCGCCCGGGCCCGTGAAGAGGTGAGCAAAGCCACCGTCATCCCCTACGCCGAGCACACCAAAGTGCCCACCACCTGCCCGGTTTTAGGGTAGTCCTCGATCCCAGACCATGACCCTGAGCCTCCCCATCGCTTTCCTGGCAGGAATCCTCTCGTTCCTGTCGCCCTGTGTGCTCCCCCTGGTGCCCACCTACCTGCTGTACCTGGGGGGACAGCAGGGCCGCCCCATCCGCAACGCCCTCTTCTTTGTGCTGGGCTTTTCGGCCATCTTCTTTTTGCTGGGCCTGCCCTTTACCCTGCTGGGGGGCTTGCTCTTCGAGCACCGCGACCTGCTTTCGCGCATCGGGGGCGGGGTGCTCATCCTGCTGGGGCTGTATATGCTGGGCCTCAAACCCAGATGGGGGGTGAACCTGCGCTACCAGGGCCCCACCGACCGCCCCTGGGGGGCCTTCGTGCTGGGCATCGTACTGGGGCTGGGCTGGACGCCCTGCATCGGCCCCATTTTGGGGGGCATCCTCACCCTCACCGCCACCGGCGGGGGCATCCATCTGCTGGTGGCCTACATCCTGGGGCTGGCCGTGCCCTTTATGCTGGTGGCCCTTTTTGCCGAACGGGCTCGAGCCTTCCTGAGGCGCGCCGCGCGGCTTTCCCATGCGGTGGAGATTGTGGCCGGTGTGGTGCTGATCGTTGTGGGCGTTCTCCTGATCACCGGCAGCTTTACCCAGCTCAACAGCTTCTTCCTCAGAATCACCCCCGAGTGGCTGCAAAAACTGTTGTGAGGGGAGGGCCAATGAAGCCACGCAGGTCTAAGCTGGACGGTACCTTTACCGACCTCGAGGCCCTGGAAGGCCTCCTTCGCCGCCTCAAGCGCATTGAGGGCCAGGTGCGGGGCTTGCAGCGGATGGCCGAGGAAGGGCGACCCTTCAGCGAGCTGCTGGATCAGATCAACGCAACCCGCAAGGCCATGGACGCGGTAGCCAGCGTGGTGCTGGAGGAATACCTGAACGCCTGGGAGGCCCAGGCTGCCGCGGACGATACGGAGATGAGCAAAGGCCATATCGCCATGATTCTGCGCAAGATAATTTGAAGCCCAACGTACCTCGATAAAAAACACCCAGGCCCACGGGCCTGGGTGTTTGGCTTGTGGGGTTTACTTCAAGCCCAGCTTGTTGCGGGCCTCGAGCACCTGCGCCGCAGTGAGGGTTTTGGCGCGCTGAGCCCTGACCTCTGCCGCGGTAAAGGGCTGCTGGCCGGCAGGGAACTTGTTGCCCCACTGGGTGGAGATATGGTTGAGCAAGCCAGCGATGTCTTCGTCCTTGAGCTGGGCGTAGGCCGGCATGACCCCCTGGTACCTGGTGCCTTTCACCGCAATCTGCCCTTGCAGGCCATAGAGCAGCACCTGAATCAGGTACTCGCGGCCCCCTTTGGCCGCCAGAATTTCGGGTACGTGACCTGCCAACGGAGGGAAGACCCCTGGGATACCGGCCCCGGTGGGCTGGTGGCAGCCCTGGCACTGGGCGTAAAGAGGGCTGGCCTGGGCCATGGCTGTCTGTGCACTGAGCAGATAAGCACCCAGGCCCAGCAGCACCACCGCCGAGGAAAGAAAGAGCGAGATGTTACGCTTGATCAAGTTGCATCACCTCTGAGTTCATAGTATGTGCGCAAAAAATCGATTTGCAAGCTACTTCTAGTTATTTTGTGAATAACCAGAGGTTATCCACAAGGCCGCGCCCAACAAAATACGGGCAGCTACGGGTCTGGAGGGCTTTTTTCGGATCCGCTCGAGGCGGTTCACGCACGGCCCACCGTGCCCATCAGCTCAAATTTCTCCCGAATAACCTGCTTGAGATAGTCCCGCCCCCTGCCCAGGATTTTGCGGGGGTCGAACTCCCTGGGGTTGCCCACCACCACCTCGCGGATGCCAGCGGTGAGGGCCAGACGCAGGTCGGTGTCGATGTTGATCTTGGCGATGCCGTTGGGAATGGCTTTTTTCACGTCTTCGTCGTGGATGCCGGTGGGGTCGCCCAGGTCGGCCCCGCTGGCGGCCATCTTGTCCTTGAGCCACTGCGGCACGCCCGAGGAGCCGTGCAGCACCAGCGGCAGGGAGACTTTGGCGGCAATCTGCTCGAGGCGGGCGTGGTCAATGTAGGGCCGCCCCTTGCCCTTGTAGGCCCCGTGGGAGGTGCCGATGGCGACGGCTAGGTAGTCGATCCCGGTGGCCTCCACAAAGCGCGCGGCCTCGTCGGGGTCGGTGAGGAAGGCCTCTTTGGCATCTACCACGATGTTGTCCTCGATGCCCTGCAGGCGCCCCAGCTCGGCCTCCACGCTCACCCCCACGGCATGGGCTGCCTCCACGCACTTTTTGGTCTCGCGTACGTTTTCCTCGAAGGGGTGGTGCGAGGCGTCAATCATCACGCTGGTAAACCCAGCCCGGAGGGCCTGCAAGACCATCTGGTAATCGGCCCCGTGGTCGAGGTGCAGCACCACCGGAACGCTGACCCGGCTGGCCATATCGCGCACCAGGTTGGAGAGGTTCTCCAGCCCGGCGTACTTGCGGGCCCCATCCGAGACCTGGATGAAGACCGGGGCCCGGAGGGCCTCGGCGGTCTCGAGGATGGCCTGGGTGATCTCGAGGTTGTTGGTGTTGAAGCTGGGCACGGCGTAGCCTTCACGCCGGGCTTTGTCGAGGACGTCTTTACCTAGAGCCAGCGGCATACACTTCTCCTAGCAGTTTTTTCATATTTTCGGCCACCGGCCGGTTATTAAACAGGGCGCTGCCCACCACCACCACATCGGCCCCGGCCCGGTAGACCTCGGCCACATTCACGGGTTTGATGCCCCCGTCCACCTGAATCAGACAGGCCGGGTTCATCTGCCCGCGCAGGGCGGCCAGCCGGCGGATGCGCTCGGTGCTGGCGGGGATGTACTTTTGCCCGCCAAAGCCGGGGTTCACGCTCATCAGGAGGGCCAGGTCGAGCTCGGGCAGCAGGGGTAGCAAAGCCTCCAGGGGCGTGCCGGGGTTGATGGCCAGACCGGCTTTCTTGCCCAGTTCTTTGATCTGCTGCACCGCCCGGTGGGCGTGGGGGGTGGCCTCGTGGTGCACGGTGATCCAGTCGGCCCCGGCCCGGGCGAAGTCGGCTATGTAGCGCTCGGGCTCCACAATCATCAGGTGCACATCCAGGGGCAAGGCGGTGACCTTGCGGATGGCCTCCACCACCAGCGGGCCAAAGGTCAGATTGGGCACGAAGCGCCCGTCCATCACGTCCAGGTGAATCCAGTCCACCCCCGCGGCCTCGGCCTCGCGGATCTGCTCGCCCAGGCGGGCAAAATCGGCGGTGAGGATGGAGGGGGCTACCAGGAGTTTAGGCATAGGCCAGGGCTCCTTTCTGGATGGCTTGCTCGCGCATATCTACCAAATCATACGCGATGACCCGGAGGCGGGTTCGCGGGCGCAGGCTGCGCTGGGGTCGCCGAATGTTCAGCAAATGGCCCAATTTCACTATTTTTGATAATATCTACTTATGAATGGGCGGCGCCCCTTCCCCAATCCCCAGGCCCTGCGGGTGTTTTTGTGCGTAGCCCAGGAGGGCAGCGTGGGTCGTGCAGCTCTGAGCCTGGGCATGACCCAGCCGGGGGTGAGCCAGCACCTGCAGGCGCTGGAAGCCCAGATCGGCCAGGTTCTGTTCCACCGCCAGGGTCGCCGGCTGGTGTTGACCAAAACAGGGCAGGATCTGCTACCCGAGGCCCGCCGGGCGGTGCAGGCCCTGGAGGGGTTTATGCAGGCCGCCCAGGCCCTGGAGCGCCTCGAGCGGGGGCGGGTGGAGATTGGGGCCTCGACCACCATGGCGGTGTACGTGCTGCCGCGCTACCTGACCGAGTTCAAGCGGCTCTACCCGGAAATCCGCATCAAACTGGAGAGCGGCAGTTCCGAAGGCCTGACCCAGCGGCTGTTGCAGGGCGAGCTCGAGCTGGCCGTGGTGGAAGCGGTGGAGCACCTCGAGGGCTTTGAGCGGCAGCTTTTTTATGAAGACGAGCTGGTGGTGATCGTGCCCCCCGAGCACCCCTGGGCCCGAAAGGAAGAGATCGCCCCCGAACAACTGGCCGAGGTTCCGCTGATTGTGCGGCAGCCGGGGGCCATGACCTTTCGGGTGCTGGGGTCGGCGCTGGAGCAGGCCGGCCTCGAGGTCAACCCCATCTTCTACACCGACAACCACGAGGTCACCAAGCGGCTGGTGCTCGAGGGGGCCGGGGTGGGCATTGTGTCGAGCGTGGTGGTGCGGCCCAATGTGCGGGTGGGCAACCTGCGGGCCTTGCGCCTGAAGGGAATGGAACTGCGCCGGCTCTTCTGGCTGTTCTATCCCAAAGAGCTGGGCAACCCTGCTGCCGAGGCGCTCAAGAACACGCTGCTCTCCTGAACACGCCGGCCCTAGCCTTCGCGGTCTTGCTGGGAGGCCAGCCGCCGGTGAATCTGGCGGGTAAGCCACCAGACCGCGGCAATCACCCCAGGGATGGACAGCCCCGCCGCCAGCTCAGGGGAAAAGGGCAGGCCGGCCTCCTTTCCAGCTTTGAAGAGGTAGTACAGCAAGCCCACCACATAGTAGGAGATGGCCGCAATCGAGAGGCCCTCCACGGTGCGCTGGAGCTGGTACTGCATCTCCTGGCCGCGCTTGAGTTTGTGCAACAGCTCCTGGTTCTGGGTCTCGAGGGCAATATCCACGCGGGTGCGCAGCAAGGCCCCGGCCCGCTCGATGCGCTGGGAGAGGGCGGCCAGGCGCTGGGCAGTGGACTCCACCGTGGCCATGGCCGGGCTGAAGCGGCGCTGCAAGAACTCGCCGATGGTCTGGATGCCGGGGATGGGGGTCTCGCGCAGCTCGGCCAGGCGGGCCCTGACCAGGGCGTGGTAGGCCGCGCTGGCGCTAAAGCGGTAGCCATGCTCGGCCATGGCGTGCTCCACCCGGGCCGCCAGGGCCTCGAGCTCGTCCAGTAAACCCGCGTCGGCCTGGTTGGTGTCGCGGATGCGGGCTGTCATCCGGGCCAGGGCCCGCTCCGACTCCAGCAACATGGGACGCAAAGCCCGGGCCAGCGGATAACCTAGCAGCGCCATCATGCGGTAAGCCTCCATCTCCAGAAGCCGGGCTGCAATGCGGCCCGCCCGGGTCTCGCTGGTGCCCGGTGGGGCCACCACCACCATATGCTCAAAACCATCCGGCCGCAGAAGGAAATCGGTCACGGCACAGCTATGGCTATTCCGGCCCATCATCGAGGCCACCACGCTGTGCACACCCAGCCAGGGGCA
Organism: Meiothermus ruber DSM 1279; assembly: GCF_000024425.1. Classification (NCBI taxonomy): domain Bacteria; kingdom Thermotogati; phylum Deinococcota; class Deinococci; order Thermales; family Thermaceae; genus Meiothermus; species Meiothermus ruber. Next base: position 2,915,131 of record NC_013946.1, read on the forward strand.
GGCCAGGGCCAGGGCCTCCTCCACCGCCCCGTGCAGCATGATCAGCTTGACCGCCGAGAGGGTGCGGCCAGGAATGCTGCGCAGCCAGCCTGCATCCACAATCAGGTGGCCCAGCAGATCGGCCTCGGGGCTGGCCTCGAGCGCAGGCAAGGGCTGGATCAGGGTATAGGTGCTGAACTCGGTGTGCCGCTCCCAGCGCAGCGAGCCCCCTGGCAGCCGCAGGCGCAGGTAGATGCCCGCAAGCTGGTCAAGCTCGAGCTCCCCCAACCCCGAAAGCCGGCGCAGGTGCTCGAGCTCCTCCTCGCGCGAAACCCCCTCGTGCCGCACCGCCACCTGCACCACCAGGGCCGGTAGGCGGATCTGGGGGATGGGCCGGGCGTGCAGTTCGTTGTGAAGCTCGTGGCGCAGAGGGTCGTCGGGCGGCAGCAGGCCCGCCTCACGCACCATCACCTCATCCTGCCCCATACAAAACCCCCTCCATTGGCGGGGCGCGGCGGTGGGGGGCCTGGCGCGCCTGCACCTCAAAAAGCCTGGCCTGTACGGCAATCCACAGCCGGCTGGCTGCGGCGGTCTGGATCGCTATCGCTTGGAGGGTGCTGGCCATGTGTCTCCTTTCACAAGACGGGCCTCGAGGCCAGTTTAGACACGGCGAGCCAGAACCATCAACCTCGTCTTTTGTTGTTTTGATAATAAAAACTTATACCTGCGCTCGGCTTCGGGGATCGGGGCATCCGCCACCTTAACGGTGATTTACCCTGGCTTTTGCTCCTGCTACGATCCCTTGGGCGGTCGCAAGGCCCCCAGACCGGCCCAGGCCCTAAAGGAGTAGAACATCACCCACAGCCAGAACACCCCCAACAGCCCGAGCAGCCCCCAGGCCAGCCCGCCCAGGAAGGCCGAGTCCAGGGCTCGAGCCAGCGCCAGCGTGGCCAGGGTAAAAGCCCCCAGGGGGAAGACAAACCCCCACCAGCCGGGGGCAAAGTGAAACTGCGCCCGGCGGCACGGCGCCAGCAGGGTATCCAGCAGCAGCAGCAGGCTAAAGGCCAGCCACCACAGGCCCAGCCCCCAGACTGCCAGCCCGATCACCGGCCAGGCCGCCACCAGGCCCCCCGGGATGAGCCCGGCCTGCGCCCCGCCCTCGAGCCAGCGCCAGGGGGCCAGCACCAGCAGGCCCACCGGGGCCAGCCCGATGAAGACCAAGGGCAGGAAGTGGGGCTCGAGGCGGCCGTACCCATACAACCGCTGCAAAAAGCTCGGCAGCACGAACAAGAACAGAAAAAGCCCAATCCCCAGGAACAGGCCGCTCACCACCCAAAGCTCCTTTTGCCAGGCTTTGGGAAAACTGGAAAGCCAGAGCCCCCCGGCCATGGGCACCAGCAGGGCCGAGACCGGCGGGATAAACCAGGCCCCACTGGCGGCCTCGATGGGCAGCTTAAGCCGGGTGCTCACCCAGTAGACCACCAGCAGGCCCACCAGGAAAATCAGCGGCGTCCCCAGCAGAAAAAGCCCCTGGCCCAACGGCTGCGCCCAGGGCCCCAGGGGCAGGGCCCGGGTCGCCAGGCTCAGCACCAGAAGGGCAATAGGTAGCGTGGGGAGCATCTGGGACAACAGGGGATGCTGTAAATCGGCCAGGGCGGCCTGGGGATAGCGCAGGAGTTTGGCCAGGTAGAGCCCCAGCAAGCCTGCCATGAACAAGAGGGCCAGCCCATAAACCGGCAAGGCCAGCCCCACCAGGCCAAACTGGGCCAGGGCCAGGGCCAGCACCCCCGTGCCCATCACCGAGGCAAACCAGGCCGGGTTCAGGTAGCGCACGCTGGGCGCTGCTGGGATGGCCGCCTCCACAAGGGCCCCCTAGTGCACGGCGGCGTGTTCCTGCTCGGCCAGGTAGCGCTCGGCCATCATGGCCGCCCGGGTGCCGGCCCCCACGCTGGTGGAAAGCTGGCGGTAGATGGGGTCGGCCACATCCCCCGCTGCAAACAGCCCCGGAACCGAGGTGAAAATCTCGTCCCGCACCGCCACGTAGCCGTCGGGCCGGAGTTCCACCACCCCCTGCAAAAAGCCGGTGTTGGGCTCATGCCCGATGAAAACAAAGACCCCGTCGGTAGGGTGGTCGTAGACCTCGCCGCTCTTCAGGTTTCGGAGGCGCACCCCGGTCACGGTCTCCTCGCCCAGCACCTCCTCCACCACGGTATCCCAGATGAACTGCATCTTGGGGTGGGCCAGGGCCCGGGCCTGGGCGGTCTTGTTGGCCCGCAGGGTGTCGCGGCGGTGCACCAGGGTGACCTTGGAGGCAAACTTGGTGAGGAACAGACCCTCCTCCACCGCGGCGTCGCCCCCACCCACCACCACCACTTCCTTGCCCCGGTAAAAGAAGCCGTCACAGGTGGCGCAGGTGCTCACACCCCGGCCATAAAACTTCTCTTCGCCGGGTACGCCCAGTTTCTTGGGGTTGGCCCCGGTGGCGAGAATCACGCTGCGGGCGCGGTAGTCCTGCTCGTAACCCCGCACCACGAAACCCTCCGGGGTTTTTTCCACGGCCTGGGCCTCGTCCATCACAATCTCGGCCCCAAAGCGTTTGGCCTGCTGCACCATGCGTTCGGATAGCTCGGCCCCGCTGATGGGCTCGGGGAAGCCGGGGTAGTTCTCCACCTCCTCGGTCTGGGCAATCTGGCCCCCCGGCAGGCCTTTTTCCAGGATGAGGGTTTTGAGGTTGGCCCGTCCGGTGTAGATGCCTGCGGTCAGCCCGGCGGGGCCGCCCCCGATAATCACCACGTCGTAGAGTTGGCTCATGATTGGTCTCCTCGCGCCAGCCCAAGGCCGGCCCTTCATGGGTCAGTATAGCATACCCCTGGGGGATATGCGTCGTAGGACGTTTGCCCTTCGGGGGCCCGGATATACTGATTCCAAGTATGTGGGCGGCTCCGGCTCGAGTCCACCGCACCCTCTGGGTTTTCTTCCTGGCGGGGCTGGTGTTCCTGGTCTCGAGCCAGTACGCGCTGCGCGACCCGCGCAGCCAGGTGCTGCCGGTTAGCTTTCTAGCGGGCGCGGACATCTGCAGCCCGGGCTCAACCCATCCCCAGCCCTCCCCCACCCACACCCACCAGCCCCACTGCCCCCTCTGCGTGAGCTCTGCATTTGCCATAGCATTAGCTGCGTTTTCGACGGAGGTGCGGCCGGACGTGCAGATAGCGCTGCCGCAAGCCGCGCCACCAGAGCCGGGGTACATGCGATATAGCTTTTGGAGGCACACCCCTTATCGGGGGCCTCCGCTGTGGGCCTAAGGCGGGTAGCACAAACAAAACCCTCGAGGATGGACTTAAGCATCCGCGGCCCTAAGTTGTCTTTTTTTATCGAGCAGGAGTAACGTATGCTACGCACAATACTGGTTTTGTTGAGTCTGGTAGGCCTGACGGGCTTGGCCCAAGCCGCCCTGAAAGCCGAAAATCCCTGGGTTCGTCTGGTGCCCGGTTCAGTAAGCGGGGCCTTCATGACCCTTGCCAACCCCAGCGACAAGGCCATTCGGGTGATCGCGGTCGAAAGCCCCATCGCCGGCAAGGTGGAAATTCACCAGACCACCATCGTTAAAGGGGCAGGGGGCACAGAGGTCATGCAGATGCGCCCCGTTCAGTTTCTGGAGATCCCGGCCAAGGGCAGGGTCGAGCTCAAACCCGGGGGTTATCACATCATGCTGATGATGCTTAAAGAACCCCTGCAGGAAGGCAAGATCGTTCGGATCACCCTGCGGCTCGAGGGGGGCGGCGCGCTGGTGGTGGAAGCCCCCGTCAAGGCGCAGTAATCCCAGCGTGTGTGCCATTCCTGTGCATTCCACTAAGGAATTTTGCCGAGCGTTGTACGTGCTTTACTTTTGCGCATTATATCCCCCTGGGGTATAATGACCCTGGATATGACGCGCTTTATAAAGGTTGGGGTGGAGCGCCTGCACAGCGGGCTGGCCTGCCGTTTGCATGGGTTTTCACTATGCCGGGTAGCCCCCTGGGTCGCGCTGCTGGCGCTGGGATGGGTGGTGTATAGCCGATGAAACTCACCCCGGACGCTCTTTTGCTGGGCCCTTTGGCCCTGAGCTGGCCCAACCTGGCCCTGCTGGTGGGGATTCTGGCCTTTACCTGGCTGGCTGCCCGGCAGGGCCAGGAAGGCAAAGCCTGGTGGGTGCTGCTGGCCACGCTCCTGGCCGCCCGGATGGGCTATGCGGTGGCCCACCTCTCCACCTGGCCCAGCCTGGGGGCCGCCCTTCTGGGCATTGTGGACATCCGCAGCGGGGGCTGGAACTGGTGGGTGGGGCTTCCGGTGGGGGCCTTGGCCGCGATCTGGCTCTTGCGCCAAGAAAGCCCACGGCTCTTGGTGCCGGGCGGCGCGGCGCTGGCGCTGGCCTTGTTACCCCTGGGGGTGCAGTTTAGCCTGACCCGGCCTGTCCAGACCCCCACCCCGCCCGAGTATGCCAGCCGCGTGCTGCAGTACCTCGAGCCCGCCCAAACCCGCCCTCTGGAGGTGCGCTTTGCTGAACTCCCCAAGCCCATGCTGCTCAACTTCTGGGCCACCTGGTGCCCCCCCTGCCGGGCCGAGATGCCCCTTTTGGTGGAGTACCAGCAGAAGGGCTACCCCATCGTGCTGCTCAACACCGGCGAGGACGTGGGGGCCATCCAGGGCTTTCTGGCCCAGACCGGGCTATCGGCGCGGGTTTTCCTGGACAGCGCCGGCTTGCAACAGGCCTTCCAGGTAAGCGGGCTGCCCACCACCCTGTTGATTGGCGCCGATGGAAAGGTGCGGGCCCGCCACCTGGGGCCGGTGAACCGGGCCCAGCTCGAGCAGCTCTTGCGGCAGTTGGAGTAAAAACCCGGCAGGTTGGAAGAAGCGGGCCGCTTGGGGTACGATACCCCCTGGGGATACACCATGCGCACTGTCAAAAAACACGACCTCGAGGCCCGTACCCGCATCCTAAACCGGCTCAAGCGGCTGGAGGGACAGGTTCGAGGCTTGCAAAAGATGGTGGAAGAAGACCGCGACTGCCGCGAAATCTTAACGTTGCTGGCTGGCATCCGAAGCGCCCTGGAAGCCACCGGCGATCTCATCTTTGAAACCTACCTAGAGGAGTGCCGGGCCGATTTAGCCAAGGGCCAGGGGAACACCAAGGCCATCGTGGAGGCCGTGCGCCTTTTGCGCGGCTAGCTGGGCTTTGACCTCTGAGGAAGGTTGGCAGCGGTTATCGCAGGGGGTGGGCCCGGGCTTGAACGCTGTTGTGTCGGCGCAGCCAGGCCACAAAAAGCATGGCAAAAGCCCAGCTCAGCAAGAGCGCGGCCCCTACCAGGCCCCAGGCCGGCCAGGGCAGGGAGGTGAGTCCCAGCGCGGCCCGCAGGGGCTCCAGCGTCACGGTCAGGATCTGCAACCCGGCGCTTGCCAGAAGAATCAGCAGCAAAATAGGGTTGCCTGAGGGCCGGCTGGTGGTCAGGCGCGAGGGCTGGGCAAACAGCAACTGGGCCAGCGACTCGTAGAGAAAAAGCGCCGAGCGCACCGCCACCGGAGCTAACTGGTAGAGCGGGAGCAGGGCCAGCAAGGCCAGCCCCAGCCCGGCCTTGACCACCCCAGTACCCAGGATAAAGGTCAAAGAGAACCGATCCAGCAGGGGCTGGCGGGGGTCGTAGGGTGGACGACGCATAACCTCGGGGTGCCGATCCAGGCTCAGCGCCAGGGCCGGCGGCCCATCGGCGATGATGTTGATCCAGAGCAGTTGCACCGCTGTGAGCGGCACCAGCAGCGCGCCGGTGGCATCGCGCAACCCCAGCAAAGCCGCCCCAATCACGCCCCCAGCCACCAGCAGCACCAAAGCCACGTTGGTGGAAAAGAGGAAGCGGATGAAGGAGCGGATGTTCTCGTAGATGTTACGCCCCTCTTCGACGGCGTTCACGATGGTGGCGAAGTTGTCGTCTAGGAGCACCAGATCGGCCACCTCGCGGCTCACATCGGAGCCGCGCTGTCCCATCGCCACCCCCACATCGGCCCGTTTGAGGGCTGGGGCATCGTTGATGCCATCCCCGGTCATGGCCACGATCTCACCCTGGGCCTTGAGCAGATTAACCAGGTGCAGCTTGTGCTCGGGGGAGACTCGAGCAAACACGTTGACCTCCCGCAGGGCCTGTTGCAGCTCCTCCGGGGTGTGGCCTTCGATATCTTCACCGGTCAGCACCCGCTGGCCCGGAATGCCGACCTGCTGTGCCACTGCGAGGGCGGTGGCCGGGTGGTCGCCGGTGATCATCAGCACCCGAATGCCCGCAGCCTGGGCGCGGCGGATGGCCTCGGGCACTTCGGGCCGGGGCGGATCCCAGAGCAGGGCCAGTCCGAGCCAGGTCAGACGATCTTCCCCTTCCCCTGGCCCCCAGGCAAAGGCCAGCAAGCGGTGGCCTTGGCGGGCGTAGGCCTCGATTTTCTCCTGCCACAAGGCCCGCTCGTGGGGCTCGAGCTGGCAGCGGGCCAGCAGCACCTCGGGCGCGCCCTTGAGATAGCTCACCGCCTGATCGGCCTCTTTCACCGTGACCCGCATGTACTTCCAGGCGCTATCGAACGGGCGGCTGGACAGGCGGGGGTGCGCCTGGCGCAGGGCCTGCACATCCATTCCGGCTTTGCGAAGGTGCTCGAGCAGGGCCAGCTCGAGGGGGTCTCCCACCGGGCTGCCCGGCTCGGCGTCGGAGGCCAGCGCCATGGCCCGATGACCCCGCAACAGGTCGGGCAGGTCGGTGGCCCGCACCTCCATCTGGTTTTGGGTCAGGGTGCCGGTCTTGTCGGTGGCGATCACCGTGACCGAGCCCAGGGCTTCCACCGCCGAAAGCCGCCTTACCACGGCCTTGCGCCCCGCCATGCGCTCCACCCCCAGGGCCAGGGCCAGGGTCAGAACGGCGGGCAGGCCCTCCGGCACAGCCGCCACCGCCAGGGCCACGGTGAACAGGAAGGCCTTCGAGAAATGGGCAGGGCCCTCTACCAGCAGGATGCCGAGCAGCAGCGCCAGGGCCAGCAGGCCCACCCAACGGGCAACCTGATGACCAAAAACATCCAGGCGTCGCTCGAGCGGGGTCTTTTCCATCCGGATACTGCCCAGCATCTGGGCCAGGCGGCCCATGGCGCTGTGGGAGCCGGTGCGGGTCAGCTCGATCCAGCCGGTGCCCCGCAGCGCCAGGGTTCCAGCCAACACCTCTTCCCCCGGGCCCTTGTCCACCGGCAGGCTTTCACCGGTCAGCACCGACTCGTCCACCATGAGCCCCTGGCCCTCCACCAGCAGACCATCGGCAGGGATGCGTTCCCCAGCCTCCAGCCGTACCAGATCGCCCGGCACCAACTGTTGGCTGGAAATGCGGGTCAGCACCCCCTCGCGCAACACCCAGACCTGCGGGGCAGCCAGGGCCCTGAGCCGGGCCAGGGCGTTCTCGGCCCGGCGCTCCTGCCAGACCCCCAGCCCCGCGTTGAAGAGCAGGATGGTCAGGATCGCCAGCGCCTCAAAGGGGGTTCCCTGGCGCCCTTCGTATAACCACAGGGCCAGCTCCACCAGCAGGGCGAAGAGCAGGATATAGATCAGGGGGCTTCTAAACTGTCGAAGAAAACGCCGCCAGAGAGGTTCTGGCGGCTGTTCGGGCAGGGCGTTGGGGCCATAGCGGGCCAATCGATCCGCCGCCTCCCGTTGGGAGAGCCCCGTGCGGTTCATCAGGCCCCCTCTCCGGGGTGGCGCACCACCAGCACCGGCTTGGGGCTGCGCTGCAATACCTTCTGCGTCACCGAGCCCAGCAAGAGCCGATCCAGCCCACTGCGTCCGTGGGTGCCCATCACCACCAGGTCGTGCGCGGCGGCCTCCTCCACAATTACCTGGGCGGCATTGCCCTGCTTGAGTTCGGCCCTGGCTGGAACCCCCAGGTACTGGGCGAAGCCCTCGGCCCGCTCGAGGGCCTGTTTGCCGGTTACCTCGAGGTCGCGGGTGAGATCGGGGTAGTAAGGGATGGTCTCGGGGCCAATCAGGATGCGCGGTATCACCGGCTCCACCACATACAGCAAGGTGGCCTCGGCCCCCAGGCTTTTGGCCAGCTCGAGGCCTGCTTTAACCGCGGTCTCGCTGGGGGCACTGCCGTCGGTGGGAATCAGAATGCGCTTGTACATGGTTCCTCCTTGCGTTAGCGCTCCCCCGGCGGGGGGAGGTGTGGCTCGTCGGGCTGGGTCAGGGCGGCAGGGTTGCGCACCAATAAAATGGGCTGGCGGGCTTGCTGGGCCACATCCTCGGCCACGCTGCCCAGCAAAAACTTACGCAACCCGGTATGTCCGTGACTGCCCATCACGATCAGATCGGCTTGCTCCTCCTCGGCGACCTCGCGGATGCGCTCCCCAATCAGGCTCCGTCCCGCTTCCCGCAGCACGGTGTGTACCGCTGGGGCGTGGGTGCACTGCCTGGCCGCCTCGTTCAAGATAAGCTCGCCCTGCTCGTGCAGGCGGGCTTGCTCCTGGGCAAGCTGGGCCTGAAGCTGGGCCTGATCGGCGAACATCCAGGCCCGGCCTGCACTCAGGTATAGCTGGGTCAGATCGGGCACCACGTACACCACCCAGAGCTGGGCCTTGAGGGCCCCGGCCAGCGCATCGGCGTGCTGCAGGGCCAGTTCGCTATAGATGCTGCCGTCAAAGGCGACCAGGATGCGCCTGAACAAGGTGGGCTCGAGCTCATCCCCTCGCACCAGCAGGAGCGGGGTGGGGGCCAGACGGGCCATCCGTTCGGCCACGCTGCCCAGCAAGACCCGGGGCAGCCCGGTGCGCCCATGGGTGCCCATCACCACCAGGTCGCAGCCATGGGCCACCCCCGCGTCCACCAGGGCTTCAGCTACCCCTGGACGGCTTTCCGGCTGGGTGCTGGTGAGCTGGGTAAAGCAGGGCACCTGGGCCTGGCCGGCTTTACGCTCCCACTGCTCCAAAAGGGCTTTTCCCACGGTGCGGGCGCGCTCGAGGGCTTCCTGGTCATCGTGCAGCCCACGGTAGCGGTGCGGCTCTACAACGTGCACAAACACCGCCGTGGCCGATAGGCGCTTGGCCAGGGCCAGCCCCAAAGCCGCGGCGCGCTCGCTGGGAGGAGAGCCATCTACTGGGAGCAGCATGCATTTGTACATCTTCACCTCCTGGGTTTGCCTGTAACAACCAACCACCTACCGACGCCCTTACCATACTGTGCAAAAGAAGGCCTGGCTAGGGTTATCAGTCCCTTCCAATCTGGTAGAAGATCCCTTTTGGCGCAGAGCAAAAGCGCATAATACAGCCATGCTGCGCGACCTTCGTAGCGAGTACACCTACGGCACCCTCAGCGAGCAGGAGGCCCTTCCCAACCCCTTCCGGCAGCTCGAGCGCTGGCTGGCCGAGGCCCTCGAGGCCCAGCTTCACGAACCCCACGGCATGACCCTTTCCACGGTAGGCCCGAACGGTCGCCCCAGCAGCCGGGTGGTCTTGCTGCGGGGGCTGGACGAAAGGGGGCTGGTGTTTTTCAGCAACTACCAAAGCCGCAAAGGAAAGGAGCTCGAGGCCAACCCCTGGGCCTGCGTCAATTTCTGGTGGCCCCCCCTGGAGCGGCAGGTGCGCGTCGAGGGGCGGGTCGAGAAGGTCGAGCCCGAGCTCTCCGACACCTACTTTGCCAGCCGCCCCTACGACAGCCAGATCGGTTCGGCGGCCAGCCCGCAAAGCCAGGTGATTGCCAGCCGGGAGGTGTTGGAGCAGCGCGTCGCGGAGCTCAAGGCCCGCTACCCCAGAACCGTGCCCCGCCCAGCCCACTGGGGTGGTTATCGCCTCAAACCCGACACCTTCGAGTTCTGGCAGGGCCGCCCCAGCCGCTTGCACGACCGGCTGGTCTACCGCCTGCAACCGGATGGGGGGTGGAAAATAGAACGGCTGGCCCCATGAGGCAGCTTTTTACAACAAGGGTGTACAGGCGAAAAGCCCGCTACCAGTACAAGCCCATCCCCAGCTCATGTAAAGCCTGGTGACGGGCTTTGTAGTCAGGCATGATCTGCTCAACTAAGGCCCAGAAGCGGGGGCTATGGTTGAGCACCTTGAGGTGGGCCATCTCATGCACCACAACATAATCCAGCACCCGCAGCGGCAGCATCACCAGTCGCCAGTTAAAGCGCAGCTCCCCTTTGGCATTACAGCTTCCCCAGCGCTTTTTTTGGTTGCGGATCAGCACCTTGGGCATGGGCCAGCCAAGCAGGTCGGCGTAGTGTTGTACCCGGCGGGTTATCACCTCCTCAGCGCGCACCCTGTACCAGCGTTCCAGTATCTCACGCACCTCTTTGCTGGGCACGTTGGGGTCAGCGGCCTGCACAAGCAACAGGTTGCCCTTAAGGGCCACCGCCGCTTGAGGTCTGGGCTTGGAGGGGCGGTCGAGGTTCTGTAAGACGGCCGAACCAGGCCCCCTGCCGTGGCCGGACGGTTTACCCTGCACTTGCAGGCTCACCCGACGGCCCAGGTATAAGAACTCCTCCCCGCTTACAAAGCGCTTGCGCGGCTCCAGGCGGCTCTTGAACTCGGCATATTTCTCGGCAATCCAGCGGGCCTTGGTGTTGACCAGGGCCACAACCTGTTCCAGGGGCATCCGCTCGGGGGCAGCCACCCGCACCCCTTGCATGTCGATGGTAATTCCCACCGTCCGGCGGCGGGCGCTGCGGCGGATGGTATAGCCAATCGTTCGGTTTTGGTAGTACAGGGTGGCTTTTTCTGTTTCTGGCATCCGGGCTTAATGGTATCCAGAACGCGCAAATCAAATGGTGAGATGAGGGCTTGTGTTTTTGTTTATAAACATATTTGTATAATATTTTTGGTTTTCGACATATTATACCACCCGGTGTTCCACCCTGTTGCCAACCAGCCCGCCTTATAAAGCCCTTATATCGCCTCGAGAATCCGTGATTTGGCGTTTGCCAGCTCGAGCGCTGCCTTATCTGGGTTCCAGCCCAGTTCGCGGCCCATCAGCTCCACCACCCGGGGCACAGCGCCCAGCGCCGCCGAGGTGTCCAGGAAGGCCAGGCGGGTGCGGCGGGCCAGCACGTCCAGGGGAGTACAGGCCATCTCGTGGCGCACCGCGTAGATCACTTCGGCCTCGAGGTAGGGCCAGGCCACCGCCAGCCGATTCCCGTAACCCTCGGCCGCAAGCTGGGCCACCGCCTGGGCGCGGGCGCCATAGGCGCGGTGCAGGTGCTCGGCCACATCCTGGGAAAAACCCATCTGCTCGAGTTTTTTTGCTCCGTCGGCGCTGAAACCTTGCCCGCCCACCAGCGGCGTTTGCTCGGTGCGTGACTCGCCAGCGGCCAGCCCAAATTTCTTGACCGCGTAGTTCACCAGATCCAGCGCCATCTTACGGTAGGTGGTCCACTTGCCCCCGGTCAGGGTTAGGAGGCCCGAGGCGCTCTCCTGAATCAGGTGGTCGCGGGCCAGCCGGGCCGTGTCGGCTTCAGGACGGGCAATTAGCGGGCGCAGGCCCGACCAGCTCGCACGCACCGCCTCCCGTGGAATATCCCCCAGATAGGGCCGCACCTGTCGCAGCACATACCCGATTTCTTCTTCCGTCACCCTGGGGTGGTCTACCACCGTGGCGGGGTCGTCGGTGGTGCCCACCAGGGTGCCGCCCAGCCAGGGCAGCACAAACACCACCCGCCCATCCTCGGTTTTGGGGATCAGCAAGCCGGTATCGGAGGGGCTATATTTTCTGTCCAGCACGATGTGAATCCCCGAACTGGCTTTGAGTAAAGGGGGGGCCTCGGGGTCGTCCAGGCGCCGGATATGGTCCGAAAAGGGGCCGGTGGCGTTGACGATCACCCGAGCAGAAACCTGGATTTCCTTTGCAGACAGGCGGTCTTTGACGGCGGCGCCCGATAGTCTGCCGTTTTGTTTGAGCAACCCGGTTACTTCTAGGTGGTTGAGCACCACCGCACCCTGCTGCACGGCGGTCAGGGCCAGCTCCACGTTGAAGCGGGCATCGTCGAACTGCCCGTCCTGGTAGGCCACCGAACCCTTGAGCCCCTCGGGGTTGACCAGGGGAAAGCGCTCCAGGGTTCCTTTGGCGCTGATGTACTGCGCGGGCTGTAGGCGCGCCCGGCCGGCCAGCAGGTCGTAGAGCTTCAGTCCGGTGTAGTAGTAGGGCACCTCCCACACCCTGTACAACGGGGTCAGGAGCCAGAGGGGGCGGGCCAGGTGGGGGGCGTTCCTGAGCATGATGGCCCGTTCGTGCAGGGCGTCGCGCACCAGGTTGAGCTGTACTTTGTCAAAGGTTTTGATGGCAAGCTCGAGGTAGCGCACCCCCCCGTGAATCAGCTTGGTACTTCGGCTCGAGGTGCCCTCGGCAAAGTCGTAGCGTTCGACCAGGGCGGTTTTGAGGCCCCGGCTGGCCGCTTCCAGGGCCACCCCGGCCCCGGTGGCCCCACCCCCAATCACCAGCAGGTCGAAGGTTTCCGAGGCGAGTTTCTCCAGCAGTTGGGTGCGCTCCATAGCACCACCAGACTAACCCAGACCCCGAAGGCTGGGCCAATGCTCGAAGGGGCACCCTCCTAACTATCGGTCACCAATCGGGTATCGGCAAAAACCCGCCCGATCACCTCTTCGATGGCCGGCTCTCGCACTTCCAGGTCGTCTATGGGGAGTTCGTGCAGCATCCGGCTCACCCGGTTGACCAGGTCTTCCCGCCGCACCAGCAGCCGGGCCTCGAGCCCCTCCCAAGCCCGCACCTCACCGAACTGTTCCAGACGGTCTTTTTCGATGGGTTTTCCGAGCTGAATGTGCACCTCGCGGTAGGGGGCGAAGCGCTCGAGCAAACCCTCCAACCCCCCGTCGTAGATGAGCCGGCCCTGGTGAATCATCAGCACCCGCTCGCACAGCGCGGTGATGTCGGCCATGTAGTGGCTAGTGAGCAGGATGGTGGCCCGGTAGCGCCGGTTGTACTCGAGCAAAAACTCCCGCACCGCCACCTGGGCGTTCACATCCAGCCCCAGCGTGGGCTCGTCCAGAAACAGAACCTGGGGCCGGTGCAAGAGCGCGGCCAGCAGCTCGGCCTTCATGCGCTCGCCCAGGCTGAGCTTGCGCACCGGCTGGTTCAGCTTGCCCTCGAGCGCGAGCATCTCGCTTAGCTCGGCCACCCGCTTCTTAAACTCGCCCTCGGGAATCTCGTACACCGCGGCGTTGACCCGGAAGCTATCGGCCGCCGGCAGATCCCAGATCAGCTGCTGCTTGTTGCCCATCACCAGGGTAATCTTGCGCAAGAAGGCGTGCTCCCGTTTGAAGGGCTGGTGTCCGGCGACCTCGAGCCGCCCCGCGCTGGGGTAAATCAGGCCCGACAAAAGCTTGAGGGTGGTGGTTTTGCCGGCCCCGTTGGGCCCCAAAAAGCCCACCATCTCTCCCGGTTCAATCTGGAAGGAGACGTCTTTGACGGCTTCGACCTGCCGGTATCTGCGCTTGAGGAAGTGCCGGAGGGTGCCCACAAAACCAGGCTCTTTGAGGGCCACCGGATAGAACTTGGAGAGGTGTTCGGCCCGAATCTGGCTCACCTGAAGCAGACTACCATAGGAAAGCTGTCAAGAGGGAAACGACAAACACCGTGCAGCAGGCTATTGACGGATGCAAACAGACCACGCAGCGCGAGCTAGGCGGTTAGCTATAGCAGTTAGGGCAACCTTCCTAGGTTTGCCAGATTCCAGAAGGCGGGCGTAATAGGAAGCGTAAGGCTCCACACGGATGGCATTCAAGGCAGTATAGCGCGTTAGCAAAGTGCGAATTCAAGGTTTAATCCGCTGATAATGGCTGGGTGTAAGGTTGTGCATGAATGGGAGACCGCCATGAAACCCTTCAAAGACCGCAACCAGGCCGGTGCGCTGCTGGCTGAGCGGCTGGTGGCGCTGGGCTACGGCCGGCAGCCCAAGCTGCTGGTGTTTGGTTTACCTCGAGGGGGCGTGCCGGTGGCCTTTCAGGTGGCCCGACGGCTCGGCGCACCCCTGGATGTCTGGGTGGCGCGCAAGCTCGGCACCCCCGGCCACGAGGAGCTGGCCATGGGGGCCATCGCCTCGGGCGGGGGGCGGGTGCTCAACCAGGAGATTGTGGACAGTTTGCAGGTCTCGGCCGACACCCTGGCCGCCGTCGAGCAACAGCAGCAAGCCGAGCTACAGCGCCGCGAGCGACTGTACCGCGGCAACCGGCCTTTCCCCGACCTGAAGGGCAAAACCGTTCTGCTGGTGGACGATGGGCTGGCCACCGGGGCCACCATGAAGGCCGCCATCGCCGCAGCCCGACAACACCACCCCGCCCGGCTGGTGGTGGCCGTACCGGTGGCCCCGCCCGATACGGTGGCGGAAATCCAGGCGCTGGTAGACGAGGTGGTCTGCCTGGAAACCCCGGCCTTCTTTCAAGCGGTCGGCCTGTGGTACGAGTATTTTCCCCAGACCTCGGACGAGGAGGTGCTGGCCCTGCTGCAGGCCGCTTCGGCTAGGCCAGGCCCATCTGATGCAGGGTAAAGGCGTAGATGTCGGCCTGCTCTTCGATCAGCATGCGGGTGGGCTTGCCCAGCCCATGCCCGGCCTTGGTCTGGATGCGAATGAGGATGGGGGCCGGGCCGCCCTGGGCCGCCTGCAGGGCCGCCGCGAACTTGAAGGAATGCGCGGGCACCACCCGGTCGTCGTGGTCGGCGGTGGTGATCAGGGTGGCCGGGTAGTGGGTGCCGGGCTTCAGGTTGTGCAGGGGCGAGTAGGCCCGCAGGGAGCGGAAGTGCTCGGGGTTGTCGGGCGAGCCGTAATCCGAGACCCAGGCCCAGCCAATGGTGAACTTGTGGAAGCGCAGCATATCCAGCACCCCCACCGCCGGCAGCGCCACCCCAAACAGCTCGGGGCGTTGGGTGAGGGCCGCCCCCACCAGCAGCCCCCCGTTGGAGCCCCCCTGAATGGCCAGCCGCTGAGGCTTTGTGTAGCCCTGGGCGATGAGCCACTCGGCGCAGGCGATAAAGTCGTCAAAGACGTTCTGCTTGCGCTCTAAAGTGCCGGCCCGGTACCAGTCTTCGCCGTACTCACCACCCCCGCGCAGGCAGGCCTGGGCAAACACCCCGCCCTGCTCGAGCCAGACCAGCCGCCCTGGGTTGAAGGCGGGGGTCATGGGGATGTTGAAGCCCCCATAGCCATACAGCAAGGTGGGGTTCTGTCCGTCGAGCTGGAGCCCTTTTTTGTGCACCAGGAACAGGGGTATGCGCGTACCATCCCGGCTGGGCACAAACACCTGGTGGGTCTCGTAAAGGCTGGGGTCGAACTGCAGGGGCGGCGTGAAAAGGGGCCGGGTCTGGCCGGTGGGCAGGTGGTGGTGGTAGAGGGTAAGGGGGTACAAAAAAGAGGTGAAGCCGTAGAAGAGTTCAGGGTCGTCCTCCTCGCCCGCCACCAGCGGCACCATACCCAGCGTGGGCAGGGGCAGGCGGCCCCTGGGGCGCCCCTCGAGGTCCACCAGCTCCAGCCGGTGGCTGGCGTGGTGCAGGTAGCCCAGCACCAGCCCGTCCCCGGCGGGCTCGGCAAAGCTCAGGGTATCCTCGCCCTCGGGCACCAGGGTCTCCAGGGTCTCCAGCCCCCCCTGGGCCACATCCACCACCACCACCCGGCCCCGGGGGGCCTCCAGGTTGGTCTTGAAGTAGAAGCGGGAGCCCTGGTTGCGGATGAACTCAAACGAGGCCACAAACTCGCCCACCAGCTCAACAAAGGGCTCCTCCGAGCCATGGGGCCGGTAGAAAAACAGGTTCTCGCGGTGGGTGCCCCGCCACACGTGCAGGCACTCGTAGCGCCCGTCGTGGGTTACAAAGGCCTGAAAACCCCACTCCTTCTGGTCGGGCCGCTCGTAGACCAGCACGTCCTGCTGCTGGGGGGTGCCCAAGCGGTGCAGATAGACCTTCTGGAAGTAGTTGGCCCCGGTGTAGTCGGTGCCCTCGGCGGGTTCGTCGTAGCGGCTGTAGAGGAACCCGCTGCCATCGGGCAGCCAGGCTGCGCTGCTGAACTTGCTCCAGCGGATCTCGTCGGGCAGATCCTGGGCCGTTGCCACCTCGCGCACCTTCCAGGTGAGCCAGTCCGAACCGCTTTTGCTCAGGGCGTAGGCCAGGTAGCGCCCATCCCGGCTGACGGCATAGTTGCTCAGGGCCACCGTGCCGTCCTCAGAGAGGGTGTTGGGGTCGAGCAGCACCTGGGGGGCCGCCTCCAGGTGCTCCTGCACATACAGCACGTTCTGGTTCTGCAGACCGTCGTTGCGCAGGCTAAAGTAGCGGCCCCCGCGCTTGAAGAAGCTCACCACACGGGGGTAGTTCCAGAGCTCCTCGAGCCGCCGCCGGAGGGTCTCCCGCAAGGGAATCTGCTCGAGGTAGCCAAAAGTCAGGCGGTTCTGGGCCTCGATCCAGGCCCGGGTCTCGGGAGCCTGGGGATCCTCGAGGGGGCGGTAGGGGTCGGGAATCTGCACCCCGTGCAGCTCCTCGACCACCTTTGCGGTGGGGGCAGGGGGATACGAAAGTTTCATCCTGCACAATATACAAGCCTCGAGGCGGCCCTGTCGCCAGACAAAAACCTGGGCCAGGTCATACGCATTTCGGTAGTATCGTTCACTTCGGCAAGCCTAAACGATACTACCGAAATGCTTTTCTACTCCCTTCGGTCGGCTTGAATCCTTCACCTCTGACTGCGTTCAACAGTGAAGGATTCAAGCGGAAACGGTATCACACCTCTGGGGTTACCTGCTCAGGATAGGGCTTGGGGCTTCTTAGCTGGCTGATCAGGGTGGCCGCAACAATCAGACCAGCCCCAATCAGGCCCTGCAAGCCCAGCCGCTCACCCAGCAAAATATAGGCAAAAGCCGCCGCATACACGGGCTCGAGGGTAAAGATCACCGCTGCCTGGGGGGCTGGAACCCGCCGCTGCCCCAGGGCCTGCAACCAGATACACAGCGCCGAGGCCACCAGGCCCAGGTACAGCAGCGAAAAGTAAGGGAAGTCGGCCGTGTTCCATACCGGCTTTTCCCACAGCATCCAAACCAGCGACAAAAGCGCAACGGTGAGCATCTGAATGCCCGTCAGCGGCAGGGTTGAGAACCGTCGGGCGAATAGCTCCAGACGCCAGATGTACAGGGCGTAGGCCAGGGCGGTTCCCAGCGTCCAGAGGTCGCCCGGGTTGGGCGGTGAGCCGTCGTAGGACAGGAGCCCCACCCCAGCCACCGCCAGCCCGGCCGCCAGCCAGATGGGCCAGCCCAGGCGCTGCCCCAGCAGCCCCAGCAGCATGGGCAGGGCCACCACATACAGTGTGGTGATGAAGGCGCTGCGACTGGCTGTGGTGTATTGCAGGCCCACAGTCTGGGTCAGGTAAGCCACAAAGAGCATCACACCGAGCTCGAGGCCCGCCCACCACAGCCGGGCATCACGCCGGAACAAAAACGGCAGGAAAACCAGCATGGCAATGACAAAGCGCACAAAGTTGATCTGCCCCGGCCCCAGGGTTTGCAGGCCATCCTTCACCAGCACAAAGGTGCTGCCCCAGAACAGCGTAGCCAGGTTCAGGTAGAGGAGTCCCAACAACAGGTCTCGCCGCACGAAGAAGAGTCTACCGGCTTCCCGCCCTTTTCGATGGCCTTGACCCCAGCCCAAAATGGCGCCACCCCTGCCCCAGGGCTATGTTCAAATCTCGAGCACCCCGTCTGCAAAGCGCTGGAGCCAGGGTTTACGTTGCGCCATCACGAGATTGGGCACCACCTGCACGGGTACTTTGGCGCTGGCCAGTATGCTCCGAGCCACCAGCCCCAGCCCTTCTGGGGCTTGCTGCGCGGCATCCCGGCGACCGATCACAATCAGGTCGGCGCAGATCTGTTGGGCGGTTTGGGCCACCACCGCCCCGATGCTCTGGCCCTGGGCTTCGACCAGCAGTACCGTGGGCGGGTGGCGCGCCCCTTGGGCCATCCTGGTCAGGGTCTCGACGATCAAGGGCTCGGGGCGCTCGAGCACGTGCAAAAGCGTTATCTTGCAGCCCAGCCAGCGAGAAAGCTCCAGCGCATACCGGACAGCCGCCCGACTGCCCACCCCCAGCCCTGCCGGAACCAGAATGTGGCGCAGCACAAACACCTCCCCCTGGGCTTAGGTTGCCGCCAGGGCATTACCAGCCTGTTACAGAGCACAGCCCCGCTACTCCTTTTGGCGGATGAAGCGGCGCTGGGAGTGGCGTACAATTAAGGCATGAAAAGGATGTCGTACCGTTTGGAACAGGCTCCGCCTGGGCTTCAGGTACGCACCTTGGGCCGGGTGGAGGTTCTGGTCGCAGGCCGTCCTGCCATCTGGCACGCTCATACCGCCGAAGAACTCTTCTTTTACCTGCTCTCGTATCCGGAGGGCAGGAGCAAGGCGGAGATCCTCGAGGCTCTGTGGGGCCTCGACCTCGACCCAGCGGCCAACAACCGCTTCCGGGTAACGCTCTTTCGGGTTCGTAGCGCCCTGCAAAACCCCACAGCCATCCAGGAAGACCACGGACGCTACCGCTTGAGCGACCCGATTTTGCAAAGCACCGATCTGTATAACTTTTACCAGGCCCTGGCCGAAGGTCGGCGCGCAAGCTGCGATGCAGACCGCCTGGAAGCCTACCAAAAAGCCATCGCCCTGTACCAGGGCGATTACCTGCCGGGGTTTGCCAACAACTGGGTCTCCCAGGCCCGCGAGGAACACAAAGCTGCCTATGTGCAGGCCCTGCTGGAGGTCGCCCTCATCTACCAAGACCACTCCGATTGGGGCAAAGCCGCCCGGTACATCCAGCAAGCGCTCAAAAAAGACCCCTACCTGGGCGAGAACTACCACCAACGCCTGATGTGGTGCCTGGCCGCGGCGGGCGACCGCTATGGTGCTATTGAGCACTATCGCCGTTTCGTGAAATTCCTGCGCGAAGAGCTGGGGGACACCCCCATGCCCGAAACCCAGGCCCTGGCCGAGCGCATCAAGCGGAGGCAACCCCTCGAGCAGCACAGCCTGCTCCTGCAAGGACACGCAGCCTGATTCAGCGCACAAGGCGCGCAGGCCAGCCGTAGTGGCTAGGTAATCGGTGGAAGGTTGAATCGGGCTAGGAGGTGGCTATGCTAACGCAAGAGGTGACCCACTACATCCGTGATTTTGTAGCCCCAAGGGCTGCACCGGTATTGTCGCTGTACCTGGATGTGAACCCGGCCAACCCCGACAACCAGGGCAAGGCTTACCTGTTGCGGGCCCGCGAAGCCATTGCGGCCACCCAGGCCCCGCCCGAGGTTGGCAAAAAGGTTTTGGAGGCGCTCGAACAGAGCCCGCCCCAGGCCCGTAGCCGGGTGGTCTTTGCCGCCCAGGGTTGGATGGAGGCCTATGACCTACAAGTTGAGCTGCCCCTCGTTCAGGGCGCCGAAGCCCGCTGGGGCGAGCCCTACCTGACTCCTATTCTGTACATGCTTGACGAGTACGAGCGGGTGGGGGTGGTCTATATTGATAGCGAAAAATGGCGCATGTTCGAGGTGTTCCTGGGCGAGGTTGAGGAGCTGCCGGGGGCCTTCCGGGCGGTGGGGCCCCAGGAGTGGAAGCAGCTCACCCAGGACAGCCCGGGCCGTCGCTACGCGCAGGGCGGTGTCCATCGGGCGGCCGCCGACACCGACCGCTTCCAGCGCCGGCTCGAGGCCTGGACACACCGCTTCTACAAACGGCTGACCACGCTCCTGGAGCAGACCGTAAACGAGCGCAGCATCCAGCGGCTGGTGCTGATGGGGCCCAAAGCCGAGGTAGAGGTGTTCAAAGAACTGCTGCCCCGCCGGCTGCGTGAGCGGGTCGTTGCCACCCTCCCTTCCCTGCCGACCCCCAGCGCCCAGGCTGGCGAGGTGCTGAAGCGGGTACAGGAGGTGCTGGAACCCCTCGAGCGCGAGCGGGAAAACAAGCTCCTGGACGAGCTGGTCGAACGGGGGGTGGGCGGGCTGGATCAGACCCTCGAGCTCCTACAGCAGGGCGCGTTGTACCTGCTGGTAGCCCCCTGGAACCCCCAGGGCAGGGTCTACCGCGCCCCGGATGGCTGGGTTAGCAGCAACCCTGCGGCGGCCCAGGCGCACGGCGCCGATCAGCCCGAAGAAGTCGAGCTAAAGCGGGTGCTGCCCGAACTGGTCGCCGCCTATGGCACCCGGCTCGAGTTTGTGCGAGGGCCTGCCGAGGCGCGACTGCACAAGGAACTGGGCGGTCTGGCCGGACTCCCTCGCTGGTAATGGTTTGGTAACAACGGCCGTTTATCTTCAAGAAAGAGGGTGTCATGTAACCCAAGCGGCTATGGGCCCTCAAAGACACGCTCTCGAGCAGCGTCCGGCGGAGCCCATGCTCGGCGGTAAGCGCCTCTGGGTTTCGGGTTAGGTGGCAGCTCGGAATACCAGAGGATAGGCCCAGGTTCCAAGCTGGCGCGCAGCCACCCACGCCAAAAGACCGGAGGCATGTGTATGCTGGCTCGTTTCGACCCCTGGCGCGAGATGGATCACATGCGGCGGGGAATCGAGCGCTTGTTTGACGAAAGCCCGTTCCGTCGTGAGTTTCCATTCCTCGACAAAGAAGCGGCAACCATGCCGCTCGACATCTACGAAGAAGGCAACAACATCGTGGTAAAAGCCTCGATTCCCGGCCTCAAACCCGAGGACATCAAGGTTGAAGTGCGCGGCGACGTCCTGCGCATCTACGGCGAGGCCAAGAAGGAGGAAGAAAAGAAAGAGCGCAACTACCACCTGCGTGAGCACCGCTACACCCGCTTTGAGCGCTCGGTAACCTTGCCCAGCGAGGTGCTGACCGATCAAGCCGAGGCGGTGTTCGAGAACGGTGTGCTGACGCTCACCCTGCCCAAGAGCGAGACCACCCCCGCCAAAGCCATCCCCATCAAGACCCCTGCCAAGGTGTAAGGAGGACATATGACGGCGCAAAGAATTGACCTTTTCATGGGACTGGTGTTTGCCCTGCTGGCCGCCCTGGGTCTGTTTTTCGCGCCCAACGGCCTGATTCTGGGGTTTATTCCCAGCAACACCAGCCTGGCCATCGTCTATCTGATTACCGCCGTAGCCCTGCTGTATGGCTACTTTACCGGCGACCGCCTGGCCCACATGATGGCCGCGGTGATCGGCCTGGTCTACGCCGCGCTGGCCCTCATTGGGTTCTTCAGCAGCAGCTTTTTGGGCCTGCCCACCGGCGGCTGGAATACCGTGGTCAACCTGATCGCTGCGGTGGTGCTGATCTACGACTGGCTGGGAACCCCCCGAACGGCCACTTGACCGGCCAGTCCTGCGTCCGAAACGGGGTGCAACCTCACCCCGTTTCCTTTGTAATTATTTTATTCAGTATTGACTAAACTTACAAAACTTTCTAAACTCGAGCCATGTCCGATGCCCTGCACGATTTTGTCGAGGAGTTCGCCCTGGCCTACGAAGCTGCGGGGCTCCCGCGGATAGCCGGGCGAATCCTGGGCTGGCTGATGGTCTGCGACCCCCCCGAACAGACCGCTGCTCAGCTGGTCGCCACCCTGGGTGTGAGTAAGGCCTCCATCAGCACCATGACCCGGCTGCTCACCCAGATGCACCTGATCGAAAAAGTGCCCAAGCGCGGGGCCCGGAGCGATTTTTACCGCGTGCGCCCCGGCATCTGGACCGAGCGCGTCAAAAACGGCCTGGCCAGCCTGGTTACCTACAAAAAACTGGCCGAAAAGGGGCTGCAACTGATGGAAAATGCACCGCCGGAGCGAAGTGAGCGGCTTTTGGAGATGTACCAGATCTATAGCTTTTTCGAAGAGGAGCTGAAAGGCATGTTCGAGCGACTGGAGCAGCGCCGCAAGCATGGAAGCAAACCCAAGCCAGGCCGTTGAACCAAGGGGGTTTTGATGACAGTCCAAACCCGCGTCGCCACAGCCTTGCCCCGGCTGGCCTGGCGCAACCTCTGGCGGCACCGGCGGCGCACCTGGCTGCTGGTGCTGGTGGTGGCCTATGCCACCATCACCACCATACTGTTCTGGGGGGTGCAGGACGGCTTTACCCAGTCGGTGCAGGTGGGCAACGCCCGCTTCCTGAGCGCACCGGCCCTCATCACCACCCCACAATACTTCGAAGACCCCGACCCCGAGCAGGGCCTGCCCAGCCTGGATTTTTTGCCCCGGGTGGAGGCCCAGCCCGGCGTCAAGGCCGCGGCCCCGCGCCTCGAGTTCCCCGCTTTGATTCGCTCGGCCTACACCGCCGATGCGGTGCGGGCTCGAGGGGTAGATCCCCTGCTCGAGGCCCGGGTGAGCAACCTACCCGGCGCCATTGCCCAGGGCCGCATGCTGGAGCAGCCTGGTGAGGTGGTGCTGGGACAGCAACTGGCCGAGCGCTTGGACGCGCGGCTGGGGGAGCGGGTGGTGCTGGACACCTCGGCGCTGGCCGGGCCACAGGCCCTGGGGTTGCAGGTGGTGGGGCTGGTGAAATCGGGCATTGCTCCGGTAGACCGGGGCACAGTACTGGTGCATATCCAGGACGCCCGGGTGCTCACCGGCCTGCAAACCGCCACCGGGGTAGCCCTGGACGTAACCCGGGGCCAGGAGGCCCGGATTGCCGAGGCTTTGCAACCGGTGCTGCCGGAGAACCTGCGGGCCTACGACCTGACCCAGTTGCTGGGCGGGCTCTCCTCGGCCATTGGCACCAAACAGAGCTCCACCTTTTTGATTGGGATGATTTTCTCGCTGTTTGCTGCCCTGGCCGTGACCAGCACGGTGCTGGTGAGCGTGCTCGAGCGCACCCGCGAGTTCGGCATGATGGGGGCCATCGGCATGACCCCTCCGCGCCTGGCGGCCATGGTCACGCTCGAGACGGTGTTTGCCACCAGCCTGGGCTGGGCTTTAGGGCTGGTGTTGGGCTATGCGCTCAATTACTGGATGGCCACTCAGAACGTGCTGGGGCCTGTTTTTGCCAGCTATGGGGCGGCCTGGGAGATTTTGGGCACCGGCAGCGAAATCTACACCGCCCAGAGCCCCCTGTATGCGCTGTACGCAGCCCTGACCATTGCCCTGGCCGCGCTTTTCTCGATTCTGATTCCGGCCCGGCGGGTGCTGGCCCTCAACCCCGCCGAGGCTATGCGAACGGAGTAAACCGGAGGCCCTGGATGAACCTACGATTTTTGTTGCTTCTATGTTTGCTCGGGCTGGGGCCAAGCAACGCTGCCACCGACCCCCAGACCGTGCTCAAGGCCGTGGTGGACAACCAGCGGGGGGGCAGTCTGCGGGCCACCCTCATCCTGAGCATCACCCGCCCGGAGCGCCAGACCCAGTTGGTGCTCGAGGTAGCCTCGGACGGCAACGAGCGGGCCATCACCTGGGTCAAAGCCCCACCCAGGGAGGCCGGGCAGGCTTTTTTGCGGGTGGGGGACAACATTCAGTTGTACAACCCCACCCTCAAGCGGGTTCTGCGGCTGCCCCCCAGCGGGCGCAGCGATAGCTTTTTGGGCTCCGACCTTTCCTACAGCGACCTGGCCGGGCGCGACCTCGAGCAAGACTTCACCCCCAAAGTCGAGGCGGAGAGCGAGAGCGAGATCACCCTGGAGCTTCTCCCCAGGCCCCAGGCCCCTACCCCCTACGGCAAGCTGGTGTTGCGGGCCAGCAAACCGGGCTTTGCCCCGCGCGAGGTGATCTACTACGACCAGCGCGGCCAGGCGGTGCGCAAAATAACCTTTGCCCAGTGGGTTCAGGCCGGGGGGCGCAGCTTCCCCACCCAGGTCACGGTGGAGGATCTGCTACGTCCGGGGCACCGCACCCAGGTGGTCTACAGCAACTATCGGTTTGGCGTGCCCATCCCCGAGGGCTGTTTTACGGTGCGGGCGCTCGAGGCCGGCTGTTAGAGCGAGGGGGTTATGTTCAATCTCCTGAGTCTTTCCTGGCGCAACCTCTGGCGGCACCGCAGCCGCAGCCTGATGACGGCCGGCGCGGTGGGGCTGGCGGTGTTTTTCACCCTGGTTTACCTGAGCTTTCTGGGGGCCATGGAAAACGGCATCTACAACAACCTCACGGCCTCGGTGGGGCATCTGCAGGTGCGGGTGGAGGGCTACCGGGACAAGCGCGAGTTCCGCGACCTGCTGATCCCAGACGCCGCCGGGGTGGAGGCCCAGCTGGCACAGAAAACCCAGGCCGCCAGGGTCATCGCCCTCGAGGTTCCCGCCCTGATCGCCGGCGAGACCCGCTCGAGGGGGGCCCTGCTCCTGGGCGACCAGCGCCCGCCCGAGCTGCGCCAGCGCTTTATCCAGCAGCATCTGGTGGAAGGGGCGCTACCGGCAGTGGGCGACCTCGAGGGCATCGCCCTGGGGCAGGCCCTGGCCAAAGCCCTCAAGCTGCGGCTGGGCGACCCGGTCTACGTGTACGCCCCCGGCACCCTTGGACGGGGGGCGGCGGCCTACCGGCTGGTGGGGCTGCTGCGCTTCCCCGACCCGGCTGTTGAGGCCCGCAGCGCCTACCTCTCCCTGGCGGCGGCCCAGGAGCTGGCCGCGCCGGGCAGCGCCACCCGCATCGAGCTGCACTTTCCTTTCACCCGCTACGCCCAGGATGCCCAGCTTGGGCCCATCCAGGCCCAACTGGCCCAGCAACTGGGGCCGGGCCTGCGCCTGGAAAGCTGGAAGGAGGCCAGCCCGGCCATTGCCCAGATCTTCGACCTGCTAACCCCTTTGGTTCTGATTTTCGCCGCGCTGTTTTTCGGGCTGGCGGGGCTGCTGGTGCTCAACACCATCTACCTGAGCCTGCTCGAGCGCACCCGTGAGCTGGGTGTGATTGTGGCGCTGGGGGCCGGGCCGGCCCAGGTTACGCGGATGGTGGTGCTGGAAAGCCTGCTTTTGTGCTCAAGCGGCGCTCTGGTGGGCGGGGGACTGGGCCTGCTGCTGATTGCCGCCCTCTCGGGCGGGTTCTCGCTCGAGGCCCTCTACGGCGAGGTGGGTGGGGCCTTTGGCCTGCCCGAGACGGTCTATTTGAGCCTCCGGGCCTGGGACATCCCCATCACCCTGGGCTTTGCCCTGGCTACCGGCCTGCTGGCGGCCTGGTGGCCGGCCAGGGTTGCGGCCAGCCTGGAACCGGTGGAAGCCATGCGCTTTACCGCTTAGAGAGGTGGGAGATGAAGCCTGTTTTGCAGGTCAAGGAGCTAACCAAAATCTACAAGGTGGACACTGTAGAGACGCCCGCCCTGCGGGGGGTCAACCTGGAGATACAGCCGGGCGAGTTTACCGCCCTGGCCGGGCCTTCGGGCAGCGGCAAGAGCACCCTGTTGCACCTGATGGGGGGCCTGGACAGGCCCACCGCGGGCGAGGTCTGGCTGGATGGCATGCGCATAGACGGCTTCTCCAAAGCCCGGCTGGCCCACCTGCGGCTGTGGAACCTGGGCTTCGTGTTTCAGGCCTACAACCTGATTCCGGTGCTGACGGCGCTGGAGAACGCGGCCTTTGTGCTCGAGCTGCGCGGTGAGCCCAGGGAGGCCCGCGAGGAAAAGGCCCTGCGTGCGCTAGAGACCCTGGGCATGAAAGACTTTGCCCATCGCCGGCCCAACCAGCTTTCCGGGGGGCAGCAGCAGCGCGTGGCGGTGGCCCGCGCCCTGGCCGCCCAGCCCAAAATCATCCTGGCCGACGAGCCCACCGCCAACCTCGACTCCAAAACCGGCCTGGCCCTGATCGAGCACCTGCGCACCCTCAACCGCGCGCAGGGCATCACCTTTGTCTTCAGCACCCACGACCCCCGGCTCCTGGAGCGGGTAGACCGGATTGTGCGGCTCGAGGATGGGCAGATTGCGGCCTAGCCATGCGTGGTTGCTGGGGCTGTGGCTGGCCTGCGGCTGCCAGCCCGGGCTGGCCCAGAACCTGGAGACCCGGCTTGAGCTCCGCTTCAGCACCGCTTTGGTCTTCAGCCACCTGCCGCCGAGCGCAAGCTGGGGCCTGGGGGCCCACCTCGAGGCCCGCTACGACCTGCAACCGTTGCGCTTTCAACTGGTGCTCGATCCGGGGGTGAACCTTTCCCGCGCGGTGACCGCCGAGGCCGGCCTCACCGAGCTGTACGCGCTCTACCGCCAGGGCGAACTGGATGTGAGCGCGGGCCTCGAGCGGCTACCCCTCGAGGTCGCCCGCCTGAGCCTGCCCTATGGCCTCGAGCCCCTCAGCCCGCTGGGCAACCGCCAGGGCCGCTGGGGGGCCCGGGTTAGCTGGAACCCCGAGGCCAGCCGGCTGCGCCTGGCGGTGCTGGAAGAGGCGGGCCGGTGGCTGCCGGTGCTCAGCCTGCGGCAGGAGTTCGGCGACTTCGAGCTCGAGGCCCACGCCCTTTACCCCGCCCGCTGGGTGCTGGGCCTGGGCGGCAGCGGCACCGTGGCGGAGGTAGTGATCTACGGGGAGGGCTGGCTTTTGCTCGAGCCCCTCGAGGCCCGCTACGCGCTGGGCCTGAGCGGCAGCCTGGGCGAGGGGGTGTGGACGCTCGAGGGCGGCTACGCCGGTCTTTTGCCGCTACAGCCCGCCGGCTACTTCCTGGCCGGGCAGGTGCTGCTTCCGCAAGAGGAGGCTAGCTGGGTTCTCCAGGCCCATCTCCGGCTCGACGACCCCGCACGCTGGCTTTTGAGTATGCGCTATACCCTGGGCCAGCCCGACCTCGAGCTGAGCACCGGGCTCAGCGCCCAGGGGGGCCCCACGCCCACCCTCAGCCTGAGCCTGTGGCTGCGGGCTTTTCCCCAGCTCTGGTAACCTGTCTCCCATGAGTCGGGTTCTGGTCACGTTCCTGCGTCATGGCCGCTCCCTGAGCGACGACCTGCGGGTGCACGAAGGCCGCTACGACGCCCCCCTTACCGAGGTGGGCCGGGCCCAGGCCCAGCAGCGCCTGGAGGAGTTTCGCGCCAAGCAGTTCCACTTCGATCGCATCATCTCCAGCCCCCTCCAGCGGGCCCGCGCCGTGGCAGAGCTGATGAGCGAAGGGCTGGGGGTGCCGCTGGAGCTGGACCCCGACTGGATGGAGCAGGACAACGGCAAAATTGCCGGTCTCCCCTACGAGGAAGCCGAACAGCGCTTCCCTAGGCCCCTTTTTCGCAGCCCTTACGAAAAGCCATACGATGGCAGCGGGGAAAGCGAGTGGGAAACCTATACCCGCGCCGCCAGAGCGGTTCAGAACCTGGTGAACCGGGGTGCGGGCTCGTACCTGGTGGTGGCTCATGGGAAAATCCTCAACTGTGCGCTGTGGGCCATTTTTGGCCTTTCCCCCAGCAACGGTACGCCCAGCCTCAGGTTCTCTTTCGCCGACCTGGGCTATGCGGTGCTGGAGTACCGGCCAGACCGGCATACCTGGCATTTAGACAGGTTCGAGATGGGCTTTAATTCCCTAGCGAACCCGCTCGAGGTAGCGCCACCCCAGCCCGGCTAAAAGCACCTGCCCCTGGTAGACCCGCCCCTCCACCGCATCGCGCCACTGGCCGGGGGGCAGGGGCAGCGAAGCGGCCTCGAGGCCGTTGTTGAAGGCCGCCAGCACCTCGCCCACCCCCGGCTCCCCCCGCAAAAAGGCCAGGCGCGTGCCCTCACCCAGGTAGGTGCGGAAAAGCGGGCTCTGGAAGGCTTTGAGCTGGCCCTTGAGGCGGCCCAGCAAGCGGTAGTGCTCGAGTACATCGGCGCGGCACCTCTCCCACTGCAACGGGTAGCGGTACAGCTCGTTGACGGGCCACACCCCGCGCTCGCCGGTAAAACCGCACTCCTCACCCTGGAAGATCACCGAGGCCCCCGGCAGGGCATAGAGCATGGCCGAGGCCAGCCGCAGCCGGGCCAGGGCTTCCGGGCCGGGGGTGTCGCGCAAACCACCCCCGCCCAGGTCGGTCAGGACGCGGGGGGTGTCGTGGGAACCGATCAGGTTGAAGCCCATGGCGGCCACCGCCTCGGGGTAGGCGGCGTAGACCCGGGCCAGCTCGCCCAGCACGCGCGCCCCGCTCTGCAAAGGGCCTCCCTTCGCAAACCCCAGAATACCCCCCATGGCCGGGGGCGAGCCCCCGCGCCCCAGGGTGTAGTTCATCAGCGAGTCGAACTGGTCGCCCTGCAGATACTGCGGGCGCAGATCCCAGACCTCGCCCACCAGGTACACCTCGGGCTTCAGGGCCTTGAGTTCGGCCCGCCATCTCTGCACAAACTCGGTGGAGATCTCGTTGGCCACATCCACCCGAATCCCGTCGAAGCCGAAGTTGAGCCAGAACCTGGAGACCCGGATCAGGTAGTCCTGCACCTCGGGGTTGGCGGTGTTGAGCTTGGGCAGGCTGCCCAGGTCGGCCCAGCCCACATAGGCGCGGCCATCGCCGGGGGTGAAGGGCCACCGGCGGATGAAGTACCAGTCCCAGTAGCGCGATTCGGGCCCTTTCCTCACCACATCCTGAAAGGCCCAGTGCCCCAGGCCGGTGTGGTTGGGTACAAAGTCGAAGATAACCCGGATGCCCTGGCGCCGGGCCTCGGCCAGCAGGCGCTTGAGCAGGGCGTTGTCGCCAAACTTGGGCGAGACCCGCACGTAGTCGTGGGTGTCGTAGCCGTGGGCCGAGCCCGAATCGAAAAGGGGGTTGAAGTAGATCAGGTTCACCCCCAGCGCGCGCAGGTGCGGCAGGCGCTCCAGCACCCCGGCCAGGTCGCCGCCGTAGTACTGCTGGCAGCAGTGGTAGTCGCCGGGCGGGTCGCTCCAGCGCGAGAGGTAGGGGGGCCGGCCGCTCCAGGTCTGGTCGAAACGGGCCTGGGTGGCCTCCAGGGCCCGGCGGTCGTTGCGGGGGTCGCCGTTCCAGAAGCGCTCGGGGAAGATCTGATACCCCACCCGCCCCGCCACCCAGTCCACCGCCCGGAAAACCCGGGCCGGCACCTCGAAGGGGCCAAAGGTGTGTTCCTGGCCGTCTTTGTCCACCACCTCAATGCGGTACTGCCGGAGCGTGGACAGCAGGGCCACCCGCCAGGTTTCTCCCTCGGGCGCGCTCAGCTGCAGGGTAAAGGGGTGGTCGCGGTCGGCCCGCAGCACCGCCGAGCGGATGCTACCCGCCGGCACCTGGAAGCGCACCGACAGGCGGCCCGCCGCCTGCGAGACGAAGCGCGGCTGGCTGGGGTCGTGCTCGAAGGCCAGCCCGCCGCTATCGGTGGGCGCATCGGCCACCCGCCCCACCTCCCGCAGCGCGTTTTTCCCGCCCTGGCCGTCGTCGGTGCAGCCTTCAGCCTCGGCGTCCACCTGCGGGGTACCGAAGGTCTCGTCCTCGCACATGTTTTTGGGCCACTGCCCGTTGATGAAGAACTTGTACTGGATGGGACCCGGCGGCAGCTCCACCGTGACCTGCCAGACCCCGTCCTCGGTTTTCTGCATGGGCAGCTCGGCCCAGTTGTTGAAGCTACCGCGCAGGCTCACCGAGCGCACCTCGAGGCCGTAGGGGGGGTCGTAGGTGAAGGTGACGGGAACTCTCTGCTGGGCCCAGGAGAAGCCCAGAAGCAGCAGCCACAGTAAAGCCCACTTACGTCCTTGCATCGTCTACCTCTAAACCAGTCCCTCGTCACTCCAGCCTACAAGACGTTTCTGGGCTCGAGGGCTTCTTGATACAATCCAGAATGTGAGGGGGAGCGTTTCCCATGACCGCGCAGAGGAAACCCTGCAGGCCAAGGCCCGCTGGTTCCGCTCCCTGACGCTCGAGGAGCGGATGGATTACCTGGTGATGATGACCGATCTCATCCTGCAAAATAATCCCAGCGCGCTTGCGAAGGCGGCCAAGGACGATGCTGCATCTCCTCAAAAACGTATTCGCGTCGTTGAACGCCCATGACGTCAGGTATGTGGTCATCGGTGGTATCGCCGCAGTTTTGTATGGCGTTCCCAGGGCCACTTTCGACCTCGGCCTACTAATAGAGGCAACGCCGGAAAATGCAGCAAAACTGCTAGATGCCCTATATGAGGCTGGAATTGCTTCTGCTGCCCGGAAGAAATACTGAGCAACGACATCACCGTTTTCAAAGACCGCATCCGCATTGACGTGCAGACCCACACACCGGGCCTGCACTTCGATACCGCCTGGGAGCGCAAAACCACCATGGCCTACCAGGGCCAAAGTTTTTACGTGGCATCGCTCGACGATCTGGTCACTTCTAAAAATTGCTGCCGGGCGACCTAAAGACCTCGAGGACGTTCAGGCCCTGCAGTCGGACGAAGAGGCGTAGCACCGGTCTGCGGCCTGAGCACCATCCACACCACCCCCGCCAGCACCAGCCCGGCCCCCAGGTAGCCCAGCAGGCTGAAGCGCTCGCCCCACCACAGCCAGGCTGTCAGGGCCGCCACCACCGGCTCGATGGTCGCCACCACCGAGGCCCGGGTGGCCTCCAGGCGCCGGAGGCCGGCAAAATAAAGCGTGACCGCGAAAAAAGTCGAGGCCACGGTCAGGAAGGCGATGGCCGTCCAGGCTTCGGCGTTTTTGGGCGCAAAGTGCACAAACGGCAGCAACCCCAGCGCCCCCACCGGCAGCGCGTACAAAAACACCGTGGGGGTGCTGTATTTGTTCAGGTAGAGCTTGCCAAACAGGTAGTGGGTGGCATAGGTCAGGGCCGAGAGCAGGCCCCAGAACACCGCCGCCGGCGTAACCCTGACCCCGCCCCCTTGCAGGCTGACCAGGGCTACGCCCAATAGGGTCAGGCCCACCGCCCCCACCTTGTGGGCGTCCATGGGCTCGCGCAAAAACAGCCAGGAGAGCAGGGCCACGATGGCCGGGGCTGTATAGAGCAGCACCGCGGCCAGGGCCGCCCCGCCGCTTCCGATGGCGAGCTGGTAAGACCCGTAGAAAAGCGAGATGCCCACCAGCCCAAAGCCCAGCACCGCCCCGGCGTCGGCGCGCTCGAGGCGAACTTTTTGTATCAGCACCGCCTGCGACCCAAAAAGCACCGCGCCCAGGGCAGCCCGCCAGAAGGCCACCTCGAGGGGGCTCACCCCCTGCTCGAAGGCCCAGCGCGAGACCACCCCCAGAAGCCCCCACAAGCAGGCGGCGGCCAGCACGTAGAGATAGCCAATCACGGCTTATTCAACCGCGTGGTTGCGGCGACGGGCCATCCAGCTCCAGACCAGACCCAGACCCAAGAACAGGCCCGAGCCAAACACCACCAGATAGGTAATCCAGAGGCGGGGGTTCACGTTGTAAAAGTCGCGGCTGCGCTGGGCCGTAAGGGCCACCAGGTAGTCGCGAATGGTGATGAAATTCATCGTGGCCAGGATAATCGCCACAACCAGTAGAATCAGCCCCAAGACCAAAGAGATGCGCCCCAAAACGCTCATAACACCAGTCTACCGGATTTAGCGGGCGTTTTGATATTGCTATACTTGGGGCGTGATCAAGGCGCCCGAAACCCCTCCCCGCGACGAGCTGGTCTTCGACCTGATCCGCCAGGAAGAAGCGCGCCAGCGCAACGGCCTCGAGCTCATTGCCTCGGAAAACTTCACCTCGGCCCAGGTGCGCGAAGCCGTGGGTAGCGTGCTCACCAACAAGTACGCCGAAGGCTACCCCGGCAAGCGCTGGTACGGCGGCTGCGAGGTGGTGGATCAGGTGGAAGCCCTGGCCATCGAGCGGGCCAAGCAGCTTTTTGGGGCGGCCTGGGCCAACGTGCAGCCCCACTCCGGCTCCAGCGCCAACATCGCGGTTTACACGGCCTTGCTCAAGCCCGGCGATACCGTGCTGGGCATGGATCTGTCGCACGGCGGCCACCTCACCCACGGCTCCCCGGTCAACTTTTCCGGCCTCAACTACAAGGTGATCGGGTACAAGGTGCGCCCGGAGGATGAGCTGCTGCACATGGAGGACGTGCGGGCCCTGGCCCTCGAGCACAAACCCAAAATGATTATCTGCGGGGCCAGCGCCTACAGCCGCATCCTCGACTTCAAGGCCTTCCGCGAGATCGCCGACGAGGTGGGGGCCTACCTGATGGCCGACATCGCCCACATCGCGGGGCTGGTGGCGGCGGGCCTGCACCCCTCCCCCCTGCCCTATGCCCACATCGTGACCTCCACCACCCACAAAACCTTGCGCGGGCCGCGTTCCGGCCTGCTTCTGAGCAACGACCTCGAGGTCGCCGCCATCCTCGATCGCTCCATCTTCCCTGGCACCCAGGGGGGGCCTCTGGAGCACGTGATCGCCGGTAAGGCGGTGGCCTTCTGGGAGGCCTTGCAGCCTTCGTTTAAAACCTACTCAGCCCAGATCATCAAAAACGCCCAGACCCTGGCCGCCGAGCTACAAAAGCGCGGCTACCGCATCGTCTCGGGCGGCACCGACAACCACCTCTTCGTGGTGGATCTGCGCCCCCAGGGCCTCAACGGTAGCAAGGCCACCAGGTTGCTCGACGCCGTGCACATCACCATCTCCAAGAGCACCCTGCCCTACGACACCGAGAAAATCATCCACGGCGGCGGTATCCGCATCGGCACCCCGGCCATCACCACCCGCGGCATGACCGAAGAACACATGCCCATCATCGCCGACCTGATCGACCGGGCCCTGAAGGGCGAAGACCCCGAAAAGCTCAGAGCCGAGGTCAAGGCCTTCGCCTCGCAGTTCCCGCTGCCCTAGTGAAAGCCGTACTCGAAGGCCTTGTCGCCCTGCTCGCCGTGCACCTGGGCGTTGAAGGAGATAATCACCCGGTCGCGCTCGCCGTCGTAGGGCATGGCCTTGTGCAGTAGCCAGCTTGGGAAGACCACCAGCACCCCTTCCTCGGGGGTTACGTCGAAGGTGGACTGCTGGAGGTAGGCGTTGCCCATGTCCATGTGGGCCCCGCCCAGCAGGTTGAGGTGCTGGGCGTAAAAGCGGGTAATGCCGTTGAGCGCCCCCAGCACCGGGTGCTGCCGCCGCTGCTGGACAGGGTCGAGCTGCAGGTAGTAAACCCCCGACCACGAGCAGTTGCCGTGGTTGTGGATGTCGTGGAAGCCGTAGCGGTTTTGAATCTGGAACCAGGCCCCCACGATCTCCATACGCAGGTTTTTGACCCCGGCCTGCTGCCAGATGGCCCCATTCAGGGTGCGGGCAATTTCGAAGACCGCGTCGGAGATAAAGCCAAACAAAGCCTGCAAGGCCGGGTGGTTGTAGCGCACCAGGATGTCGTCCGAGCTGCTGTAGACGGTTCCCTGCAAGCCCTGCGCACCCAGTTCGCGGTAGAAGAGGCGGAGGAGTTCCGGGTTCACCGCTGCGGCCTCCTCAAACCTACGAACCAGGATGGGTGTGGGCCAGAGCATCTGCACCGGGGATGTGTTCATAAAGACACCTCACCCCAATCTAAGGCCTGAGGCTCAGCAGGTACAAAAGCACCACCAGCCCAAGCTGCAGCCCCACCAGCAAGCCCAGCCAGCGGCCATGCCCCACCCATACCGCCACCCAGGCCAGGAACATCAGGGCGATCAGGGCCCACTGGGCCAGGTTCTGTACCCGGTAGCCGAGCGAGAAAAGGTAGGCGGTAAAGTAGACCAGGAAACCCGTCCAAAAGAGCAGGCCCAGGGTTTGCAGGGCTTTGGTGAGCATGGCGCAATTCTACACGGGGTACACAAGGCCTGTCTGGGGGTTTAGACTTTAGGAAGCGTCTGGAGGAAGCCTATGACCCAAACCCCATCCAAAAACCAAGCCCTCATCGAGCGGCGGCACAAAATTGTCCCCCGCGGCGTCTCGCAGGTGCACCCCATCGTGGTGGCCCGCGCCGAGGGCGGCAAAATCTGGGATGTGGACGGCAACGAGTACCTGGACTGGTTTGGCGGCATCGGGGTGCTGAACGTGGGGCACAACCACCCCAGGGTGGTGGAAGCGGTGGAAAAGCAACTGCGCCGCTACCTGCATACCTGCTTTCCTGGAGCAGCCTACGAGCCCTACATCGAGCTGGCCGAGCGGCTGGCGGCCACCGCGCCCATCTCCGGTGACAAGAAAGCCTTCTTTCTGAATACCGGCGTGGAGGCCACCGAGAACGCCATCAAGATTGCCCGCTCCTTTACCAACCGGCCCGGCGTGATCGCCTTCCGTGGTAGCTTCCACGGGCGCACCCTGATGGGCATGACCCTGACCGGCAAATCCAACCCCTACCGCCAGAACTTTGGCCCCTTCGCCCCCGAGGTCTACCACGCCCCCTACCCCAACGAGTACCACGGGATCGACACCCGCAAAGCCCTGGACGGCCTGCACGAGGTCTTCGATACCCAGATTCAGCCCGAGCGGGTGGCCGCGGTCATCATCGAGCCGCAGCTGGGCGAAGGCGGTTTTGTACCAGCCCCCAAGCCCTTCCTCAAGGCCCTGCGGAGCCTGACCCAGAAGCACGGCATCGTCTTCATTGACGACGAAGTACAGACCGGCATCGGCCGTACCGGCAAATTCTGGGCCATCGAGCACGCCGAGGTGGAGCCCGACCTGATCTGCTTCGCCAAGAGCATCGGCGGCGGGCTGCCCATCGGGGGGGTGCTGGGCAAGGCCGAGATTATGGACGCACCCGCGGTGGGCGGGCTGGGCAGCACCTTTGGGGGCAACCCCCTGGCCTGCGCCGCCGCGCTGGCCGTGCTGGACATCTTCGAGCAGGAAAACCTGCTGGAAAAAGCCCAGAAGCTGGGCGAGCTATTGCACGAGGGCTTCCGCAAAATTCAGGCCCGCTTCCCCCAGGCAGTGGGTGATGTGCGCGGCCTGGGGCCCATGATCGCCATGGAGCTGGTCAAGGATCCCAGCAGCAAGAGCCCCGACCCGCAGCTCACCAACCGGCTGCTCGAGGTCGCCCGCGAAAAGGGCCTGCTTCTGTTCAAGGCCGGGATGCACGCCAACGTGATCCGCTGCCTGGTGCCCCTGGTGGTGAGTGAGGCCGAGGCCCGCAAGGGCCTGGAGATTCTGGAGGCCAGCCTCGAGCAGGCCCTGAACGAAGCCAGATAATTCTAGTCGCAGAAACAGGTTATCGCACTCTTCACAGCCGTTGCCTCCCGGACGGGAGGCAACTGTGCTGTGCAGGACTTAGCAATCAAGCTGTGATACGCATTTCGGCAGTATCGTTCACTTCGGCAAGCCTAAACGATACTACCGAAATGCTTTTCTACTCCCTTCGGTCGGCTTGAATCCTTCACCTCTGACTGCGTCCAACGGTGAAGGATTCAAGCGAAAACGGTATGAGTGGCTCAATGTTTGTGAAGAGCGCTCTATACGGCGTCAAGGCCCGAGATCGGGGAAGCCATACTGCAAAACCCGCAGTTTGCTGGGAGCATCGGAGTCTTCCAGAATTACAAACACCCAATCGAAAGAGTTGCTAGCATACTCCAAAAGGGGAGCATTGCCGCACTGCAACTTGAGGAAAGGAAGCCTATTACTGTTATAACGGGGCATATACGTAAATCGGTAGAAACCCCTCCACTCTTCTTGCGGCGGCAGCGGGAGGTCGAGAACTTCCTCCCGCAAGGGGCTGGTGGCAGGCCGGTTCATCTGGAACCGAACCGCCGAATAGCCTCCCTCAACTCTTGGGTCAGGCTCCCATTCAGCAGGAACCTCCTCTTCGTTGTGCTCCCGGTAGTTTCCCGGATTGAACAAAAGGATGCGAGAAAAAAGGTAACCATTATCCCCCGGCGCCACACGCACCTCGATCTGGATGCCCTCCGGGCACAGGGTCGGGTTTTCCGGAAAGTAGAACAGAACTGGTGCAATTGGTGCGGGAGCAGGGAATGGACAGCCGGAGAGCAGCGGCAGGAGTACCAGTAGGGCTAATTTGAGCAATCTCATATACTCACCTCAGTCACGCGGCCCGTCCCCAGGAGGTGGGGTTGGGTTATCGCCAGGGTTAGAAGCTGTTGGGTTGTAAAGCCGATAGGCCGCAAAGGACATATCGTAGTAGTCGCTCAGAAAAACAACGTTGCTGTTATTCCAGTAATCCACATCACCGGTGCGGGCGTGGTATGGGAGGTCGGTTCTATTACTGATATTGACAACGGCATAGTTCGCCGACCAGTCCCAGTACTCCAGAATTTTGAACTTTTTGGCCAGCGCAAAGTGGCCGTTTCCGAAGCGAACGCCGTTCACAATAAGCGGAATTGAGTTATCGGTCTGATAGCCCACAATGGCCGGCATCTCACTGCCCTGAGGTGCGCCAATAGAGGCCTTGAGGATACCATTCACCCCCCAGGTAGCCTGTGACCAGGACACAAAATTCAGAATTGGCGGCAGGATTATAGAAAGGCTGAGAAAGTCAATGTCCCGCGACCACACCCCGGTCAGTCGCTCGGGCCAGTTGTTGTCGGCCAGCCAAGCATTTCCTCCGTTAAGTAGTCCTGAAAAGCTGGTGCTGGTCTGACCTGCAAAGTGCGAGGAGCCCATTTTCTCCGGCAGCCAGGCCGCATATACATCCCGTGTAACTCCATTGATGTATTTTTCACCCACTCGAATCGGCCAAAAGACCATCTGCATGAATTTTTCTTGCTCGGATTTGGTTGCGGCACTACTTACCGTTACTGTAGCCCCGTGTGGGGTTAGGTTGTTGTTTGGAAGGCGAATCTCACGGCTGTTCCCAAGTTTGCCCGCGGCCCTGCTCCAGTCCAACAAGCGGGCCACCGACATGGCCCCACAGCCCACAAGGTATTGTCCACCCGCATACTGGTCACCCGTGATCAGGCCCCGGGAAACTGGGCTGGGGTAGTCGTAGTCACCCCACACGCCCGTCCCTTGCTGGCTGGGCGCGGCCAGCGGGTTGCTGTAGTTCTGGTTTGGATTTTCCCGCCAACCAATATACGAACTTATCCACTGGTAGTTTCCGAAGTCGAGATCCCTAAGTAAATTCAGCTCACCTTCTACGACCCTAACAGTACATGACCATAAAAACCAGCTCACGCATTCGTTTCTGGTTGTGACCTGGCTACTAACGCCGTCTTTGAAAAACTGGCTACCAATGTGCATGGCAGGGTCATTGGTCGCACTCGAGGTCGTAGGCCAGGGCACGCCGTTGGGTGACTCGTCCAATAGTCGCTTCCAGCGTTTCGCCATTTCTCTTTGGAATATCCCCTTGCTCAACGCTGCTGGCAATCGCCGCAAAATTCTTTTTAATTGCGTCGGTTTCACTCGCGGAGAGGCGGTTTCCTTTAGCGTCCAACCATTCCTGGCCCCTGACCGCATACAGGCCATTCCCGTACTTAACCAACCGGCACTCACCACAGGTTTGATGAACAGATTTGAAGACCTCGACTGGAAAAAGGCTGCTATGGAAGGTTCGATTGGTTGCAGCGCCGGTCAAGTAAACCAAACTGTCATTTTTTGCGTTGCTTACAGATTGCCAAAAGCTGCTGGGGCGCTCACCGTCCACTATCAAATTGGCCCAGAAAGCCGGACGCATAAGCGGATCATGAATAAGGGTAGACACAATCCATTTGTTCTGAACAGTTTGGGGGGTCAAATTTAGATCGTCTTTCGAAGCATTTACAGCGAGTGCTTGCCCGATGTATGCCGGAACCGCTTCATAGGTCAAAGTATCCTGTACACAGCTTGCTTGTTGAGACCCACACGCCACCAGCAACAAAACTAGCCCAACGACCAACGACCAAAAGACGAAACACACATGGCTGAATGCACCTCCATAGTCCAGGCTACATTTTGGGGTAGCCAGAATCATCGTAGGTTAGTGCTTTGAGTTGAGTCAATAGCAAATATTTTATTTACATTAAGTACAAATTTATTGCTCCCTAGTCCAAGCCGTAATGCAGTACTACGGTCATTAGTGCCAGACGCTCTCTGACACTGCTACGACAGCATCCTTTACTCTTCCTGGGCTTTCCCCAAGGTTGGTGGCTTCTGCCCTCAGATGTCTGGCCTCGGCAACTGCACACATAACCCAAACGGTTCAAAAGCCCAGCCTCTTTTGGTACGCTATGCGCCAACCATGACCGCCACCATACGGCCCCCGGCCACGGGGGAGTCCCTTTCCATACAGAACGTGGTCAAAAAATTCGGCGACTTTACCGCGCTGGGCGGGGTGAGCCTCGAGGTGCCTGCGGGCCAGTTCTTCACCCTTTTGGGGCCCTCG
Organism: Meiothermus ruber DSM 1279; assembly: GCF_000024425.1. Classification (NCBI taxonomy): domain Bacteria; kingdom Thermotogati; phylum Deinococcota; class Deinococci; order Thermales; family Thermaceae; genus Meiothermus; species Meiothermus ruber. The sequence continues at coordinate 2,953,157 of NC_013946.1, forward strand.
GGCTGCGGCAAAACCACCCTGCTGCGGATTATCGCCGGCCTCGAGGTGCCCACCGAGGGCCGGGTGGTGCTGATGGGCCAGGATCTCACCCCCCTCCCGGCCAACCGGCGCCCGGTCAACACCGTGTTTCAGAGCTACGCCCTGTTCCCGCACCTTACCGTGCGGGAAAACATCGCCTTTGGCCTCAAGAGCCGCCGCATGGACAGGCTCGAGGTGGAACGGCGGGTAAGGTACGGGCTGGAGATGCTCCAGCTCGAGCCCTTCGCCGAGCGGCTGCCGCACCAGCTCTCGGGGGGGCAGCGTCAGCGGGTGGCCCTGGCCCGGGCCCTGGTCAACGAACCGCAGGTGCTCCTGCTGGACGAGCCCATGAGTGCCCTCGACGCCAAACTCAGGGCCGAGGTGCAGGTGCAGCTCCGGCGGCTCCAGCAGCAGTTGGGCCTGACCTTTATCCTGGTCACCCACGACCAGGACGAGGCCATGGCGGTCTCGGATCGCATCGCCCTCATGCGGATGGGCCACCTCGAGCAGGTCGGTACCCCCGACGAGGTCTACGAGCGGCCCCGCACCCGCTACGCCGCCGAGTTCCTGGGGGCGGCCAACCTGATCCAGGGCAAGCGGCTCCCCATGGGCTTCGAGGCCCCCTTTGGCAAGCTGGCCCTGGGCCAGACCCCACCCTGGGACGAGGGCTATGTGGCCATCCGGCCCGAACGGGTGCGGCTATCCGAGGTAGAACCCCGGCAGAACGGCCTCCGGGTGCGGGTGCGCGAGGCGGTCTACCGCGGGGCTTATCAGGAAGCCTGGCTCGAGCCCTGCGATATCCGGGTGCGCACCGCCCCCCACCCCACCCTGCAGGCCGGGCAGGAACTCTGGGCCGAGCTACCTGTAGATGCCTTGGTGGTGCTGGATGAATAGGCGCATGGTCTGGTTCGGCGAGCTGACCACCCCGGCCCAGCTCTACCGCCGGGGGCTGTGGTTCTTGCTGCCCGCCGCCATCTGGATTCTGGGCTTGCTGGTAATTCCGGGCCTCTCGCTGGTGGCCCTCTCCTTTGCCGAGCGGGGGCCGTACGGCGAGGTGGTCTGGAACTTCAGCCTGGAAAACTACCGCCGCCTTCTGGGCTATGGCATCTTCGGCTGGAGCCCCGACACCATCCTGATTCTGCTGCGAAGCCTCTGGGTGGCCTTGGTGACCACCCTTATCTGCATCGTGCTGGCCTACCCCCTGGCCTTCTTCATTGCCAGCCGCCCCCCCCGCACCCGCTATCTCTGGCTGGCCCTGGTCATCATCCCCTTCTGGACCAACCTGGTCATCCGCACCTACGCCTGGCAGATGCTCCTGGCCCCCGATTTTCCCTTCGCCAAACTGGCCCAGGCCCTGGGCCTGCTGGCCCCCGACAGCGGCCTCTACCCCAGCCCACTGGCGGTTTATATTGGCATGATTACGGCTTTTTTACCCTTTGTGGTGATGCCGCTCTTCTCCAGCGTGGAGCGGCTGGACTGGAGCCTGGTGGAGGCCGCCCAGGACCTCTACGCCAGCCGCATCCGCACCTTCTTCCAGGCCATCTGGCCCCAGACCCTGCCGGGCCTCACGGTGGGCATCATCCTGACCTTTATCCCGGCCATGGGCATGTTCGTGATCCCCGACCTGCTGGGCGGGGCCAAGTACCTGCTGGTGGGCAACCTGATCCAGCAGCAGTTTTACGCCAGCCGCGACTGGCCCTATGGGGCCGCGGTCAGCCTGGGCCTGATGGTCATGACCCTGATTGGGCTGGCCATCTACCGCCGCCGGGGAAAGGACGTGGACCTGGTATGACCCCGGCGCGCGCCGCACCCCCAAACCGACCTGGCTTGCAAAGGCACGGGAGGGCTTCATGCGCCTGAACCCCCTCATCAGCAGCGCGGCCCTGGCCACCCTGGCCTTTCTGTACCTGCCCATGCTGGCGGTGGCGGTGCTCTCGTTTAACAAAACCCGCTACGGCCTGCAGTGGTCGGGCTTTACCTGGGACTGGTATGCGCGGCTCTTCAGCAACCCGGACATCCTCGAGGCCGCCCGCAACACCTTCGTGCTGGCGCTGGTCTCTACCCTCATCGCCACGGTGCTGGGCACGCTTTTTGCCATCGCCCTGGAGCGCTACCCCTGGCCCCGGCGCAGCCAGGGCTTCCTGGAGAACCTGCTCTACCTGCCGGTGGTCACCCCCGACATCATCTTCGCGGTGGCCCTGGTGGTGGCCTTTGGGGCCTTCCGGGCGGTCTCGAGCCTCTTCGAGCCCGGCCTCTTCACCATGGTGCTGGGCCACGTCACCTTCCAGATTGCTTTTGTGGCCCTCACGGTGCGCAGCCGCCTCAAAAGCCTGGGCCACGAGCTCGACGAGGCCGCCCGCGACCTCTACGCCAGCTACGGCTACTACGTGCGCCGCGTCCTGCTGCCCCTGCTCACCCCTGGCATCGTGGCCGGGGCCATGCTGGCCTTCACCCTCTCCCTCGACGACTTCGTGATTAGCTTCTTCACCGCCGGCCCCACCTCGCAAACCCTGCCCCTGCTCATCTACGCCTCGGTGCGGCGGGGCGTCACCCCCGAGATTCACGCCCTCTCCACCCTGATTTTCCTGGTTACGGTGCTCCTGGTGCTGGCCTCCGAGCGCCTTACACGGCGCTGAAAACTACGGTAAACTAGCGCCAACCGGGAGGAAGCATGAAACGCCTGTTTGCCCTCTGCCTGCTGGCTCTGTCCTTGGCCCTAGCCCAGCCCCGCGAGATGCGGCTTTTTATCTGGTCGGAGTACATGGACCCGGCCATCATCAAAGCTTTTGAGCAAAAGTTCAACCTGCGGGTGCGCATTGACCTCTACGAGTCCAACGAGGACATGCTGGCCAAGCTCCAGGCCGGGGGGGTCTCGCAGTACGACGTCATCGTACCGGGCGACTACATCATCCCCACCCTGATCCAGCTCAAGCTGATCCAGCCTCTCGACAAGAGCAAAATCCCCAACCTGAAAAACCTCGACCCCAAGTTTGCCAACCCGCCCTTCGACCCCGGCAACCGCTACAGCGCGGCCTACCAGTGGGGCATGTCGGGCATCATGTACCGCAAAGACCGCGTCCCCACCCCCACCAGTTGGGGCGTGATTCTGGGGCCCGGGGCCGATAAGCCCTTTGTGCTGATGGACTCCATCCGCGAGATGCTGGGGGCGGCGCTGCGCTTCCAGGGCAAGTCCATCAACACCCGGAACCCCGCCGAGGTGCGGGCCGCCGGCCAGGTGCTTCTCTCTGCCAAGAAAAACCCCCGCTTCCTGGGCTTTGAAGGCGGCGTGGGGGCCAAGAACCGCCTGGTCGCCGGTACGGCCACCTACGCGGTGGTCTACAACGGCGACGCCCTCAAGGCCGCCGACGAGAACAAGAACGTGGGCTTTGTGGTGCCCAGGGAAGGGGCCGCGTTATTCCTGGACAACATGGCCATCCCCGCCCGTGCCTCCAACCCCGAGGCCGCCCACCAGTTCATCAACTTTATTCTGGACGCCAAAATTGGGGCCCAACTCTCCAACTACAACCGCTACGCCACCCCCAACAAGGCCGCCCTGCCCTTCATCAACCCCGCAGACCGCAAGAACCCGGCCATCTACCCCGATGCCGCCACCATGCAGAAGCTCGAGTTCGTGCTCGACCTGGGCAAAGACACCCGCCTCTACGATGAGGTCTGGACGGCCGTCAAGAGCCGGTGAAACCCGCTCCCTGACCAAGGGGCTCGCTCACCGTTAGACCTGCACCATCGGAGCCCCTACCGGGTGGGTTGTCCTCCCCTGAAGACGGATTCATCCATCACTTCCGGGGGGTCGAAGACCAGCTCGAGCATCTCCGACCGAACCATGGTTTTGCTTCCCACCACCCCACGGTAGTAGAGTAGCAACCCCGATTCCATATCTATCGCCAGCTCATAGTAATCGCACACCAGCCACCAGTCGTCCGGCGCACCCCACCAGTCCACCCAGAGCATCTCATCCTGTTCCTCAATGGTGCGGGGCACACCCCGAACCAGCACCGCAGGCCGACCCAGGTGGCTACACTCTCCAAGAACCTCGAGCTTCAAATCCAGGGCCAAGGGCCTCAGATAGTGGTGCTCGTTGACAATGGTCAGGTTAGGGTGTCGGGCCCGCACATTTACCGGGTCGCAGTAAAAGGCATCCACCCCGTCCTTGCTCTCACAGCGGCTAAGATTCTTGAGATTTACAGCACTCTGAGGCAACGTATATACCACATCAAGAACAGGTTGGAGTATGCGATCCACTGCCTCTCGAGTACGCTCATCCCATGCGGCTGTTTCTTCTCCAGTGCCCGGTCGCGTTCCCCCTGACCTAATCGCCGCCAGTAGCTTCTCTATTTCAGATAATTTTGCTTCTAGAATAAGCTCTTCCCTGCGTTTATGAACTTCCTTCTTCCTCGGATAGCCCTGCTCATCAAAATACCTTTGCAGATCTTTGTAGAATGCCTCGTCTATATCGCGTTGTAAACCTGGGTCATAGGTTGCATACGACCGGGATTTTGTCCGGTAGCCCACCTTTGGCTTCCACCAGAACTGGCTCTCTATCACAAGATTACCTTGTGGCTTAAGAAAAAACTCGAGCTTCCCAACCCCCTCTTCTGCCCGGTACGGCGTGATCTTGTCGTGATCCCTGGGCAGCCGGGCCTTGGTAACCGCCCACAGGCCCACGTCCTGCTCCCAGCGAATCTTGTAGTACACACCGCTGGCTCTGTTGAGCGGAGGGGTGATCATCCGGAGGAGCACGTCCTGAAGCGTGAACTTGGTCATCGTATTTATCTGGACTGATTGCCTAGCGTAGAAATCGAATCATCTGGTGGTGGATCTACAGGTGGGGGGCTTGGCGGTTCAGACACCTTCTCGCAGCTGTCAACTTTGAGTGTCGTAAAGTTTTCCGGATAAATAGGTATGGGCCAATTGAATATTTTTGGCGCCTTTCGGTATACATATCCGACAGCAAGGTATCTAGAGCGGGGTATGCAATTCGCAAAAACATAGGCCGTTGAGCGACTCCAAGTAGCAATCTGTTCTCCTCCTGAGATGTTACCCGGTCGTATATGTTCCGTCTCAGCAACCTTTACCCACTGGTTGAAGATTCTGGGCGGATTATCAATCCTATACAGCTGCAAAACTAAACGATACTGCATCCCCGGCACTGGCGGTGTGGTTACACACGAACCCCCAGCCTTGGCTTTGATAACGGTATTCGAGTCAATTGTTGTTATGTGAGGATGATCCAATTTCAACTCAGAACAATCCGTTCTAGCGCGAACAACTTGTTGGGTTTCCACCTGGTCTTCAACATTGAGCAGAATCTCCTCTCCAATAAGAGAGCCGGCGCCTTCATCAACCACTATCCTGCTGTCTTCGTGATTGGAATCAGGTGCGGAATCATTTCTTCCGCACGCCGCCAGCAACAGAACTAGCCCAACGACCAACGACCAAAAAATAAATCACGCATAGCTGAATACACCTCCATAGTCCAGGCTACATTTTGGCAGCCTGGTTTAGTTTAGGTCGGAGCGGTGTTTTTTGGCAATCTACTAAGCACTAAATATACTTGGTTTATTTTGTAATGAACCCCTTGACTTTTGTTTGAGACAGTGCAGTTTCAGAAAATGACCTGAGCCCTCCACGGTTGTTCAACGGGCAAGTCTGCCCTGACGGGGCTTGCAGGTTTGAGAGAGGGTGGTTTGTGGGCAGTTGGGTTCCCAACACCCTCCCGAGCTTCGTCCCGAACCATCAGAGCCCCTACCGGGTGGGTTGTCCTCCCCTAAACGAAGACTCCTTCTCGTCGTTACACCCTCGAGCCCGCAGGCAAACACACCAGGCCCTCGTCTCGTGCAGCCTGCCGCAGCCGCTCATCGTAGGCAGTAGAGCACAGCCACGCTTTTCCCTTTGGCCTTTGCAACGGGTTTGCGGGCTCTGAGCTTGCGGCCAGACCAGGCCAGAAGACCCAGTTCGGACAGGCTCTTCTAGGCTTCCCTGGGTTCCTCTGGCATGAGAAGCAGACGGGCTACGGGGTGTCCTCGATCGGTAATCTCGAGAGCGGCACCCTCCGCAACTTCGCGCAGGTAACGGCTTAGATGGGCTTTTAGAACTCGGATGCCCACCGTTTTAGTGCGGGACATGGCCCTCTGCATGAGCCATAATATTCAGTAAAGTAACCACAATGACCGGCATCGGCGATGTTTGCAAAAAGCCCTCTACATCCTCGTAAAATCAGGGTCAGTGGCGCTCGAGGACACCCACCAACGCCTGCAATCGCTGCTCAAAGACCCCCTGCGCGCCCTGCCCAGCTTGCAGGTGGCGGTGATCCGGGCCGGGGAGGTGGTCTATGCCCGGTCGTTTGGCTACCGCTACCTTGACCCCGACCCCGGCCAGTGCCTACCCGTCAACAACCAGACCCGCTTCCGGGTGGCCTCCATCTCCAAGCTGGTGGTGGCGCTGGGGGCCATGCGGCTGGTGGAGCAGGGGAAGCTCGACCTCGAGGCCGATGTAAGCCAGTACCTGGGCTTTCCCCTGCGCAACCCGGCGTTTCCGCAGGCGCCCATCCGGGTTTGGCACCTGCTCTCGCACACCTCCTCGTTGCGCGACGGCTCGTGCTACGCCATTCCCAGCCCCTACACGCTTCAGGACTTTTTTCATCCCCAGGGGCGTTTTTTTGAGGCCGGGGCCCACTTCGACCCGGCCCACCCGCCCGGCAGTTACGCCTGCTATGCCAACCTCAACACCGGCGTGCTGGGCACCCTGCTGGAGTGCGTGTCGGGCCAGCGCTTCGACCTGTTCATGGAGAACGAGGTGCTGCGCCCGCTGGGCCTGGGGGGTGGGTTCAACCTGAGCCGCTTCACCCCGGAAGCTATGGGCAACCTAGCGGTGCTCTACCGCAAGCAAACCGGCGGGGTGTGGAACCCGGCTGGCCCCTGGGTGGCCCAGGTGGACGACCACCGCGGGGTGGTTCCGGCCGGCCCCCTCGTCCCCGATCCCAGCCGGCCCGACGGGGGGTTTGTCACCGTGGATTTGCGCACCTACCGGCCTGGCACCAACGCCACCTTCTTCTCGCCGCAAGGGGGCTTGCGGGCCTCGGCCCTCGAGCTGGCCCGGATAGCCCAGCTTTTTTTGCACCGAGGCCGGGTGGGGGGCGTACAGTGGCTCGAGCCAAAGACGCTCGAGCAGATGTGCGCACCCCAGTGGACCTACAACGGCCACAACGGCGACACCCTGGAAGGCCAGGCCCTAAGCTGGGGGCTGGGGGTCTGGCGTTTTACCAACCAGCCGGGCCAGGACTGCCCGGTGCAGGGCCACCCCCGGCCCTGGTTCGGCCACTTAGGCGATGCCTATGGCCTTCTGAGCGGCCTGCTGTTCGACCCGGAGGCCGCTCACGCGCTGGTGTACATCCTGGGGGGCCAGGGCTGTGACCCCGCTCAGCACAGGGGCCTTTACTCGGCCTACACCCGCTGGGAGGAGCAGGTTCTAAGTGCGCTGTACGGTCTGCTAAGCTAGAGGCAAATGGATGTGCAAAAGGCGTGCATCCCGCCCCCCGCAGGCCTGGCGAGCCCCGGTCTCTTTCGGTAGGCTTTGCTTCGACAAGCTCAGCAACCATGCTTCGACCCCTTCGACCAGGGCAGGGGTCGGCCCAGCGACTAGCAACTACTAGAGGAATCTATGGCGTATATCCAGCTCAAAACCCCCATCCCTGGCCCCAAAAGCCAGGAACTCCAGGCCCGCCGGGCCGCCGCCGTCTCGAGCGCGCTGGCCCAGGCCAACCCCATCGCGGTTAAGAAAGCCCACGGCGCGCTGGTGGAAGACGTGGACGGCAACACCCTCATCGACCTGGCCGGCGGCATTGGGGCGCTGGCCGTGGGGCACACCCCCCAGAGCGTGGTGGAGGCCCTCAAAGCCCAGGCCGACGAGCTCTTGCACATGTGCAGCATCGTAGCCAACTACGAGCCTTATGTGGCGGTCTGCGAGGCCCTGAACCGCCTGACCCCCGGCGACTTCCCCAAAAAGACCCTTCTGGCCAACGGCGGGGCCGAGGCGGTGGAAAACGCCGTGAAGTTTGCCCGCCGCTATACCGGACGCCCTGGGATTATCGTCTTCGAGGGGGCCTACCACGGGCGCACCAACCTGACCATGGCCATGACCAGCAAATGGGGCCTGTTCAAGAAGGGTTTTGGCCCCTTTGCCCCCGAGGTCTACCGGCTGCCGGTGCCCAACCTCTACCGCACACCGCCGGGCATGACCCCCGAGGCGTACCTGGACTGGGCCTGCTGGAACCTGGAAAACGCCCTTACCGCGCACATCGACCCCTCGGCCCTGGCGGCCATCGTGATCGAGCCGGTGATAGGCGAGGGGGGCTTTATCCCGGTGCCGCACAAGTTTTTACGCAAGATTCGCGAGGTCTGCGACCAGACCGGGGCGGTGATGATCGCCGATGAGATTCAGTCGGGCTCGGGCCGCACCGGAAGGCTCTGGGCCATCGAGCACAGCGGGGTGGTGCCCGACCTGCTGATCAGCGCCAAGAGCCTGGGGGCCGGTATGCCCATCAGCGCCGTCACAGGCCGGGCCGAGATTTTAGACAGCCCCCACGTGGGCGGGGTGGGCAGCACCTACGGCGGCAACCCGCTGGCCTGTGTGGCCGCGCTCAAGGCCATCGAGATTCTGGAGTCGCCGGGCTTCCTCGAGCAGGCCCAACACATCGAGCGGATCATCCGCGAGACCTTCGCGCCCTTGCAAAAAGAAATCCCGGTGCTGGGCGACGTGCGCGGGCTGGGGGCCATGATGGCGCTCGAGTTCGTCAAAGACCCCACAACCAAAGAACCCTGGCAGGAGTTCGCCATGCAGACCATCCAACTGGCCTCCCGCCGCGGGGTGATTCTGATCCGGGCCGGGCTCTACACCAACTGCATCCGCTTCCTGCCCGCCCTCGACATCCCCGAGGCCATGCTGCGCGAGGCCCTGGGGGTGGTGGCGGGGGCCATCCGCGAGACCTACCAGACCCTGGCGGTGGGGGCCTGAGCCCAGCATGAACTGGCCCCTGACCATCCGGCAGGCCCACGCCCGCCTACGGCCCCACGTGCGCGAGACGCCGCTGGAGCTTTCGCTGGCCCTTTCCCAGGCTACCGGGGCCGAGGTCTACTTGAAGCTGGAAAACCTCCAGCACACCGGAAGCTTCAAGGTGCGGGGGGCCCTGAACAAGCTGCTACAGCTATCCCCCCAGCAGCTGCAACAGGGCGTGGTAACGGCCAGCAGCGGCAACCATGGGGCGGGGGTGGCCTTTGGCCTGGCCAAGCTGGGCGCGCGGGGCCTGGTCTTCGTGCCGCAGGGGGCCAGCCCCACCAAGCTCGAGGCCATCCGGCGCTATGGTGCAGCGGTGCGGGTCTACGGGCAGAGCGGCGACGACACCGAAGCCTACGCCCGGAGCTACGCCGCCCAGCACGGCCTGACCTACATCTCGCCCTACAACGACCCCCAGGTGATCGCCGGGCAGGGCAGCATCGGGCTGGAAATCGCCCAGCAGCTACCCCAGCCCCCCCAGGCCGTTTTCGTGACGGTGGGGGGCGGGGGGATGATCTCCGGCATCGCCGCGTACCTTAAGTCGCTCAGCCCAGCAACCCAGATAATCGGCTGCCAGCCGGCAAACGACGCGGCCATGTGGGCCTCGGTGCAGGCGGGGCGAATCGTGCGCCTCGAGGCCCAGCCCACCCTCTCGGACGGCAGCGCGGGGGGCCTCGAGGCCAACACCATCACCTTCGAGCTGTGCCGCACCCTGGTGGACGACTGGGTTACGGTGAGCGAGGAAGAGATCAGGGCCGCCATGCGGCTTTTCATCGAGACCCAGCACCAGCTTCTGGAAGGGGCCGCCGGTGTGGCCCTGGCCGCTTTGCTCAAACAGGCTGCGCGCTACCGGGGGCAGCGGGTGGTGGTGGTGATCTGCGGGGCCAACATCGGGCTATCGGCCCTGCAAGCGGTGCTGTGTTAGTTGCGCGGGAGCAACAGACACAGTATTTTGACGAAAAAGACGCAGGTAAATCGCCGATGACCGAACTCCTCCAAAGCCCCGACAAACGCTTTGCCGTGGTGCAGTCCGAGCCCTGGATGGCCGAGGCCCTCGAGGCCATCCAGCAGGCATCTTTCCCGTCACTGGCCAAAAACCAGCTCATTACTGCCGAGCATTACCGGGCCCACATGCAGGTCTTCCCCGAAGGCCAGCACGCCGTAATCGAGCGCGAGACCGGCCGGGTGGTGGCCTGCTCCACCGACCTCTGCACCCAGGTCGACTTTAGCCACTTCCAGCACCGCTACCTCGAGGCCGTGGGCGGCAACTGGCTCACCACCCACAACCCCAGCGGCGACTGGCTCTACGGCGCCGACATCGGCGTGCACCCCGAGTACCGCGGCCTGGGCCTCTCCACCCTGCTCTACACCGCCCGGCAAAACCTGGTGCGCCGCCTGGGCCTCAAGGGCCATGTGGCCGGGGCCATGCCCAAGGGCTACGCCCCCTTCCAGCGCGACCTGGCCATAGAACAGTACGTGCAAAAGGTGGTGCGCGGCGAGATGTTCGACCCGGTGCTCTCGGTACAGCTCAAGCGAGGCTACTCTGTGTGGGGCATTATTCCCGATTACCTCGACGACCCCAGTTGCGGCAACTACGGGGTGTTTATCGTGTGGCGGAATCCGGAGCGCTTGCTTTAGCGCCTGGCTCGAGGCCTTCTCAGGATCGCCACCCGCCACCGGAAGCCGCGCCGCTTATCGCACGGCTGGGTTGGGCTAAACTTCAATCCGCGCGAAGCGGGCGTTCTCCTCGATGAACTCCCGGCGGGGCTGCACGTCGGAGCCCATCAGGTCGTCGAAAATCTGGGCGGCGTAAGAGGCGTCTTTCATATCCACCTTTTTCAAAACCCGCCTTGCGGGGTCCATGGTGGTCTCCCAGAGCTGCTCGGCGTTCATCTCGCCCAGGCCCTTGAAGCGCTGGATCTCGTAGGGCTTGTCGCCGATGTTGGCCAGGGCTTTCTTGAGGGCTTCGTCGTCGAAAATGTACTCCATCTGCTTGCTCTTGCCCACCCGCAAGCCGTACAGGGGGGGCTGGGCCACGTACAGGTAGCCCCGCTCGATGATGGGGCGCATGTAGCGGTAGAAGAAGGTGAGCAGCAGGGTGCGGATGTGCGAGCCGTCCACGTCGGCGTCGGTCATGATGATGATCTTGTGGTAGCGCAGGTCTTCGATGTTGAAGTGGGCCTCTTCGTTGTCCTTGCCGCCAATGCCCGCCCCGATGGCCGCCACCATGGCCCGCACCTCGGCGTTCTTGAGGGCTTTGTTCAGGCCGGCCTTCTCGACGTTGAGAATTTTGCCGCGCAAAGGCAGGATGGCCTGGAAGCGGCGGTCGCGTCCGCTCTTGGCGCTGCCGCCCGCGCTATCCCCTTCCACGATGAAGAGTTCGGCCTCGGCGGGGTCTTCCGACTGGCAGTCGGCCAGCTTGCCGGGCAGGTCGTCGGACTCGAGGGGGTTGGCCCGGCGCACCAGCTCGCGGGCCTTGCGGGCCGCCTCACGGGCCTGGGCCGCCCGCTGGGCCTTTTCGTAGATCATCTTGGCAATGCGGGGGTTTTCCTCGAGGTACTCGGAAAACTTCTCGTACACCACCCTGCTTACAGCGGTACCGGCCTCGGGGTTCAGAAGCTTGCCCTTGGTCTGGCCCTCAAATTGGGGCTGGGGGATCTTGACCGAGATCACGCAGGACAGGCCCTCCAGCAGGTCGTCGCCGGTGGGCTCCAGGTCTTTGACCAGGCCGGCTTTCTTGGCGTAGGTGTTGATGGCGCGGGTGTAGGCGGTCTTGAAGCCTGAGACATGGGTGCCCCCATCCACGGTTGGAATCATGTTGGCAAAGCTCACCAGGTCGGCGCTGTAGCCCTTGGTGTGCACCAGGCCCACCTCCACCCCCACCGCCTCCACCTGGCCCTGCAAGAGCACCGGTTTATCGTAGAGCAGCTCCTCGCCGTCGGCGCGGAATTTGGCGAAGGAGGCCACCCCGCCTTTATCGAAGAAAACCTCTTCTTTTTGATGAATCTCGTCCTTAAAGACCAGCTTGAGACCCGCCACCAGGAAGGAGACCTCGCGCAGGCGCACCCGCAGGCGGCTGGCCTCAAACTTTTGCTCGCTGCCGAAAATCTGGGGGTCGGGCAGGAAGGTCACGCGGGTGCCGCGCTTGCCTTTGGGGGCCTCCCCCACCACCTGTAGGGGCCTGGTCACCTCCCCTCGGCTGAACTCGATCAGGTGGTGCTTGCCATCGCGGAAGACCTCCACGCGGGTAAATTCAGACAGGGCGTTCACCACGCTGGCCCCCACCCCGTGCAGGCCGCCCGAGACTTTATAGGCCCCTTCTTCGAACTTACCCCCCGCGTGCAGCACGGTGTAGATCACCTCCACCGCGGGCTTTTGCTCTTCAGGCATGATATCCACCGGAATTCCACGCCCGTTATCTTCCACGGTGATGGAGCCATCGGGGTGCAGGGTGGTAACAATCTCGGTAGCAAAACCAGCCAGGGCCTCGTCCACCGCGTTATCGAGAATTTCTTTGAACAGGTGATGGTAGCCATCGGCCTGAGTACCGCCAATGTACATGGCCGGACGGTGGCGAACCCCTTCCAGGCCTTTCAAAACCTTAATTGCGGATGCATCGTAGCTGGTGGTAAGGTCAGTGCTCACCTGAACAGCATACCACGTTTTGTTATTTGCGTAACAAAAAGAGCAAGGCTGGAAACCGCCAAATAGTGCGTTCTGGTCGCTTATAGGTGGATTTCCCGTGGAACCTCGAGCCGCCATTCATGCCATCATCTGAGGCACAAAGGGCTTTTAAGCGTGCGTGACGGGTTTATATATTTTACTTCCCGTGCCAGCGGCCCGTGCAGATTCCGATAAAGACAAAAAGCCCCCGGCCCACTTTAGCGTTTAACCGAACCCACCGCGCGGATGGCGTACTCGCTCGAGCCCGTGCTCAGGCGCAGGCGTTTGCCCAATTCGCGCCACCAGATATAGGCGGGGCTGTCCAGGCGTTTGATGTGCTCGAGGGCGGCCTCCTTACGCCAGGTCTTCAGGCGCAGCAAAAACAGGTTGAGGAACAGGTCGCGGTACTCGGCGCTGGCCCGCTCCATGTGAAAGTGAAAGCGCACCCCACGGTGTTGCGAGAAAGAGATGATGATGGGCACGCCTTCGGGGCCTTCTACCGGGATTTCCACGGTGCTGTCGGGCAGGGTGGAGGCGGTGAACTCGTACTCTTCCTGAATCATGCCAAGCTCGAGCAAAATGAGGGCAAACGCCCGCATCTCGAGGCCGTTAATCTCGCGGTAGATGCGATCGATAAGGTCGAAGGTGGGGCTGTAGTGAAACTGTTCGCCCTCCTGTGCAGCCCACCACATGGCGTACTGGCCCTTGGGAGCGCTCAGGGAAGCCTGGATAAAAAGCCGGTCGCGGTAGGTCACGGGCTCCAGGGTTTCGGGGTAAATGGACAGCAGGTCGTCGGTGCTGTAGTAGATGGGGCGGATGCGCCCCCAGCGCTGGGCCAGCTCCTGCACCGCCACGTAATGGGCGGCGGCTTTTTCGTCGGCCACGGGGTAAAAGAAGAGGTCATATTCACCGTCTTCGGCCCGCACCCGCAACGGGATCTCCAGAACCCCTTCCCGGGTCAGGCGCAGCACATCGGCTTCCAGCACCTGGATCCCCGACTTGCGGAACAGGGTCTCGATGGTGGTGGCAAAGATCAGGCGGTTGGCTGCCCTGACCTCAGGGGCATTGCTGTTGATCAGACCCTCGAGGCGAACCTTGGGCCAGTGGGCTGGTGCATTGGTATAAAGCTCGTGCATGATCACAACCAGGAAAAAGCATCCCCTAACCTAAGCCAAAGTTTAGCCCCCTTCGAGCTAAAGCCCTGTGACATTTAAGGGCCGCGCTGTTACCGACAAAAACCCCTGGGTAAGGGGCGTCGCAGTTAGCGCGCACGGGGTGGCTGCACAATAAAAGCCATGCCCAGAGGGGTTCGAGTGTGTGCGGCCCTGGTTTGGCTGGCTGCAGGGCTGGTAGTGTGGTGGGTGATGAGCCAGGCTGCCGAAAAACGTCTGAACCCCAACAAGCGCGACTGGGAGAGCTTTGTGGCCCGCCAGGTGGCCGAGCAGACCGCCCCTTCTAGCTACCCGTTGCAGCGCAAGCTGGACTTTACCCCCTTTGAAGGAGCTTTGGATCGGCTCGAGGCGGGAACCCTCGAGCGCCTGCAAACCCTTACCCAGCGGGCCACCATCGCCGAGCTACAGGCCCTGATGCAGGCCGGGCAGCTCACTTCCGAAGAGCTGACGCTTTTCTATCTGTGGCGCATCCGCCGCTACAACGACCAGCTCCGCGCCTATCTGGAGCTGAACCCCGAGGCGCTCGAGGAGGCTCGAGCCCGCGACCAGGAACGCCAGCAAGGGCAGGTGCGCGGCTTGCTGCACGGCATCCCCATCGCTCTGAAGGACAACATCTCTACCCGAGGCCCCTTGCACACCACCGCCGGGGCCGCGGTGCTGGCCCAGCACATCGCCGACCAGGACGCATTTATTGTGCAGAAGCTGCGGGCCGCCGGGGTAGTTATTCTGGGCAAGAACAACCTCTCGGAGTGGGCCAATTTCATGACCAGTCAGTCGGTCAACGGCTACAGCACGCTGGGCGGCCATACCCGCAACCCCTACGGGCCGTTTGATGTGGGCGGAAGCAGCAGTGGGACAGCGGTGGCCGTGGCGGCCAACCTGGCCGTGGCCGGCATTGGCACCGAGACCTCGGGCTCGCTCGTCTACCCCGCCGCCCAGAACAGCCTTTTCACCCTCAAGCCCACCCTGGGCCTGGTCAGCCGCGACCGCATCATCCCCATCACCGCCGCCCAGGACACCGCCGGCCCCATGACCAAAAAGGCCTCCGACCTGGCGGTCTTGATGTCGGTGCTCACCGGGTACGACCCCGGCGACCCCCAGACTCAGGTCGCCCAGGGTTTCACCTTTCCCGCCGTACCCCCCTCCCCGCCGGCCGCGCTGCGGGTGGGCTGGGTGCAGCACATCCAGCGCAGGGGCGACCAGGAAGCCCTGGAGCAGGTCGCACAGGCCCTGCAAAGCCTGGGGGCCGAGGTGGTGCCGGTGCCCTTCCCTGAGGGTTCCATCGAGATGATGCCGGTGCTGCACGCCGGTATGCGGCGCGACCTGGCCCACTACCTAAAGACCACCGGGGCTGCAATTAGGGGCTTGCAGGACGTGATCGAGTACAACCGCCAGCACCCCGAGGCCATGCGCTACGGGCAGGACTTGCTCGAGGCCTCCCTCAACCACCCCCTATCCGACGCCGAGTACGAGGCCCTGGTGCAAAAAAATCGCCAACAGGGCCGCGAGAGGCTGCTCGAGCTGATGCAGGCCCACCGGGTGGATGTGCTGCTAGCCATCAGCAACAGCCTGAGCCTGCTCACCTCCACCTCGGGCTTTCCGGTGGTGAATTTTCCGGCGGGTTACCGTGAAAGCGGCGAGCCGGTGGGGGCCTCGCTGGTGGGGCGGCCCCTGCAAGACCCCCTGCTGATCGGGCTGGCCCAGGCGGCTGCAGAACGGCTGGGCATCCACCGGCCCCCCATCCTTCAGTAAACTTTGCCTGGCATGGACACCCCCCTTCCGGTCTACATCATCGGGCTGCGCGGCCTGCTTAACCTGATTGTGCTGCTCTTAATCGGGGTTTCGTTTTTGTGGAACCTACCGCTGCTGGTGCGCGAGCCCCATGCCCGGCAGTTGCGCTTTTTTAAGTTTGTGGCGGGCTTTGCGGTGGCGGCGGTGGTGGTCGAGCTTTTGGTACGCACGCTGTTTATGGGCGGCGTGAGCTGGCTGCACGCCGTCTACGGCCTGCTGGCTGCCAGCATTCTGTGGTTTGTAAGCGGCCTCGAGCCCGGGGGCTGGTTCCGCAAAAGCCTGGAAAAGCCCCCCGAGCAGGTAGGGCCGTACTTCTTCTGGGCCAGCCTGGTCTGCTTGCTGCTGTGGTGGCGCTTTATCGAGACCGGGATCGCTCGGGTTCCAACCCAGTAGCCTGCAGGTGCTGGTGCAGGTGCTGGTGCAGATCCAGGGCAATCCGCGCGGCGGCGCCGGGCTCGCCCATGGCGGCTTTCCCGGCTGCTCGAGCCCGCTCCAGCAGGGTTTCGGAGGAAAGGAAGGCCCGCACACCCCGCACTACGGCCTCGGGGCTGGGCTCGGTGAGCATTAAGGCGTCCCCCAGCAAGCGTTTTTGCGTCTGGGCGAACCCAGGGGTGTACTGCGGCCCCGGCGTTGGGAAGCCCACCAGCGGCACCCCGTAGCCCGCAGCCTGCTCAGCCGCCGTTCCGCTGGTGGAGAGGGCCAGCCTCGAGCCCCGCAAGGCCGCACCGAAGGCCCGCTGCGCCAGGTACACCACAGTTCCATCGGGGTGGCTGAGCCGGTGGGTGACGCCCTCGCTCCGACCGGTGGCCTCGAGCCGGTAGTCTTTCAGCTCCAGCCTGTCCAGGGGCAGGCCCGCCCAGGCCACCACGGGCGTTAGGGCGGTATCGCGCAGCCGGCGGCAGGCCTCGAGCATGACCGGCAGGCTCCAGTAGGCGTCCTGGCGCGAGCCCGGCAGCAGCAGCAGATACGGTGGGGGAAGCTCGAGCGACCCCTCGTCCAGGGCATCCAGCATGGGGTTGCCCAGGTAGCAGGCCTGGGGAAGGCCTCGAGCCCGCAGCCAGGCCGCCCCTTCCGGCTCGCGGGGATACACCCTGACCGCCTGGCGCATCAGCAGGCGCTCGGTCACGCTGTAGGGGCGCCCCCCCACCCGCAGCGAGGAGCGGCACTGCATCAAAAACAGCGGGCGGCCCCCAAACACCACCCCCACCCCCAGGGCGTACACATCCCCCACCGCCAGCGTAGCCTGGGCCCCCCGGGCCGCCGCCTGCACCGCCTGGTACTGGGCCCGGCTCATGGAAAACCAGCCAGCCCGGAGATCGGCCCAGAGCGCCGCCGCACCTTGCAGGGCAAACCCCCCCGAGGGCAGCTCCCGACAGGGCCCCAGCGTGGGGATACCGGCCCGCCGGTAGGCCTGGCCCTGGCCCACCAGCGGCACCGCCTGCAGCGCGTAGCCCAGCGCCTGCAAGGCCCCGCCCAGGGTAGCTCCGATGATGTCCTCGCCGTGCCCGTTGGATATCAGCAGTATCTGTTTCATGCCTGGGTAAAGTGAACCAGGCGCTCGAGCACCGCCAGCCCGGCCCCTTCGTCCAGGAGTTGCTGGGCCAGCCGCACCCCCTCGGCCACCCCCTCCACCCGGCCCGCCAGGTAAAAGGCCGCTCCCGCGTTCAGCGCCACCGCATCGCGCTTGGGCCCCCGCTGCTGGCCGCTTAGAATGGCCCGCGCCTCCGCCGCGTTCTCGGCGGCGGTTCCCCCGCCAATCGCCGCGTAGGGGGCAGGCTCCAGGCCCACCTCTTCAGGCTGGAGGCGGTAGGTGCGGATCTGGCCGTCCCTAAGCTCGGCCACCAGGTTGTCGCCCAGGGCCAGCTCGTCGATGGCCTCGAGGCCCTCCCCACGCGCCATCTGGCCGTGCACCACCAGCGCCCGGCTGCTGCCCAGGTCGCGCAACACCTGGGCAAATGGCTCCACCAGGGCCGGGCTGCTCACCCCCACCAGGTTCAGGCTGGCAAAGGCAGGGTTGGTGAGGGGGCCCAGCAGGTTGAAGACGGTGCGCACCCCCAGCTCGGCCCGCACCGGGGCCACATAGCGCATGGCCGGGTGGTGGTTGCGGGCGAACAAAAAGCCCAGGCCCACCGTCTCGATGGCCTCAGCCACCTTTTCAGCGGGGATGTCGATCCGGATACCCAGCGCCTCGATCAGGTCGAAGGAGCCCGACTTGGAAGAGGCCGCCCGGTTGCCGTGCTTGGCCACCGCCACCCCGCCCGCGGCCACCACAAAGCAGGTGGTGGTGGAGATGTTGAAGGCCTCCGGGGCCACCCCCCCGGTGCCCACGATGTCCAGCAGGGGCTGGCGGCGGGTCTCCACCCGCACCGCGGCCTCGCGCATACCGGCTGCAAAACCAGCGATCTCCTCGGGGGTCTCGCCCCGGGTGCGCAGGGCCATCAGCACCCCGGCGGTCTGCACCGGGGTCAGATCGCCGGCCATAATCCGGCGCATCAGGGCATGGGCCTCAGCCCTGGATAAAGGCTCGGCCAGAAGGGCTTTCTTGAGTTCGTCCACGGTTCCTCCCCAAAAGTTTACACACTCGGCAGGCGCCAACCCCGCCAGAGGCCCCGCCCGAGGGCCCCCACCTTGTCGAAGCGGCCCCGCAGGCTGTACTCCAGCAGCCAGAACAGGCCATACCCGGCCACCGCCAGCAGGGGCCAGGGGGCGTGCTTGCGAAAGAGCCGGACGTTGTAGGCAGCAAAGTATTCGTCGGAGCGCAGGCTGCCCGACCAGGAACTGCCCCCTTTGTGCAGCACCCGCGCCCCCTCGGCCACCGCCAGCCGGAACCCCGCGCGGGTCAGGCGCAGGCCGTAGTCGCAGTCCTCGCCGTACATGAAAAACCCCTCGTCCAGCAGGCCCACCCGTTCCAGGGCGGCCCGGCGGATGAGCAGGCTGGCCCCGCTGATGTAGTTCAAACGCCCGGCCTGGCGCGGATGGGTTAGCAGGCGGATCAGGCCCCAGGGGAGCACCACCTGGCCCCCGCCCCAGGCCTGTACTTGCTGGGGGTTGTCCATCTCGTAGAGCACCGCGCCCACCGCCCCAATCCGGGTGTCCTGCTCGGCCCGCTCCACCATGGCGGCGAGCGCACCCGCCTCGGGCAGGGTGTCGGGGTTGAGCAGCCAGACGTAGTCGGCCCCCGCGGCCAGGGCCCGGCGGATGCCGGCGTTGTTACCCCCGGCAAAACCCAGGTTGCGCCCCAGCTCCACCAACTCGAGGTGCGGAAAGGCCGCGCGCAGCCGGGCCACCCCGTCGTTCTGGGAGGCGTTGTCCAGCACCAGCACCCGGTAGTTGGGGTAACGGAGCCCCTCCAGCGCCCGCAAACAGGCCAGGGTGTCAGGCCAGGCGTTGTAGTTGACGATCAGGATGTACACCAGGGGCGCGCTCATGCCGTGGCCCCTTCCAGCAGCCCCTGGGTGTAGGCGGCCTCGAGCACAAAGCGGTAGCACGCAAAGGCCCCCGCCCCCCCCTCCCAGTCGCGCACCCGCAAGAGCCGCTCGGCCCTGGCCCAGGGGTAGGCCCAGCGCTTGTAAGCCCGCGCCAGGGGGTGTACGCCCGTCCAGAGGGCCACCAGGGGGTGCGGGTGCAGCCGGTAAAACTGCCAGGCCATCCGCCCCAGGCTCCGCGACTTGGCGACCATAACGTCCAGGCTGACCCGATCCTCGTGGGCCGCGCGGGCCCCCAGGGCCAGGCGGGGCCGCACCCCCTTGCGCCAGAGCCGCCAGCCCAGCTCGTGATCTTCCCAGCCATAGCCCCGCATGGGTGCAAAAGCCTCGGCCTGCTCGAGCGGCAAAGAAAGACTGGCGAACCAGAAGCCGCCCCAGCCCAGCAACGCCCCATCGGCCCGGCCCCGCACCCCCGACTCGGCCCTTGCACGCCAGAAGCGTATAAAAGAATCCTGTCCCAGCGATTCCGGTATATAGGTATAACTCACCCCCGCCGCTCGAGGATAGCGCTGGTGCAAATTAAGATGAGCCTGTAAAAAACCCGCCTCGGGCACCACATCGTCATCGTTGAACAGCACATACTGGCCTCGAGCCTGAAGCAGCCCTGCATTGCGTGCATAGGCCATCCCCGCGTTGGGTTGGCGCAAAACCCGCAGGCGGGGGTCACGGAACCCGGCCAGCACCTCCGGCGTCGCATCGCTCGAGCCGTCGTCCACCACGATCAGCTCGAGCGCAACCCCTTCCTGGGCTAAAAAAGCCTGCACCGTGCGGGCCAGCAGTTCGGCCCGGTTGTAGGTGGGAATCACGACGCTGAAGGTGGGTTCCATGCCTCCGAAGCCCCCCAGGCATACGCCAGCTCGTAGTCGCCCCGCGCCCCCAGCAGGCCCTTGAAGGAGGGGAGCAGGGCCAGCTTCAGGCTCACCAGCACCGGGTGCACCCCCAGGGCCCAGGCGATGCGGGGGTCGTGGTGTTTCTGCCAGACCCGCACGTGGGCCGCCCCCGCCTGCCGGGCTTTCTCGATGGCCTGGCCCTGGTAGTCGAAAGCCTCATGCACGGCCAGCGCCTCCCGCACGAACACCAGCCGCGCCCCAGCCCGCATCAGGCGGTAGCCCAGGTCGGGGTCTTCGCCGCCGTAGCCGCTGAAGGCGGGGTCGTAGCCGCCCACCTCCTCAAACAGGGCCCTGGGCAGCGAGGTGTTGTTGCCGGTGATGTTCCACCAGAAGGCCCGGGGGCCCTTCAGCTCCGCCGCCCCCGTACCCCGCAGCGCGGGGGGCAGCTCGAGCCGCCCCACCGCCACCGTGCGGGGCCGGGTGTGCGCTTTCTGATGGGCCTCGATCCAGCCCGGCTGGGGTATCACGTCGTCGTCGGAAAAAAGCAGGATATCGCCCCGGGCCATCCCGGCCCCCCGGTTGCGGGCGTTGGCCGCGCCGAGGCCCGGCGTGATCTCAAGAAAGTGGAACGCAAAGGGCGGTTTGTACTGCTGTAGGAATTCCAGGGTATCGTCGGTGCAGCCATCGGCCACCACGATCACCTCAAACGCGCCCGGTTGGTTTTCCAGAGCGCGCAGCTTCTTCGCCAGCACTTCGCGGCGGTTGTGGGTGGGTACAATTACCGAGATCATGCCTGCTCCCAGTCGTCCAGTCGTAATCCCGCTATACGGGCAAACTCACGCTGGTTGCGCGTGACCAGCACCAGGTCGTGGGCTTTGGCAATGGCCGCAATCCACAGGTCGTTGGGGCCAATCAGCGCACCCTGGCGCTCGAGGTCGGCCCGAATCATCCCGTATACCCCTGCCACCAGCGCATCCACTCCGAAGCAGGGTATTTCGTTGCGGATGATCTCCACCCGCCTGAGGTTGGCCTCCACCCGCTGGCTTTTGCGGGCCCCGTAGTACAGCTCCCCCAGGCTGATGCTGCTGATGAAAATTTGGGGCTCAGCCTGTATGCGCGCGACCAAAGGCGGCACCCCCTTCAGGTAACCGATCCAGACGTTGGTGTCCAGCAGATACATCACAGCCCTTCCCGTTCCTCGAACGGCCCCTGCGGGGGGCGCTCGAGGTCGCCCTCCCAGCTTCCCGCCAGGGCCAGGAAAGCCGCCGAGCGTCGCGGTACAACCTGCGACTCGATCATCTCGCGCAACAGCTCGGAGAGCTTCATACCCCGGGCCTTGGCCCTCTGCTCGAGGATGCGGTAGGTCGCTTCTTTTAGATAGGTCTGCACCTGCGGCATGTAAATAGTGTATGTATATTTACTATACAACTCAAGCCATCGCCAGGAAATTCGCCAGCATCTGCTTGCCCCCCTCGGTCAAAACCGATTCCGGGTGAAACTGCACCCCGTGGGTGGGGTAGCGGCGGTGGCGCAGCCCCATCACCGTGCGGCCCCCGGCCTCGTCGTACCAGGCGTTGGCCTCCAGTTCGTCGGGCAGGTCTTCCACCACCAACGAGTGGTAGCGGGTGGCCGTCAGGGGGGTGGGCAGGCCGGCAAACACCCCGCTGCCGTCGTGCAGGATGGGGCTGGTCTTGCCGTGCACAATCACCCGGTGCCGCCGCACCGCAGCCCCAAAGGCCTCGCCAATGCTCTGGTGGCCCAGGCAGACCCCCAGGATGGGGTATCGGGGCGCGTAGCGCTGGATGAGCGGCACCGAGAGGCCGGCCTCCTTGGGCGTGCAGGGGCCGGGGCTCACCACAATGCCGTCGGGGTCAAGGTCGGCCACATCCTGCAAGCTAAAGCGGTCGTTGCGCCAAACGGTTACCTGGGCGCCCAGTTCGCCCAGGTACTGCACCAGGTTGTAGGTAAAGGAGTCGTAGTTGTCAATCATCAGAATTCGCTTCACAGTCCTGCCTCCCGCTTTTCCATGGCCGCAAACTCCCCCAGGATGGCGCGGTAGATGCGCTCGGCCACATTGGGCGATAAGCCCTGGTGCTCGGCCATATAGCGCACGTGCTGGATGATCTGTTCCTGCCGGTCTTTTGACTCAAGAGGCACCGGGCTTTGCCCTAGCCGGGCCGCTTCTTTAGCCAGCCGCGCCCGCTGGGCCAGCAGTACCACAATCCGGGCGTCAATGGCGTTAATTTGCAGGCGAATGTCCTCGAGGCTTCCCATCTCAACCCCTCCTTTGCGCGCGGCTTCCCACCGCCGCCCAACCCCGCCTTCCACGCTCACAACCCCTCCTCGGCCAGCCGCACCGCCTTGACCATGGCCTGGGCCTTGTTCAAGCACTCCTGGTACTCGGCCATCGGATTGGAGTCGTAGACCACCCCCGCCCCCGCCTGGATGTGCATCTGCCCACCAGCCACCACGATGGTTCGCAGGGTCAGGGCCATGTCCATGTGCCCGTCGTAGGCCACATAGCCAAAAGCCCCCCCGTACGCGCCCCGACGGGCGGGCTCGAGCTCCTCGATAATCTCCATGGCCCGGATCTTGGGGGCCCCCGAGACGGTGCCCATCGGCAAGACCGCGGCCAGGGCGTCGAGCGGGGTTTTGTCCTCGCAGAGCTCGCCCTCCACGGTCGAGACGATGTGCATCACGTGCGAGTAGTTCTCCACCTTCATAAGTTCGCGGGGCCGCACGCTGCCATAGCGGCAGACCCGGCCCAGGTCGTTGCGCGAAAGGTCCACCAGCATCACGTGCTCGGCCCGCTCCTTTTCGTCGGACAGCAGCTCTTCGGCCAGGGCCTGGTCTTCAGCAGCATCCCGGCCCCGCCGGCGGGTTCCGGCGATGGGGCGGGTCACCACCCGCTGCCCATCGGAGCGCAGCAGGCTCTCGGGGCTGCTCGAGACCAGGGTCACCTCGCCCAGTTCCAGGTAGCCCATGTAGGGGCTGGGGTTCACCGAGCGCAGGGCGCGGTAGACAGCAAAGGGGTGCACCTGCAGGGGGGCCGAGATGCGCAGCGAGGGCACCACCTGGAAGATGTCGCCGGCCCGGATGTACTCGAGCGCTTTCTCCACCATCTGCTCGTACTCAGCCTGGGTAACGTTCTGGCTGAACTCCACCCGCCGCCCGGCCCGTTCGCCCGGCACCCCCGGCAGCGGCCCGCTGAGCTTCTTCTCGGCCCAGGCGATGCGCTCCAGGGCCTGGGCCCGCTCGTCCTCCAGGGCCGGGGCCACGATGTGGAGCTGCTGCTTGAACTGGTCAAATACAATCAGGACTTCCGGCTCGATAAACAGCAGGTCGGGAATGCCCAGCAGGTCGGGCTTCTGGTTGGGCAGGCGCTCGTAGTAGCGGATGAGGTCGTAGGCCGCGTAGCCCACCGCACCGCCCCAGAACAGGGGCAGGTCGGGGTCGGGCTGGATGGGCCGGTGGATGGCCTGGTAGAGGGTGCGCAGGGGATCCTGGGTCGCCAGCGGCCGGCCATTCAGGGTAAAAACCCCCTCCTTCAGCCGCCAGATGTGGCGGGCCCCCACCCCCACAAAGCTCCAGCGGGCCCAGGCCTTGCCCCCCTCCACCGACTCCAGCAAAAAGCTGGGACTGGCCTTCTCCGAGAGCTTCAGGTAGGCCGTGACGGGGGTCTCGAGGTCGGCCAGCAGGGTTTTCTTGACCGGGATGGTGGGCTTGGTTAGGTGTGCAATGGGCATCTGCTCTCCTTTAGCAATAAAAAAATCCCCCTGAGGAAAGCCCCAGGGGTAACGACCGCTACCGTCCCAGGGCTATCCGGGCCACCACCAACCCTTGACGAGCGCGATCGGTACCATCTGGCCTCCAGTCTGCGCTATGGGCGGCCAGAATGCAAGTGGTTCTGTACGCCGGCCCCACAAAACGATAGGCTAAGGCCGATGCGCTGGCTTACCTTCGATTTTGACGGCACCCTGGCGGACTGGCCTTTTCGCCGCCTGATGCGGCCCCACATGGAGGCTTTGCTAGCAGAGCCTACCATCCGCCAGGCCCTGCGGAGGGAGTACCTGCGCCGCCTGGCCCAGGGCGACCCCACCAAGGTGTACGACTGGGGCGATATTCACCGGGCTGTGCGGGAGCAACTGGGACTTCCGCCGGTCTTCCCCAACATTGCCCAGGTGCTCGCCGAGGCGAAGCTGCCGCCAGGGCTGCTTTATCCCGATGTGCCGGCAGGTCTGGCCGCCCTGCGCGCCCAGGGTTATCGGATTGCGGTGGCCACCAACGGCCTGGCCAGGTATCAGCAGGTGTTGGTAGACAGGCTCAACATCACCTACGACCGGCTACTGGCCCCGGATATCTCGCAGGCCCTCAAGCCCGACCCGGCTTTCTGGAACCCCCTGCGCCGCGAATCGGTGGAAAAAATTGTGCACGTGGGCGATCTGCTCAGCCAGGACATCTGGGGGGCCAACGCCGCCGGCCTGGGAGCGGTCTGGATCTGGCGCACCATGCCCCAGGACTGGCGCGAAACCCCGGTGCTCGAGCGCACCCAGCGGCCTGACCTCGCCAGCGTCATCGCCGCCAGGGTAGAAAGCGAGTTAGAAGAGCACGGCCTAGTGGTTCCGGTTCGCCCCCCCACCCCACCCCAGCCCGACCACATCGTGGCCGACCTGGAAGAACTGCAGATCGTACTGAACAGCGCATCAACCACCCCCTCCCCTTCGCAGCTTTGCAGCGGGTAGAATCCAGCATGGTTTTTACCCTCACCCGCTACCCCATAATCCAGGCCCCCATGGCCGGTGGGGCCACCACGCCCGAGCTGGTGGCGGCGGTTTCCCAGGCGGGCGGGCTGGGCTCGTTGGCAGGGGCCTTGCTCCCACCCGACCGGCTGCGCGAGGCCATCCGCCAGGTTCGCCAGCTCACCGACCGACCCTTCAACGTCAACCTGTTTGTGCTCGAGGCCGCCAAAGTCTCGGCGGATGTGCTCGAGGCCGCCCTGGATCGCCTCGGGCCCATCCGGGCCGAGCTGGGCCTGCCCCCCGGCACAGCCCCCCAAAAGTTCAGCGAGGACTTCGGGGCCCAGCTAGAGGTGCTGCTCGAGGAAAAACCACCGGTAGTGAGTTTTCACTTCGATATTGTTCCAGCCCAGGTTGTCGAACGCTTACATAAAGCTGGTTGCAAAGTTATCGGCACCGCCACCAACGTAGCAGAAGCGCGGGCCTGGGAAGCCGCTGGGGCCGATTACATCTGTGCCCAGGGTGGCGAGGCTGGGGGGCACCGGGGTACTTTCATGGGCCCGTTCGAGCAGTCCATGACCGGAACGCTGGCCCTGGTGCCCCAGGTTGTAGATGCGGTAAAAGTTCCGGTGATTGCGGCGGGGGGCATTATGGACGGGCGGGGAATTGCCGCGGCCTTGCTCCTGGGGGCCAGTGCGGTGCAGATGGGTACAGCTTTCCTGACCTGCCCGGAGTCGGGGATTCACCCCCTGTACAAGCAAGCCCTGCTGCAGGCTAAAGGCGACCCCACGGTGGTGACCCGCACCTTTTCCGGGCGTCCGGCCCGGGGTTTGCACAATACCTTTATCGAACGGATGCGGCCCTACGAGGCCCAGGTGCCACCCTATCCCATCCAAAACGCCCTCACCACCGAGATTCGCCAGGCTGCTGCCAAAGCGGGCCGCATCGAGTACATGTCGCTGTGGGCTGGGCAGGGGGTTGGCCTGTGCCGGAGCCTGCCCGCTGCTATGTTGGTAGAAACCCTGATGCATGAGACCCAGACCGCCCTCAGGAGCTGGTGTGAATAGACTCTTTTATGGCTGGATCGTAGTCGCGGTGGCGGTGGTTGCCACCCTGATTGCCGCAGGCAACCGCTCGGTGCCAGGGGCGCTCATCCAGCCCCTGCACGAGAGCACCGGCTGGGCCATCCAGAGCATCTCTTTTGCCACCGCCATCGGGCTGGTACTGTTTGGCCTGGGTGCGCCTTTGAGCGGCTACCTGATGGATCGCTTCGGCCCCCGACGCATCACCCTCTTTGGCCTGGGCCTGATGACCCTGAGCATGGCCCTGAGCGCCCTGATGACGCACATCTGGCAGCTCAACCTGGTCTGGGGGGTGCTGAGCGGGGTGGCCACCGGGGTGGTGGGCGGGGTGCTGGGGGCCACAGTGGCCAACCGCTGGTTCATTCGGCACCGGGGCCTGGTCACCGGCATCTTTGGGGCCGCCACCTCGGCAGGCCAGCTAATCTTTATCCCGGCCCTGGTCTTCTGGGCCAGCGGGCTGGGCTGGCGTGAGGCCAGTTGGATCATGGCGGCCATCTCGCTTTTGGCCCTGATACCCGTGGGGCTCTTCATGAAAGACAGCCCGGCGGAGATGGGGCTCAGGGCGCTGGGGGCGGCCCCCGGTTCGGCCCCCATGAAGATTACGGCCGACACCGGCATTATGCACAGAGCCCTGCGCTCACCTACCTTCTGGCTGCTAGCGGCTACCTTCTTTATCTGCGGGGCCACCTCCAACGGCCTGATTGGGGTGCATTTCATCCCCTATGCGGCCTCGTGCGGCCTGACCCCCACCACCGCCTCCGGCATCCTGGCCCTCATGGGGGCTTTGAACTTTGTGGGCACCCTGGCCTCGGGCTACCTCACCGACCGCTACGACCCCCGGGTGCTTCTGAGCCTTTACTACGGTTTCCGCGGACTTTCGCTTTTATTTTTGCCCTTTGCGACCACCCCAGAAACCCTGCTAGTTTTTGCGGTGGTGTTTGGCCTGGACTACATCGCCACCGTACCCCCCACGGTGGCTCTGGTAGCGGATAACTTCGGGCGGCAGAACGTGGGCACGGTGTATGGCTGGGTGTTTGCCGCCCACCAGCTCGGTGCAGCGGCAGCGGCCTGGGCAGGAGGGGCCGCCCGCGATGCCCTGGGCGAGTACAATCTGGCCTTTTTGCTGGCCGGCGTCATCGGGATTGCCGCTGCCCTGCTTTCGCTGGGCATCCACCGACCAAGCAAGCTGGCTGCGGCCCAGGGCTAGCCCCCGGCGGCTAAGGCCGACGCTTCTAGCACAGGCTAGGCGGGTATGTCCTCGGTTGGGCTTTTTACCAGCGGGGCCGTTTGATGGTCTCGATATGGGCGCCGTTTTCCAGCACGGCGGTGAATAGCTCCCACAGGTTCACGGCCAGCTCCGGCTCGGTGGTGAGCTGGGTGAAACGGAGATAGGCCGCATCGCCCGAGGGCAGCACGAAGGTGGGCGTGCCAAAAACCCCCAGTTCACCAGCGACCTCGAGGTCGGTGGCCAGCTCGAGCCGCCGGCTTTCCTCATCTTCCAGGTCGGCCATGAAGCGCTCCAAGTCCAGGCCGGCCCGCCCCACCGCCTCCACCAGGGTCTGATCCTCGTCCAGCGGGCGCTTGTCCTGATGGTGCAAACGAAAAAGCTCGAGGGCAAAGCGCAGGTGGGCCGCCTTCCCCTGCTGCCTTGCGGCGTGGGAGGCCAGAAAAGCCCGGAGCGAGGGGGAGCTTTCCAGCGGCTGCTCGGCCAGCTTCCAGGCCGGGGTATGGCGCGGCCGGCCTGCGTTTTCGGGATGGTTGCCCTGCTCCAGGCTGTAGTGCCGGAGTGTCAAGTCCAGGCCCAGTTGGGGGGCCGCCACATAGGCCAGCTCGAGGCCCCGCCAGGCAAAAGGGCACAGGTAATCGAGGTAGATAACCACAGTCTGCATAGGCCCAACAAAGCGGCCTTTGAATCAGTCGCCAAAGTATTCGTAGGTATGGGGCCCTTCCAAACCCAGCATGATATCCAGGTTCTGCACCGCCGCGCCCGAAGCCCCCTTGCCCAGGTTGTCAAAGCGCGCTACCAGCAGGGCCTGCTCGCGCGCGGGGTTCTCGTAGACGAAGAGCTCGAGCAGGTTGGTGCCGTTCAGGGCCTGGGGGTCGAGCACCGGGTGGTGCTGGCCGTAGGTCTCCAGGGGCATCACCCGCACAAAGCGCTGCCCCTGGTAGCGCTCCACGAGGGCTTCGTGCAGCTCGGCGGCGGTGACCTTTTGCGGCAGGGCCCACAGGTGCACCGGGATGAAGTCCAGCATCCCCTGGCGGAAGCGCCCCACCGCCGGGGTGAAGATGGGGGGGTGCCGCAGGCCCGAGTAGACGGTCATCTCGGGGATGTGCTTGTGGGTAAGCTCGAGGCCATAGGCCCGGTAGTCCCCGGCCAGGCGGTGCTCCCCCCGGCCTTCCATGGCGTCTATGAGCTGCCGCCCCCCGCCCGAGTAGCCCGAGATGGCGTTTACCGAGGCCGCAAAGTCCGCCGGCAAAAGCCCGGCCTCCACCAGGGGCCGCAGGAGGGCGATCACCCCGGTGGGGTAGCAGCCGGGGTTGGAAACCAAGCGTGCCCGGCGAATCGCTTCGGGCTGGGCCGGGGTGAGCTCCGGGAAGCCGTACACCCAGCCCTCGGCCACCCGGTGGGCCGAGCTGGCGTCCAGGATGCGGGTCTCGGGGTTCTCCAGCATCGCCACCGCCCCTTTGGCCAGGTCGTCGTGCAGGCAGAGGATGGCCACATCCGCCATGTTCAGCAGGCGCTTGCGCTCGAGCTCGTCCTTGCGCTTAGCCGGGTCAATTGAAATGATCTCGATATCGTTTCTGTGCTGCAAGCGGGCCCGGATTTGCAGGCCGGTGGTGCCCGCCTCGCCGTCAATGAACACCTTGGGCTTACTCATGGCTCCACCCAGCCCCGTCTTGTCCCAGGGCGGCCAACAGACTTTCGAACGTGTGTGTGCGCATGCTTTGGTTCCAGGCCCAGCTCTAAGAGCATCTGTCGAAGAAGAAACGCCTGGGCCAGAGGCGACTTTACCTGTGGCCGGCCCACCTGCTTGCGTATGTGCTCGCTCTGCCCCATACCCCTAGCTTAGCAAATGGTAGAGCAGGG
The DNA here is from genome assembly GCF_000024425.1 of Meiothermus ruber DSM 1279. Classification (NCBI taxonomy): domain Bacteria; kingdom Thermotogati; phylum Deinococcota; class Deinococci; order Thermales; family Thermaceae; genus Meiothermus; species Meiothermus ruber. The sequence goes on from NC_013946.1 coordinate 2,982,091, forward strand.
CTTTTTGCGCGTGTAGCCGGTTCTCGGCCTGGTCGAAGACCCTGGACTTTTTGTGCAGGGTGGCCTCCTCGACCACCTCCTCGCCGTAGTGGGCCGGCAGGCAGTGTAAAAAGATGCCGTCGGGGTCAATTAAGTCCAGCATGGCCGGGGTTACCTGAAAACCGGCGAAGTCTTTGATTTTGCGCCTCTGGCTGGCCTCGGCCTCCTGGCCCATCGAGACCCAGACGTCGGTATAGAGCACCTGGGCCCCTTTAGCGGCCTCGAGGGGGTCGTGGGTCAGGGTGATATCGGCCCCTAGCTTGAGGGCTTCCATGTAGATGATGGCGTTGGGCTCATAGCCGCGCGGGGTGGCGATGGTGAGCTTGACCCCGGAGAGCACCGCGCACTGGATATGGGCGTTGGCCATGTTGTTGCCGTCGCCAATATAGGCCACCTTGATACCCCTGGTATCGGGGAAGGTCTCCTCGATGGTCTGGTAGTCGGCCAGCAGTTGCACCGGGTGCAGCAGGTCGGAAAGGCCGTTGATGACCGGCTTGGAAGAGTAGCGGGCCAGCTCCTCGAGGGTCGAGTGCAGGTAGACCCGGGCCATAATAGCCTCCACCCAGCGCTCGAGGTTCAGGGCGATGTCGCGCACCGGCTCACGGGTGCCCAGGCCAATCTCGGCGTTGGTGAGGTTCACCGCATGCCCGCCAAGCTGGTTCATGGCTACTTCGAAGGTGGTGCGGGTGCGCAGGGAGGGCTTCTCGAAGATCATGGCCAGGGTCTGGCCCTCGAGGGGCCGCAGCCCTTTGTAAGCCCCTCGCTTCATGGCGTGGGCGGTATCCAGCACCGCGCGGTACTCGGCGGGCGACAGGTCGAGGTTGGAAAGGAAGTCGCGGCCTTTGAGGCTGGCAAGCGGCTTAATCACCTCAACCACAAGCACCTCCGCCCCTGTGTGTATAAAAACCCAGTCATAGGGTTTGATTATACAAATCTACAGGCCAGACGCTACTCAGATGGTCTCGAGCGCCACCTCAATCATCTGGTCGAAGGTCTCCTGCCGCTCCTGGGGTGTGGTTTTCTCGCCGGTAATCAGGTGGTCGCTGATGGTAAGAATGCACAAAGCCTGCACCCCAAACTTGGCCGCCAGCGTGTAGAGCCCGGCGGCCTCCATCTCAACCGCCAGCACCCCAAACTGGGCCCATAGCTGGTAGGGGTTGGGCTGGTCGTGGTAGAAGGTGTCGGTGGAAAGCACGTTGCCCACGTGTACCGGCATGCCCCTGGACTGGGCCTGCTCGTAGGCCCGGCGCAGCAGGTCGAAGGTGGCGATGGGCGCATAGTTCTGGCCGGCAAAGCGCAGGTTGTTGATGGAAGAATCGGTGCAGGCGGCCTGGGCAATCACCAGATCGCGCAGCTTGAGGCGCTCGGTGATGGCCCCGGCGGTGCCCACCCGAATCAGGGTCTTGCAGCCGTAAAACTGAACCAGCTCGTGGATGTAGATGCTGGCCGAGGGGATGCCCATCCCGGTGCCCTGCACGCTCACCCGCTTCCCCTTGTAGGTGCCGGTGTAACCGAACATGTTGCGAACCTGGTTGTATAAAACCGGGTTTTCCAGAAAGTTTTCGGCGATGTACTTGGCTCGCAGGGGGTCGCCGGGGAGCAGGATGGCCTCGGCCACAGCACCCGGTGGGGCAGAGATATGCGGCGTCATAACTGTACTTTATCTTGCCGTAGCGAAATCGCCAAAGCCGGGGCTGTCTAGCCAGCCCGTTTGCGTGGCCTCGAGCCCAAAAACACCCTTGGCTTTGTTTGAGCTCACCCTTCCGGCCCCTCGGAACCCTGGCGGCCTGAACGTCGCAGCACGGCCAGCTCGAACTGGGTTGGGCATGCAAACGGGCAGTCTGGTAATCCAAGGCCCTGGTGGTACAAAGCCAGCAGGCTTTGGTCAAAACCCTGGTAGCCTTCCAGGCCCTGTTCACGCAGCACCTCACACAGGCGGTCGGCCTGGCTGGGCTGTTTGAGGGCCTCATGAATGCGCGGGGTCATGGTGATGACCTCGGTAATAAGGGTTCGCTGGCCTTTAACGGTAGGAACCAGGCGTTGGTGAATGATGCCCAGCAGGCTTTCGGCCAGCAACACCCGGTTGATATTGCGCTCTGCCAGAGTGACAACGTCTCGGACTGAAGTCCAAGGCTTCTCGGAAATCACGGATACACCATCTCCGAAGGGGCCGAGAGCCTGAATGCGGCGGTGGCGCTGGGGGTGGTGCTGTATCAGGCGGGGCTTTCTCGCGGCTTAAACAGACGGAGCAAGTCTCGTCGGGCAAGTAGAATGATAGGAAATGCCAATTCCAAGCTACCAGCGATTCATGTTCCCATTGCTCAAGATGGCAGCAGATGGTGAAGCGCACTCGATGGAGGAAGCCTACGAGGTGCTGGCCGGACAGTTCAACCTAAGCAAAGAAGATCGGGCTGAATTGCTACCCAGTGGTGGGCAAAGTAGGTATGAGAACCGCGTCGGATGGGCCAGAACCTATTTGACAAAAGCCGGATTGTTGGAGTCTCCAAGCCGAGGACAATTCAAAATCACTTCAGAGGGTCGCAAAGTTTTGTAGTCTGGCATTACCGAAACTTAACGTCCAATACCTTAATGCAATTCCCCAGATTCGTTGAGCTTAAGCGCAGAGACCGCACCACGGATGAGGCGAGCTCAGAAGAAGAGGTTGGCAATGAAACAACACCAGATGAGCAGCTCGAACAGCTTCATCTAGTTTTGAGGAGACAGCTAGCACAGGAGCTTTTGGCACGCGTCAAGCAGTGCTCACCTGCATTCTTTGAGCGTCTTGTGGTTCAGCTTTTGGTAGCAATGGGTTACGGCGGTTCGGTAGCAGATGCGGGTAAGGCAGTGGGGCGAAGTGGGGATGATGGCATTGATGGCATCATTAAGCAAGACCGGCTTGGCCTGGACAATATTTACTTTCAAGCCAAGCGTTGGGAAAGAACCGTCCCAAGTGAAGTTGTCAGAACCTTTCACGGAAGCCTAGCCCTTCAAAGAGCAAGCCGAGGGGTTATCATCACCACCTCGGACTTTTCTAGTAGTGCGATTGAAACAGCTAAGGCGCTCGGGAATATCGTGCTAATTGATGGAAATACCCTGGCAGGCTTCATGATCGAGTACAACGTTGGAGTCACGGTAGCGGCACGGTATGAGGTGAAGCGGGTTGATAGGGAGTTTTTTGCAGAGGGCTAGCGATAATACTTCGCGGTATCGCGTAGATGCCCTTCAAAGTCCACGTTCAGAAACAAGCGGCCCTGGGCGTGCAGAAAGTAGAGGTACTTCTGGCCTTTTTCGTTGGTACGCACCGGATTAAGCACCGCCCGTAAGGCCTCGGTGCCGGGGTTGCTGATAGCCCCCGGGGGCAAGCCGCGCCGGGTATAGGTGTTGTAGGGGGTGTCTTTTTCGAAGTCGCCCGCGCCCCGGTCGAGTTCGGGCAGGCGTTTGCCCAGGCCATAGGCCACGGTGGGGTCGGCCTGCAGGGGCATGCCAATTTCCAGGCGGTTGAGAAAGACCCCAGCGATTACCGGCTTCTCACCCGAGTTGGCCGCTTCAGCCTGCACGATGGAGGCCAGCGTGACCCAGTCGTGAATGCTTTGCAGGCCAAGCTGCTGCAGGCGGGCCTGGGCCTCGGGGGTGAACTCCTGTTCCATGCGGCGGGTCATGGTGCGGATAACGTCTTCGGCGGTAAAGTCGAGGGGGAAGTCGTAGGTAGCGGGAAAAAGGTAGCCCTCGAGGGTGGGGCCTTTGGCCTCGGCAGGGCGCAGCTCGGAGGGGGGGTTGTTGACCAGCTCGAGGAACCGGGGCCCATCCAGGTTGTTTTCGCTCAAGCGCTGGGCCATATCCACCGCCCGCCAGCCCTCGGGAAAGGTGATGCGCACCGTGAGGGGACGGGATTCACCGGTGATGGCCAGGGCAATGGCCCGCAACCCGTTGCCCTCGAGCCGGTAGTAACCAGGCTTGAGCGCTTTGTCCTGGCCGGAAAAGCGCAGGTACTGGGCAAACAGATAGCCCGAGCGCACCAGCCCAGCCTGCTCGAGGATACGACCGACGGCTGCGGCCCCGCTGCCCCTGGGAATCTGTACCTGGGCGGTGACGCCGGTGGGCCCCATCAGGTAAAGGGCGTAGCCCAGCAGCGCTACCAGCAGTACAAACATAAGCAGCACACCCCGCAGAATCCAGCGGGTCGGCGACTTGCTGGCTTCCCGGGTTTCATCGGGGGGGGTAGCGGACAGTGTGGGCTTGTCGTCCATGCTCGAGGCTCCAAAGTTACTGTCCCACACGGGCCAGATATGACTCCAGCAGGGCGATGGCCGCGGCTTCGTCCAGTTTGCCTTTCTCTTGCCGGATGCGCTTGGGGGCGTGTTTAAGCCGGTTCTGCCCCAGCTTGGTGGTGTAGCGCTCATCCAGCAGCTCGAGCTGCATACCCCGTTCACGCATGGCCTCTACCAGGGCCTGCACCCGCTCGGCCTGGGCGCTGGGCCGACCATCGGTGCGCAGGGGCAGCCCCACCACAAAGCGCTCGGCCCGTTCACGCTCGGCAAAGGCCGCCAGGGCCTCGAGGTCGGCCTCGAGGTTCTTGCGCACCAGGTAACCCCGACCAAAAGCCCAGGGTGAGCCGATCTCGCCCACGGCCAGGCCAATCCGGGCTTCCCCCACGTCCAGCGCCACCACCCGCATCTACCCTATTATCCCCTCCAGCCCAGAAATGCAGATGAGTCCCAACACTATTCCAGCACCTGCTCGAGCGCCCCAAAAGCCTTTTCCAGGTCGAAGCCGCCGCCCTGGGCCAGCGCCCCCCTGCCGCCGCCGCGCCCGCCGGCAACAGCCGACAGCTTCTTCATTACCGCACCGGCATCCAGCCCCCTCTCCAGGGCCTTTTTGCTCACCTTGACCACCAGGTGCTGCCCCGAGCCCACCGCCACCAGGTCGGCCTGGTGCCTGTCCAGCAGCTCGTCGGCTGCACCCCGCAAGGCCCCGGCCTCGAGACCCTCGAGCTTGACTGCCAGATACCTGTAGCCGTTTGCTTCCTTGAGCGAGATGCCTGCCGCGCTGCCCCCGAGCTGGGCTCGAGCCAGATCCAGCTTCAGCTTTTCGATCTCTTTCTCGCGGGCCTTGAGTTCGTCCTGGAGCTTGTTCACCCGCTCGAGCAGGTGCTCAGGGGTCGTACCCAGTTCGCGGGAGAGGCCGCCCAGCCGATCCAGCATCTCGCGTACGTACTGCGTAGCCCCGGTTCCGGTCAGGGCCTCAATGCGCCGCACCCCCGCCGCCACCGACTCCTCGGCCACGATCACAAAGGCCCCGATTTCGCCAGTGCGCCGCACGTGGCAGCCACCGCAGAGCTCCTTGGAGGTCACGTTGTCGATGGCCCCTTCCACACTGACCACCCGCACCACGTCGCCATACTTTTCACCAAACAGGGCCATGGCCCCTTCTTTGCGGGCCTCCTCCAAGGGCTTGTAGGTATAGCTCACCGGGAAGTCGGCCTGAATCCAGCGGTTCACCAACAGCTCAATCCGGGCCAAATCCCTGGGGGCAATCGGCTCAAACTGGCTGAAGTCGAAGCGCAGCCGATCCGGCCCCACATAGCTGCCTTTTTGCTGCACATGGGAGCCCAGCACCGCCCGCAAGGCAGCGTGCAGCAGGTGGGTGGCGGTATGGTTTTTCTCGGTGTCACGTCGGTGCATATCCACCAAAGCCCGCACCGTCGAGCCCGCTTTGAGGGTGCCCTCCTCCACCCGCGCGATGTGCAAAAAGATGCCGTCGGGGTTTTTCTGGGTGGTCGAGACCCTGGCCCAGCCCCCTTCCCATTCCAGCACGCCCGCATCTCCCACCTGGCCGCCCCCTTCGGCGTAGAAGGGGGTTCTGTCCAGCACCACCTGCACCTCGGTGCCGGCCGGCGCTTCCTCTATGGTCTGCTCGCCCACCAGGAGCAGCTTGACCTGGGCCTGGGCCTCGAGGCTCTCGTAGCCCACAAACTTGGTGCCCCCGTAGTCGGCGGCCAGGGCCGCAAGGGCCTCGTTGGATCTCTTGAAAAGCTCTTTGCTGAAAGCGGCAGCGGCTCGAGCCCGCTCCTGCTGTTCCTCCAGGGCTTGCTCGAAGCCTTCGGTGTCCACCTGAACCCCGTGCTCGCTTGCAATTTCGATGGTTAAGTCGAGCGGGAAGCCGTAGGTGTCGTACAGGGTAAAGGCATCCCGGCCCGCCAGGGTATCGCCCGGCTTGAGGTTGGCCAGCATCGCGTCCAGGCGCTTGATACCGCTCTCGAGCGTGCGCAAGAACTGCTCTTCTTCAATTTTGATTTGTTTTTGTACGCCCTCGAGGTTCTCCTTTAGCTCGGGGTAGACCCCGCCCATCACCTGGGCCACCACCTCGGCCAGCCTGTACATGAAGGGCTCGCGCAGGCCCAGCAGGTAGCCAAAGCGCACCGCCCGGCGCAGCAAGCGGCGCACCACGTAGCCGCGCCCGGTATTGGAGAAGTGCACCCCATCGGAGAGGATAAAGGTCACGGCGCGGGCGTGCTCGGCAATCACCCGGTGGGCCACCGAGCTGGGGCCTTCGTAGCTGATACCGGTCAGCTCTACAATTTTGGCGATCAGGGGTTGGAATTCGTCGGTCTCGTAGAAGTCGGTCACGTCTTGCAGCACCATAGCCACGCGCGCAAGGCCCATGCCGGTATCAATGTTGGGCTTGGGGAGCGGCTCCAGCACACCACCGTCCTTGCGGTCGTACTGTGGAAATACCAGGTTCCAGAGCTCCACAAAGCGGTTGGACTCGCGGGTCTCGTAGTAGTCGGCCCAGGTGTCCGAGCCAAAAGCCGGCCCCCGGTCGTAGTAGATCTCGCTGCAGGGCCCGCACGGCCCGTTGGGGCCTTTGGTGGGGGCGTTCTGCGGCCAGAAATTCTCGTCGGCGTCGAAGCGGTGGATTTTCTCGGGAGGTACGCCCACCCGCGTCCAGTGTTCAAAAGCCTCGTCGTCGTCTTTGTAGATGGTCACGTAAATGCGGGTTGGATCCAGGCCCAGCCATTTGGGGTCGGTCAGGAACTCCCAGGCCCACTCGATGGCCTCTTTCTTGAAGTAATCGCCAAAGCTGAAGTTGCCCAGCATCTCGAAAACGGTCTGGTGGCGGTTGGTGCGCCCCACGTTCTCGATATCCCCGGTGCGCACGCTCTTCTGGCAGGTGGTCACCCGGTACCACTCGCCCTCGTGGCCGGGGAAGACCGGCTTTTTGCCCAAAAAGTAGGGCTTGAGGGGGGTCATGCCCGCGTTGATGAAGAGCAGGGTGGGGTCGTCCTGGGGCACCACGCTAAAGCTCGGCAGGCGTAAATGCCCTTTGGATTCGAAGAACTGGAGAAATTTTTCGCGGATTTCGGCGGTTTTCATCGTGGCCTCTCAAACTAACTCAGCATAAAAAATATACCCCGCCAAGCAAACCCCACCGGCCATTTCAACAAAAGAAACGCCCGGGTTAGCGGGTAGCTCGAGCGAAGGAAAGGGGTTTCATTGCTTGTGTTGCGCTCTCGTGCGGGTGGCCTCGAGCCCGGTCTGAATATACGAAGCACGCATACCTTTGTAAAGCCGGCCCGCAGTGTGGGCGACGCCGTAGACCCCTTGCCCAGGCTTTAGTACAATTTCGGCCCGTGAACTACGGCATTTTCGAGGAAATCGCCCAGACAGCCCTGGAAAAAACCCAGGCCGACCTGGCCCGCTACCCCTACGAGCGCTTTGAAACCTACTACACCTTCGCCGATAAAACCATCATCCCCACCTTCCTGACCCAGCCGGTCTCGCGCCGCCAGGTGAATGTGCGCCAGCTTTTTTACACCACCAAAGGCACCATCGAGATTTTCCCGGCCTTTGGGGCCTCCATGAGCATGATGCGCAGCCGCTTCGCCCGCGACGTATGGGACGGGGGCAACGGCGGGGTGCACATCTTGCCCAGGGTGGGGCTTTCCGACGAGGAGCGCCTTCGGGACGTGCAGGCCAGCGCGCCGGCCCTGGTGGGGGCCGCTTTGGGCATCAACGAAAAAGAGGAGTTTCTGGCCGAGCTCTTCGCCCAGCCCAACCTGATTTTTGCCTCGATTGACATCGCCCACGGGGCCAACGCGGCGGTGCTGCCGGTGCTGGCCAAGATTCGCGGGCTGGGCATTGATAGCGGGGTCATCCTGGGCAATGTGGGCTCCATCGAGGGCTTCGCCTACGCCTACTGGCTGATGAAGCTCTCGGGCTTCCGCCACTTCATCCTCAAGGTGGGGGTGGGGCCGGGCTCGGTCTGCACCACCCGCATCAACACCGGGGTGGGGGTGGGCCAGCTCTCGCTGCTGGAAGAGATTCGCCGGTTCCAGTCGGTGGTGGGTTACAGCGACGTGCAGATTATCTCCGACGGCGGGGTCAACAGCTCGGGCGACTTTGTGAAGGCCCTGGCCTACAGCGACGGGGTGATGATGGGCAAGTTCTTTGCCTCCGGCAGCTTCGAGGACGAGGTGCTCATCAAGAAGGACGGGCAGCTCGAGGGCGTCCTGCTCTACGGCATGGCCTCCATGCTGGTAACCGAGAAGCGCAACTTTATCGAGGGCTCCTCGCAAACCCTGCGGGCCTTCCACCACACCGCCCAGGAAGCCATCGCCCGCCTGCGCGAAGGTCTGCAGAGCGCCATGACCTACGTGAACGCCACCAACCTCACCGAGTTTAGGGGCAACGTGCGTTTTGCCCGTAACTCGGCGGCGGCCATCACCGAGGCGGGGGTGCACTAGACTCAGCGGGCCATTTGCAGCACCTCGCGGATGCGCCAGAAGGCCAGGTAGAGGTGGTGGGCCTCGTGCACTAAGAAGAGCTCGAGCCACACCCTTAGCGGCATGGGCCCGGCCGCGCTGTGGATGCCAATGCGCTCGAGCTGGGCCTCGCTCAGGGCCGCCACCTGCTGGTTGAGCTGGGCTCGCAGCTCCTTAAGCAGGCTTATCACCTCCTCGGGAGGGCGCTCTACCAGCCGCAAAAAGGCCGGTTCGGTGTCGGGCTTTAGCCGCTCGATCAGGGGGGCCTCTTCCTGCAGGATGCGGGCTATACGATCCTGGGTAACCAGGGTGAAGTGGGCCAGATGGGCCAGGTTCTCGTGGGCCGACCACTTGTCGGGCAGGCTGTGCTGGCGTAGCTGCTCAGGGGTGGCCGGGCCCAGGATCTGAGGCAGGCCGGCCAGCGAAAGCTCGAAACGGGTTAGCAGGGGGTTGTGCATACGGCTATAGCATAGGCCAAATCGGCTATGCCGGGTGTGCAAGCCCAGGCCTCCAAGCAAAAAGTTGGGGCCCAGGCCCCAACCCCCATGCTGGTTTTTCTGTTTTATCTGGCGGAGGAGGGGGGATTCGAACCCCCGATAGGGACTTTCGTTCCCTATAACGGTTTAGCAAACCGCCGCCTTCAGCCACTCGGCCACCCCTCCATCTGTCCAGCTCTGGGGTATCGCCCCCAAAACTGCAAACGATACTTTAGCACAAAACCCAGCAAATGAAATAGCCTGGCGGAGGGAGAGGGATTCGAACCCCCGGTAGACTTGCGTCTACAACGGTTTTCAAGACCGCCGCTTTCAACCACTCAGCCATCCCTCCAGGACAGCGCATTCCTAACTATGGCCAAGCCCCCCTGGGTTGTCAAGTAAAATCGCCGACCTCTGATCTCCCCCATCCTGGGGCTTAGCGCACCGAGCGGATCTGGCGAACCAGGAGGGTGCCCAGCACAAAGCAAACCGCCGCCACCAAGAACAGCACCGTGTAACCCAGCCCAGGGCTCTGGCGGTTGAAGGCATCCAGCATAGCCCCAAAACCCCCCGCCAAGACCTGCGGCAGCACGATGGAGGTCTGCCAGATGCCCATATCGGTGGCGTGGGCCTGGGGGTTGGGCAGCACATCGGAGACCAGGGCCCAGTCCACCGCCAGATAGGCCCCGTACAGCATCCCGAACACCAGGGCCAGCACCACCAGCACATCGTAACGGGGCAGCAGCAAAATGGGCAGCATCAGCGCTGCCAGGCCCACCCCGGCTGCATAGATAATGGGCTTGCGGCCATGTCGATCGGATAAACGCCCCGCCGGCACTGCGGCCACCGCGGCTCCAATGGAGATGAGCAAACCCAGCAGGGCCACCGCCTGAAAGGCCTCGGTCGCCAGGGTTCGGCCAAAGGCCTGGAAGGTCTGCACCACATCGGCCAGGTAGTACTGCAAGTAGGTTTGCACCACATACTGGGCCAGCATGACCAGAAAACGCGTGAACCAGACCCAGCGAAAATCGGCGCTGCGCCAGGGGGCCACCATGCTTTCCCACAAACCCCGGCGCTGGGGCTTTAGGCCCGGCACCTCGCGGATCAGGCTCAAAACCATTCCGGCTGCAATCAGGTTGAGCAGGGCGATCAGCAAAAACTGCCACTGCAGGTTGGCCAGCAGGAAACCCGTTGCGCCCGCCACCACCTGGCCGCCTACCTGGAGCGCGCCCAGCCAGCCCGAGGCCACCCCCCGCTCACGCCGGGCGGTCAGGTCGGGGATCAGGGCCGAGTACGGGCCGGTGGCCATATCGTCGGCCAGTTGCAGCAACAGGTAAGCCGCTACTAGCTGCCAGTAGCTGCCCGCATAGGCCATCCAGACCAGCGCGCCAGCAGTGATAATTGTGCCCATGGCCAAAAAAGGCATGCGACGACCCACCCGGTCGGAGATATAGCCCCAGATGGGCGGCCCGATGAAAGCCATCACCGCCCCCAAAGCAAACAGCAAGCCCAGGCGGGTAGCCCGCTCAGGTTCGGGCACCAGCTCGGCCACCCGCGCCGGTAACAACACAAGCAGAATAAGAAACCACTTGAAGCTGCTGGCAAACCAATAGGAGGAGAGCACCAAATACCAAGGGTTGGTGTGAGCGCGCATTTGCCACAGTATACGGGCGGCTGACTGGCGGGCTGGCACGGTGGGGGCTTGAAAACCTCGAGCCGCCCACCATCTGAAGCAGCCATGCCGGCTATACTGAAGCGTTATGGCTTTGCCGCAAGACCAAATCCCCTTGCTTGCCCTGCCCATCGAAGAGCTTCCGGGCCAGGGCTACCGTCGGGGCCAACTGGCCGCCTGGCTCTACGCCAAGGGGGCGCGGCAGTGGGACGAGATGACCGACCTGCCCAAGGCCTTGCGCGCCGAGTGGGCCGAGCAGTACCGCATCTCGGAGTTCACCGAGGTCGCCCCTTTCCCAAGCCAGGACGGCTCGGTCAAGTACCTGTTCACCCTGCTGGACGGCCAGAAGACCGAGGCTGTGTACATGCCCTACCTGAACCGTAAAACCATCTGCATCTCCAGCATGGTGGGCTGCCCGGCGGGCTGCACTTTTTGCGCCACCGGTCGGATGGGCTTTGGGCGCAACCTAACCGCCGCCGAGATGCTGGATCAGGTTCTGTTTGCGGCCTACCACCAGCAGCACGCGCCCCGCGAGATTCGCAACGTGGTGCTGATGGGCATGGGCGAGCCGTTGTTGAACCTGGAAAACGTATTTAAAGCCCTCGAGCGCATGCTGCACCCCGAGGGGCTGGCCATGAGCCCGCGCCGCATTACGCTTTCTACCGTGGGGATTCCCCGGGGCATCTACAAAATGGCCGAGTGGGGGCTCGAGGTGCGCCTGGCCCTATCGCTCCACGCCCCCGACGACGAAACCCGCCAGCGAATCATCCCCACCGCCCACCGCTATAGCATCGCTGAAATCATGGAAGCTGTGCGGCACTACTACGCCAAGACCAAACGCCGCATCACCCTGGAGTACACCCTGCTCAAAGGCGTCAACGACCACGACTGGCAGGCCCGGGCCCTGGCCCAGCACTTTAGGGGCCTGAGCGTCCACATGAACCTGATTCCCTGGAACCCCTGGGAGGGGGCCCCCCACCAGGGCACCCCCAGGGCGCAAATTCTGAAATTCGCCGCCATTCTGGAGCAGCAGGGCATCCCCACCTCGGTGCGCTGGAGCCGGGGACGCGACGTGGGGGCCGCCTGTGGCCAGCTCGCGCTGAAGCAACCCGCCTGAGCCAGCCATCGCACCGGGGCAAAAGCCATACAATAAACAGCGATATGAACCGAAACGTCATCCTCATTGTGGTTATCGTGCTGGCTTTGCTGGGGGTGGGGGCCTATTTTCTGTTTGGGCAGCGCCCGGGCAGCCAGGCCAGCGCAGGCAGCGGCACGCTCTGCACCAACCAGCCCCCGGCGGCCACCGGCCTGACCAATGAGGGCATCACCACCCTGCGCATCGAAGACCTCAGGGAGGGCAGCGGCCCCCAGGCCATCACCTCCAACACCGTGCGGGTGCAGTACATCGGGCGGCTGGTAGACGGCAAGCAGTTCGACACCTCCTGCCAGCCGGGCCGCACCCCCTTCGAGTTCACCTTAGGGACCGGTCAGGTGATCCCTGGCTGGGACTCGGGCATTGTGGGTATGCGGGTCGGCGGCCAGCGCCGGCTGATTATCCCGGCCAGCCTGGCCTATGGTGAGCGCAGCCCCAGCCCCGATATTCCCCCCAACTCGGCCCTGGTTTTCGATGTGGAGCTTTTAGAAATCAAGTAGTCCTCGCCAGCAAGTGTTCTAACCCATACCTTACGAAGGCTGCGGGTATACTTGGAAGGTGGGTTCGCCCGGCGGGGGTGTGCATTTTCTGCCGGGCCCAGTTTCCAAAGGTGAACATGCGGTTTGTGGTATTGAGCGGACAAAGCGGGGCCGGCCTGACCTCGGCCCGGATGGCCCTGGAAGACCTGGGCTATTTTTCGGTAGACAACATCCCTCCGCAGCTTTGGAATGACCTGCTCAGAACCGTTGAGGCTCGAGGCATCCATAAGGTGGCGGTGGTGCTGGATATCCGGGCCCGGGATTTGCTGAACGAGGTGGAAAGCGTCCTGGCCCAGCTCCATCCCTTCATCATCTACCTGGAGGCCAAGTCCGATATCCTGCTCAAGCGCTACAACCTTTCGCGCCGCCTGCACCCGTTGGGCATGGGCAACCTGCTGCGCGAGATTGAGGAAGAACGCCTGGCCCTGGCCCCCCTGCGCGACCGGGCCGACCTGGTGATTGACACCTCCGAGCGCACCCCCCGCCAGCTCAAGGAGGCCCTCGAGGCTGCCCTGGGCGAAGAGGAAGGCTTCCTGCTGCGCCTGTTCTCCTTCGGCTTCAAATGGGGCCCACCCCAGGATGCCGATCTGGTGCTGGATGTGCGGGCGTTGCCCAACCCCCACTACGACCCGGTACTCAAGTCGCGCCCGGGCACCGACCCGGAGGTGGCCGCCTATGTGTTCGCGGAAAAGAAGCACGAACCCTTCTACCGCACCCTGCTGACCACCATCGGGCTTTCGGCAGATGGCGCCCGCCAGACCGGACGGGCCGCCTACACTGTAGCCATCGGCTGCACCGGTGGACAACACCGCAGCGTAGCCGTGGCCGAGCGCCTGGCCCAGGAACTCTCGAGCCGCTTTCGGGTGGAGCTCGAGCACCGCGACCTAGATAAAGCCATGACCGCCTGAACGAGGCTGATATGCTCTGGAACAAGGCCAAGCGCCTCAACCTGCAAACCCTTGCCCAGGGCCTGCGCACCAATCCCGCCGACGACCGCTTTTTCAGCTCGTTGCGCTGGCTGCTGCCGGGCATGCGGGTCAAGCGGTATGCGTTTTTGGCGGCCCTGGGCCTGCTGTGCATGTTTACTGGGGTGGTTCATCTCTCCTGGCAAACCTCGTTCTTACCCTGGTTCCTGCAAACCACCCGCTGGGCCGGCTACTTTTCCATCCCGCTGTGGATCTCGGGGGGGCTTTGGCTGCTGGGCGGCCTGGTGCTGTTTTTAATGGGCTTGCGCTGGATGAACCGCAGCATGCTCTCGGCCATCACCGACCCCAGCTCGGTCTCCAAGCAGGTTTACATCCGCCGGCGGCTCGAGGCCGGCCCCCGCATCGTGGCCCTGGGCGGAGGCACCGGGCTTTCACGCGTGCTACGGGGCCTCAAGATGGAAACCGCTAACATCACCGCCATCGTAGCGGTCACCGACGACGGCGGCTCCACCGGGCGCCTGCGGGTCTCGTTTGGGGTTCCAGCGGTGGGCGACCTGGTGGACTGCCTGGCCGCCCTCTCGGATGCGGAGGGGCTACCAGAGCTGATGGAGTATCGCTTTCAGCGAGGAGAGGAGCTCAAGGGTCATACCTTTGGCAACCTGATGCTGGTCTCGCTGTTCGAGCTTAACAACGGCTTCGCCAAAGCCATGCGCCAGGCCAACCAGGTGCTGCGCCTGCGCGGCGCGGTATGGCCGGCTACCTACGAAGCGGCCCGTCTCTGGGCCGAGCGCGAGGATGGCACGCGGGTGCAGGGGGAGACCGCCCTGCGCGAAAAACCCGGCCGGATTCGCAGGGTGGGGCTAGCCCCTACTGGGGTGGCCGCCATGCCCGAGGCCATCACCGCCCTGCAAAAAGCCGATTTGATTGTGCTGGGGCCGGGCAGCCTCTACTCCAGCGTGATTCCCAGTTTTTTGCCCAAGGGCATCCAGACCGCCATTCAGCAGTCCCCGGCCAAGCTGGTCTACATCGTCAACATCATGAGCGAGCGCGGCGAGACCGAGGACATGGACGCTTACGACCATTTTCGCGCCATCGAGCAGCACCTGGGTCGCAGGCCCAACGTGGTGCTGGTCAATAACACCCGCATCCCCGAGGATCTGCTCAAGCGCTACCGGGCTGAAGGCCAGACCCCGGTACGTTTCAACCCCAAACGCTTCGAGGGGTTGGGGGTACGGATTGTGGCCGGCGATTTTTTGGAGCCCGGTTTTGCCCAGCACGACCCCACCCGCCTGGTTAAGGCCCTGATCAACCTGTGCTAGGGTTCTTGATGTAGGAGTCCATACAGGGTAGGGTGTGGGGCTGTGGGCTGCTCTGGCCCACCCATTGCCTGTGCCCCACCCAGATACCACCCGGCATTGTGGGGTATTGCAGGGGAATCCATCCGCCATGATCCCGCTTCTCTTCTCCGATCCCGTAGGTGACGACCATGGGCTGGGCTACGCCTACCCCCGCGCCCCGCTGTTCGCCGAGGCCGGTTTTGCCGATCTGACCGGTTTTGAAGCCCTTCGCAGTGGAGAGAAGCTGGTGCTCCGGGTCAGACTCCACCGCTACCCCAACCCCAACAACGCCCCCCATGGCTTCTCGCTAGCCACCATTGGCATTTACATCCACACCGGGCCTGGCGGCCAAGAAGAGCTGCCCGGGGCTGGCTTCAAGACCCCGCCGGGGCAGGGGTGGAACTGGGCTTACCTGCTCACCGGCTGGAAAGCTGAAGAGCACCGCCCTGATGGCCGCATCGAGAACGTATCGGTTACAAAGAACGGGGACTGGCTCGAGCTTGCCTCCAACCTGTCCCCAGGGGACTATGGCTACTACGTGGCGGTGGGACTCTACGACCCCTTTACGCCCTGGCACTTTCGCCCGGTGCGCCCCGGTGGGGGCGCATGGACGCTGGACGGGCCAGCAGAAGCCCCAGCCGCCGTCGACGTGCTCTCTCAAAGCCAGAATCGGGCCTATCAAAGCGGTGTTTTACAGCCCGTTCGCGCCACCCAGAACCGCACCCCCTGGGCCATCCTGAGCGCGGCTTTGGGGGTGCTGTTCATCCTGCTGGCTTTCCGCTTTCCTCGACGATGAGCCCAGTCCTGATTGCTTAAACCGATGGCTTTGCGGGGGGTTTCGAACGACTCCCCGTACTTATGCGAACGGGCCCCCAGGGTGTACCCTAGGTTATGCGCGATTTCCTGCTAAGCTTGCTGCTCAACACCCTGGCCCTGTGGCTCGTAACCCAGCTCTACGGCGGGCTTTTTTTCGCTCATGGAAGCGGTTTGGGCGATTATCTGCTGGCCGGGCTGATATTTGGCCTGGCCAACGCCCTGCTCAAACCGGTGTTGCTGTTGCTTACACTGCCCTTTAACATCCTGACCCTGGGTTTGTTTACCCTGGTGGTCAACGCTGTGATTCTGCTGGTTGTGGCGGCCCTAACGCCACTGGACGTGCGGGGTTTTGGCGGGGCTTTGATTGGGGCTATCTTGCTCTCGGTTATCAGCTTCGGACTCAACCTGCTCATTGGGCCTTCAGATCGGCACCGGGCAAGATAGCACCGGAGTCGAAAAGACAATCAGGGTGGGGTGAAGGCTGTTCCCCAGGCCAACAACACCCGCTGGGAGTGCGCCGGTAGCTGCTTACCAGCACGGAGGCTTGAAAGCTTCAGCGCGAACCCGTAATGTAGCTTTCCAGCTCGGCAATCATGAACTCCTGCTGGGTTATGATGGCTTTCACCACGTCCCCAATGGAGATCACCCCCACCAGTTTGCCGTCCTCGAGCACCGGGAGGTGGCGTATGTGGTGGTCGGTCATGAGGTTCATGCAGTCGGCCACGGTGGCCTCGGGGGTAACGGTAATGAGGTCGCTGGTCATAACCTCCCCCACCCGGGTGTCCTTGGAGATGCGGCCCATCAGGATGATCTTGCGAGCATAATCGCGCTCAGAGAAGATGCCCACCAATTGGTCGTCTTTCATCACCATAAGGGCCCCCACATCGTGGGCGGCCATGCGCTCGAGGGCCTCAAACACCGTGGCTTCCGGCGAGATGGCGTGCACCTTATTGCCCTTAGCCAGAAGCAACTGCCGTACTGTGCTGGTCATAGCGAACACCTCCCAAAACAGGCGTACTAAGCGGCAAGCCTTTCCACTTCCTCTTAGGTTCGGAGTGTGTAGGCTATTGTACTTGGCCCAGCCCAACTTTTGAAATAGGGGTTAGGCAGCTCGAGGCCGGGGCTGCGCCTCGCGCACTGCCAGGGACAGGGTCAGGGCCGGCACCAGCAGCAGGCCCAGCACACTCAGGCTCTCGAGCACCCCATACCGCTCGATAATCGGCCCCACCACCCCGTACAAAAGCCCGGCAAACCCCCAGGTAAATCCCATCAAAAGCCCCGAGACCGTGGCCATCTGGCTTGGCTCGTGCTCCTGGGCCATGGTGACCGCCACCGGCACACCCGCGTTCATCAGCGCACCGGTAGCAGCCAGCAGCAACACATAGAACCAGTTTTCCGGCGGAACCAGCAGCAAAGCAACGTAGAGCGGAATGGCAAAGATCATGGTTCCTACCAGCACGTTGCGCCGCCCCAGCCGATCCGAGAGGGTTCCTCCCAAAAAAGCCCCTACGGTGGCCGAGATACTATAGACCGACAGGGTGAGGGCCACCTGGGCATCGGAGATACCGCGCTGGTGAAACCAAAAAGGAATGGTGGTGGAGAAGCTCATAAACACGATGCTGCGCAGGGTCGAAACCGCCCACAGGCGGGCCACATGCCCCCGAAAAACTCGAGCCAAGTCCCGAAAGGAAGAGGGCCTGGTCTGTAGCCGGGCGGGCGGCGCCTGGCGCAACAGCAAAAAAGCCGGGATCAGGGCCAACGGGATGAACCAGGCCAGGGTCTGTAGCCCCCCCTGGTTAACCGCGGTGAGCGAGACGATGGGGCCCAGCGAGAGGCCAATGTAACCCCCGGTGCCAAAAAAGCTCATCCAGAAACCCCGCCGGGCCGGATCGGCGTACTGCCCCACCAAAGCCGCCCCCGCCGAGTGGAACAGGGCCGAGCCCAGCCCCGACAAAGCCAGCACCACCCCCGCCACCCAGAGGTTGGGGAAAAACCCCAGCAAGCCCCCCCCCAAAGCCATCAATAAAGGCCCCAAGGCGGCCAGAACCCGGCGGTCGTACCGGTCGGCCACCAGCCCAGCCAGGGGTTGCAACAGGCTCCCGGTTAGGGATTGCAAGGCCACCAGCAGCGATACCGCCCCATAGCTCACGCCAAAGGCGGCCTGAAGTTTGGGCAGCAGAGGGGTAAGAAAGGCACCGAATAGGTCGTTGGTGGCATGAAGCCAGGAGAGCAAAAACGGCAGCACCCCAAGAGCATACGCTGACCGCCAGGTCAGGAAAAGCGGTTTAGGAATCAAAGCCCGGCGCGATGTGCGGGCGGGGTGGTTCGGTGAAGAACCGAACGAATCTGGTTTCACGTAGCCTGCCGCAGGTTGTCCAGTACCTCCCAGTCGCCCGGCTCCACCCCGTACAACAAGGCCAGGTAGTAGCTGGCCCAGGCCACCCGGTACCAGTAGCACAGGGCTTTGGCCAGGGTGCCTTCGGCCTCGGGCTCGGGCAGCTCAATCAGGGTGTCCACCCGGCTTTCCAGGATCTCCTGGGCGTAGCTTCGGCGCTCGTCATCACCAATGAGCACGGCGGCGATGGGATCGCCCTGCTCGTGGCGGGCCTCCAGCGCCGTCACAAAGAACTCCAGGGCCGAGGGCGGGGGGGTGAAGGAGAGGCTTTTACCGATGCGGCTAAAGGTTTGCTGCAGGGCCTGGCCCAGGCCCGGATAGCGGTCGGGCACCACCCACATAGGGGTGCGCTCCAACAGCGAGTAGGCCATAAACTTGGCTGGATTTTTACTCAAACCGACCTCGGGGCGTAAGCGGTCGCGCTCCAAAAGCAAAGCCCGGTCGATGCGGGCCAGCTCGGCTTGCTGACCCGTGGCCAGCAGCAAAAAACGCAGGTAGCGGTAGGTGGCGAGGGGGTGGGCCGGCACCTCCACCTCGACATTCTCCCGAAAACCCAGCCGCACGATCTCTGCACCGCTCACCGATGCATAAAGCCCAGCCCCAGCCGCACCGCCAA
This sequence comes from Meiothermus ruber DSM 1279, assembly GCF_000024425.1. Classification (NCBI taxonomy): domain Bacteria; kingdom Thermotogati; phylum Deinococcota; class Deinococci; order Thermales; family Thermaceae; genus Meiothermus; species Meiothermus ruber. Next base: position 3,000,821 of record NC_013946.1, read on the forward strand.
AGTCGTAGCCCCCTTCTAGCACGAATTGCGTACCGGTAGCGGTAAGCTCCAGGGCAAAGTCGCGCGCCAGCTGTGCCGCCCACCAGCCTTCCCCAAACCCCACCACCCCGTACGGTGGGGCGTACCTGGCCTGGGGGATTGGCCCACTGCCCACCAGGTCGCGCAGATCAAAAGCCAGCCCCAAGCGGTCGGCCAAGTAGGTTTCCTGGGCGTCAAGGTCGCGCATTCTTTTTTCAGTTTACCCACCCTTCAGCTCAACAAAAGCGTCTTGCGGGCTTGACTGCTCATCCGGCCTTGGGCTGTCTGGCCCATAGTCCCAAAACGGTGGCCTGCAAGGCCTGGTTTTACGCATCTGGCTAAATGCGGTAGCCTGAAGCTCGCATGTCGCCCTGGGCCGTCCTCATCGCCGCCATGTTTGCCGGAACCGCCGTCTCGCTCATTGGGCAAGCCTACCCCACCCTGGCCCCCTATATCCGCACCGATCTACAGCTTTCCCTGGCCGCTGTAGGCCTGCTCAACACGTTTGTTTACATCGGCACCATGCTGGGTTCGCTGCCTTCGGGCTGGCTTACCGACAAGCTGGGCAGCCGCACGGTGATGATTGTGGGCACCCTAGCGGGCGCTGGGCTCGCCATTGCCATTGCCCTGTTTGCCAAGTCCCAATGGATGTTCATTCCGTTTTTGTTTCTGGTGGGGTTGGTGGTGGCTTCGGCCACACCCGCTGGCTCGCACGCGGTCGCCCAGTCGTTCCCGCCCGAACGGCGCGGCCTGGTAATTGGGCTACGCCAGATGGCGGTTCCCCTGGGGGGGGCGCTGGCCGCTGCCATCTTGCCAGCGGTAGCCCACCTAGCCAGTTGGCGCTGGGCCTCGGTGGTTGCAGCCGTCATCGCCATACTGGCCGCCCTGGTCACAGCCCGGCTCTACCGCGAAAGCCTGGTGCCAAAAGCCGCCCCCCAGGCCACCCCTCCAGGGCTGGCCGCGGTGTTGCGCGAGCGCAATATCCTGCTGGCGGCCACCGCCGGCGTAACCCTGCCAACCGGGCAGTTTGTGATGATTACCTACCTGATTCTGTTTCTTAAGGAGCAGTACGGGATTCCCGAGCTCACCGGCGCTGCCCTGCTCACCGCTGCCCAGTTCGCCGGCGCTTTTAGTCGGGTATTCTGGTCGTGGCTATCGGACAGGATGGGGGGCCAGCGCAAACCATTGCTGGTCATGATGGTGGGGCTGGCCGGGTTAAGTGCACTGGTGCTGGCCTGGCTTCCCCCTGGCACGCCCTTGCTGTTCAAGGCCCTCATCGTGGTGCTGTACGGAGCCACCGCACTGGGCTGGCAGGGCTTGCATTTTTCGCTTCTAACCGAGCTTTCGCCTCCCGGCTGGGAGGGGCGGGTGGTGGGGTTTGGCCTGATTTTTACCTCCATCGGCATCGCGGCTGCGCCGCCCCTGTTTGGCCTGTTGGTAGATTCCAGCAACAACTACGCCCTGGGCTGGATTGCCCAGGCCGCGGTGTTTGGGCTCGGCGCTTTTTTGCTGTCCAACATTGAGGAGAAAACCCGCCGTTAGCGCGGTTTCGTCGGTGATGTTGCCGTCTTTTCATCTGCCCGTCGGCACCGCCGGCAGATCGGAGGGGGCCTCCTCGATCTCAATCAGCCGACCATCCCGCAGCCGCAGGATGCGCTGGGCCTGGCGGGCTAGCTCGAGGTCGTGCGTCACCAGGATCACCGTACGGCCCTCCTGGGCCTGGCGCATTAGCAGTTCCACCACCCGGGCCCCCGAGGCCGAGTCCAGGTTGCCGGTGGGTTCGTCGGCAAACAGGATGGGGGGGTTGAGGGCCAGGGCCCGCGCGATTGCCACCCGCTGTTGCTCGCCCCCCGAAAGCCTGCTGGGCAGGTGTTTGGCTCGCCCGGCCAGCCCCACTGCCTCTAAAAGTGCGGCAGCCCTGGTGGTGCGCTCTTTGAGGCTTATACCCGCCAGCATCATCGGAAAAGCCACGTTTTCCAGGGCGGTCAGGGTAGGAATCAGGTTCCACTGCTGAAAAACAAAGCCCATGTGCTTCAGGCGCAGTTCCGAGCGGGCATCCTCGGACAGGGTGGAAAAGGGGGTGTTGTCAAGCCACACCTCGCCCTCGCTGGGCACATCGAAGCCGGCCAGTAGGTTCAAGAGGGTGGTTTTACCCGAGCCCGAAGGCCCCACGATGGCGGTCAGGCCGGCCGGAAAACGGTAGCTGAAGCGATCCACCGCCACCACGTCCACCTCGCCCTGGTGGTAGCGTTTGTGCAGGTTGATGGCCTCGAGCATCACAGCCTCCCCAGCGCCTCAACCACTTTGAGCCGGCTGGCGGTTCGGGCCGGCAAGAACCCGGCCAGCAACCCCAGCACCACCGCGACCAAAAGCGCAAAGGAGGCCAGGCGGAAGGTGACGGCGGAGAGGGCCAGGCCCACCTCGCGCCCGGTGAACCAGTTCACCAGCCCCGAGGCCGCCTGGCCTAAAACCAGGCCCAGGAGCCCCCCCACCACCCCCAGCAGCAAGGCTTCCAGGAGCACCAGCCCGAATATAAAACCCTGCTTGGCCCCCAGGGCCCGCATCAGACCAAACTCGCGGATGCGTTCGTAGACCGACATCATCACGGTGTTGGCTACCAGCAAGCCCCCCACCACCAGCGCCACCAGGCTGATGCCAAAGCGCACCAGGTCGGAGATGCGCACCGCGCGCTCGGCGAAGCGCAGCACATCCCCGGTGGTCTGGGCGTTCACCCCAGCGATCCGGGCCTTAATGGCCTCGGCCACCTGGTCGGCTTTGAACCCCTCCCGCACACCCACCGCCGCCGCCGTGTAGTTGCGCGTGCCCAGGGCCTCCTGCACGACGCTAGAAGGAACATAGATGATGTTGTCGGAGAGGCCCCCGTTGGGCTTCAAAATACCCTCTACCCGCAGCGAGATGCTGGGCGAGAGGCGCAGCACCTTACCAAGGCCGAGTTGGTTGCGCTCAGCCAACCGGCTACCCACCACCGCACCTTTGGGGCCTGGAACCAGGCTGCCCGCGGCCAGGGTGAGGTTGGGGTACAGCGCCTTGGGGCTGAGACCTTCGGGTATCCCCTGAAAGACAAAAGCGGTCTGGGGATCCAGCCCCCCTCGAGTCAGCACTACATACGGGATCACCTGGCTGATACCCAGTTCGGCGGCAGACTTTTGCAGGGCCTCTACCGTTTCGGGTCGTAGCTCTGGGTAGCCAGGGCTAAAGGCTTCGACACCCTCCGGCAAAACCAGCACCGCCGGCCCCACGGTTGATAGCTCGGCTCCCAGGGCTTTACGCAGCCCCTCGCCAAATGACAAAAAAAGCACCATAGAGGCCGTTGAAACCACAATTCCCAGCAGGGTCAGGATGCTGCGAACAGGCCGGGCCCGCAGGTTGCGGTAGATGAGCGCCAGAACTTCCACGCCCATCAGAATACCTGTAAAAGGTGGTCGGAGGTGGGTAATCCACGCCAAGATTCTCGCCAGCGTGCATTTCTACCCACGATAAACTGTAGGCATGCAGCTCATTACGGTGTTTGGTTCATCGAGGGCACAACCGGGCACACCCGCTTTTATCGAAGCCCACGCCTGGGGCCGGGCCATCGCCCAGGCCGGGTTCGGTGTAGCCACCGGCGGCTACAACGGGGCCATGGAGGCCGTCTCGCAGGGGGCCAAGGAGGCCGGGGGGCTGGTGGTGGGCATCACCGCCCCCAGCCTGTTTCCCCAGCGCAACGGGCCCAACCTGCACGTGGATCTGGAGCTACCCTCCTCCTCGCTGCTCACCCGCATCGAGCGGCTGATTGACGTGAGCGTGGCCTGCCTGGCCCTGCCGGGTGGGGTGGGCACCCTGGCCGAGCTTCTGGCGGCCTGGAACCTCAACCACATCGCACAGCTACAAGGCAAGCCTCTGAAGCCGCTGGGGGTGCACGTGGGCTGGCTCAAGGTCATCCGCCCCGGCCTCGAGGTCACCCCCGACAACCTGAAGCTGCTCACCCCCATTGAATCGCTGCAAAGCCTGCAAAGGTTTTTGCAGGGGCTTTCTAGCGCTCCAGTATCCGGAAGGTAAAGTTCACCTCGAGGCGGATGGTCTCGTCCACGCTGAGCACCGACAGCACCCGCGGCTGGGTCAGGCCAAAGTCGCGGAAGGTGAAGCTGGTGCGGGCTTGCAGGATGGCTGTGTCGCCCCGAAACTCCACCTCACCCTCCCAGGTCACGCTCCGGGTCACGTCGCGAATCTTCAGGTCGCCCACAATCTGCACCGTGGCCTTGCCGCTCGCGGGCAGCGGGAAGCTCAGGCCGCGCACCTCCTTTGGCACGAACTCGGCCAGCGGGTACTGGGCGGTGTTGAGGGTATTGCGCCGGAGGTAGTTGTCGCGCCGGGCCTGGTCGCTGGTGAGGGCCGAAAGATCCACCGTAAAACGGGAGCCCTCGAGGGCCCGCCCGTTGCGGTCGAGCCGCACCACCCCCTGCACCTGCTTGCTAACCCCCACCGCATCGCTGGGAAAGTTGACACCAGCAAGCTGCTCACGCACCCGGTAGCGGGCCTCGCTCTGGGCCGGGACAAGCTCGAGCCGGCTCTGGGCCAGGGCAGTTCCAAAAATTAGCAACAGTGCAACAAGCCTCCACATGGTTCCTCTCCTACCTCTTTGAGAGCAGGGCGATCAGGTTCTTGAGGTTATCGGCCGCACGGGGCTGCTCTTTGAAGGGGTTGTAGGGCTTGCCCTGGGCGACCGCCTGGAAGAAACCCCCCTGGCCGCCCGGCCCCCGCGGCTGCCCCTGAAGGTTGCCCGGGCCCATCTGGGGGTTCTGCCCGGCAGCCTCGCGCCGCTGGCGGGCCTCCTCCCGCTGCTTGAGGATGGTCTGGTCAATCCACATAAGCTGGGCCGGGGTGAGGATGTTGTCCTCGATGTTGCTCAGTATCTTGCTGGCCTCGGCGGGCTTGAGGTCGGTGCGGTTCTGCAGGTCGCGCAGAATGGGCAGCAGCTTCTGGGCCTGGGCCTTGGTAAAAGCCAGGCCCCGCTGCTTGTCCAGCTCGTCCAAAAGCCCAACGGTGGCCACCAGATCCAGCACCGGACGGTAGGCCTCGAACCGCTGCCGCATCTCGGGGCTGAGGTTGGATGGCCCGCCCTGCGCCAGCGCCAAACCCAAAGCCAGTGTGGTTAGCAGGCCGATCAGTCTTTTCATGTGCACGCCTCCAACATCCGCAGTCTGCCATTGCTTTGTGTAGAAGCGATAAAGATTAGCTTGGCCGGTTGCTACTCATACCGGAGCGACTCCACCGGGTCGAGCCGGGCCGCCCTCGAGGCCGGGTAAAAGCCGAAGAACACCCCCACCGCCACCGAGAACAGGAAGGCCAGCACCATGCTAAAGGGGTCGAAGACCGGGGTCACCCGCAGCAACTGTCCCACACTGCCGGCCATGGCCAGGCCCAGCAGGATACCCAGGATGCCGCCCCCCACCGAAAGCACCACCGACTCCACCAAAAACTGGGTCAGGATGTCGCGGGGCTTGGCCCCCAGGGCCTTGCGGATGCCAATCTCGCGGGTACGCTCGGTCACCGAGACCAGCATGATGTTCATGATGCCGATGCCCCCCACCAGCAGGCTGATCCCGGCCACCCCACCCAGGAACAGGGTCATGGTCTGGGTTACCTGGTTGACCGAGGCCAGCGCGTCGGCCTGGTTCTGCACACTAAAGTCGTACTCGCTGGGGTCGGTCACTTTGCGGCGCTGGGCCATAAAGTCGGTGAGCTCCTGCTGCAAGCGGCTGAGTGAGTCCTTGTCGGGAGCCTGCACGTAGATGGCGTTCACCCGGGGCTGGCCGGTGCTGCTGCTGCGAGCCAGGCGCTGCAGGTAGGTCGAGAGCGGCACCATCACCTGATAGTTGGGGCTGGCAAAGCCCGAGTCGCCCTTGTCGGGCAGCACCCCCACCACCGTAAAGGAGATGCCAGCGATGCGGATGCGCTGCCCCAGGGGATCCTGGCCGCCGAACAGATCCTGGGCAATGCCGTAACCAATCACCGCCACCCGGCGGCGGCTTTGCAGGTCGGTCTCGTTGAAGAAGCTGCCAGAGGCCGGCTGGGCGTTGCGCACGCTGGCATAGTCGGGCCAGGTGCCAATCACGGTGACGTTGAGGTTGCTGGCCCCCACCTTGACCTGCTGGTTGCTCTGCAGGGTGGGGGCGATGCCGACAATGCGGCCTGCAAAGGCCGACTGTACCGCCTCGGCGTCGGCCAGGGTGATGGTCTGGGGGCCGCCAAAGCGCACCAGGCCGAAGCCCCCACCCCGCCCCCCGGTGTTGCTGCCGATGGTGATCAGGTTGGTGCCCAGGCTTTGCAGGCTGCGGGTGATGTTGGCCGTGGAACCCTGGCCCACCATGGTCAGGGCCACCACCGCCGCCACCCCGATGATCACCCCCAGGGTGGTCAGCACCGAGCGCAAAGGGTTGCCCAGAATGGCGCGCCAGGCGATGCGGAAGACCTGCCAGAGGTTCATGCCGCCCACGTGGGAGCGAACTTTTTGCGGAGCCGAGCCCACTACAGAAACACTCATGCCACACCTCCTACAGCCCGTTTGCGGTGGGGGTTGGGGCCGTCGGACTCGATCTGTCCGTCCCGGATGCGCACGATGCGCCCGGTGTACTCGGCGATATCGGGCTCGTGGGTCACGATAATCACGCTGGTGCCCTCATCGTTGAGCTCCTGAAACAGCCGCATGACCTCTACGGCGGTCTTGGAGTCGAGGTTGCCGGTCGGCTCGTCGGCCAGCAGGATGGAGGGGCGCATGGTCAGGGCCCGGGCGATGGCCACCCGCTGCTTCTGGCCGCCCGAAAGCTGGGAGGGCAGGTTCTTGAGCTTGTTGCCCAGTCCCACCTTTTGCAGCACCTCGAGGGCCCGCTCCCGCCGCTCCTGGGGGCCATAACCGGCGTAGGTGAGGGGCACCTCCACATTCTCCAGCACGCTCAGACGCGGCAACAGGTGAAAAGCCTGAAAAACAAAGCCGATCTCCTGGTTGCGCACTTCGGCCCGCTCGTTTTCGGTCAGGGTGGTGACGTCCCGCCCGGCCAGGATATAGCGCCCCTCGGTGGGGCGGTCGAGCAGGCCGATGATCTGCATCAGGGTGGTTTTGCCCGAGCCCGAAGGCCCCATCAGGGCCACCATCTCGCCCTGGCGAATCTCCAGCGAAACCCCCTTGAGGGCCTCAAACTCGAGCGCCCCGCTTTTGTACACCTTGCGCACCTGCTGCAGGGAGACCACCGTCACCGCCCACCTCCTGGAGGGGCCCCCAGGGGCAGGCGCAGCCCGCCCTGGTTGCTGGAGCTGCTGGAAGTGGACTGGACGCGGCTGGGCAGCACCACGGTCTGGCGCGGCTCAAGGCCCTCTAGCACCACCTGGTTCACCCCATCGTCGGGCCCCAGCACCACCCGCACGGTCTCCTTGCTGCCGTCGGGCTGCAGCACGTCCACATAGGCCCGGTTGCGCACGGTCTGCACCGCCCGCTTGGGGATGGTCAGGGCGTTGGGAATTTCCTCCGCGATAATCTCGCCCTCGGCGGTCATGCCGGGCCGCAGCTTGCGCTCGGGGTTGGCAATCCGCACCGTCACGTAAAACACCGCGATGTTCTGCTGGATGGTGGCGCTGGGAGAGATGGCCGTCACCACCCCCTCGAAGGTCTCATTGTTGAAGGCATCGAGGGTCACCTCCACCTTCTGGCCCACCTTGACCTTGGCGATCTCGCTCTCGTCAATCTGCACCGGCAGGTTCACGCTGCTGTCGTCAATCAGGGTGAGCAGGGCGGTGCTGTTGCTGACCGTGGCCCCCACCCCGATGCTCCCCACCTGGGCGTTGACCTCCGAGACCACCCCGTCGAAGGGGGCGTAGATTTTGGTGCTGGCCAGGTTTTCCTCGGCGTTTTTGACATCGAGGCGGGCCTGATCCACGGCGATCTGGGCGTTTCTCAGTTCCTGTGCGTCGGCGCTTTTCCGCAGGGCCAGGGCCTGGCGCGCGGTGTTCAGGTTAACCCGGGCCATCTCCAGGCTGGCCTGGGCTTTGGCGTAGGTATCGCGCGCGCTTTGCAGGCTCTGGGCGCTGGCCCCCCCCAGCTCGAAGAGCTTCTGGGTGGCCTCGAGGTTGGTGCGGGCGGCCTCGAGGTCGCGCCGGGCGCTGTCGTAAGCCACTTCGGCGCTGGAAACGCTTTGCTGGGCTGAGGCCAGGGCGCTTTGCTGGTCGGCCCGGAGCTTGTCGAGGGTCGCCTGGGCCTTCTGCAACGCCAGCCGGGCGTTCTCCAGGGCGCGGGCATACTCGGTGGGGTCAAGCTCCACGATGAGCTGGCCTTTTTGCACCCGGTCGCCCACGGTGGGCAGCTTGAGCACCGTGCCGTTCACGGCAGGTTTAACCGAGAGGCTCTGGACGGCCTCGAGGGTGCCCGGCCCCGAGACCGAGACCCGGAACACCCCTTGCTGCACGGTAGCGGTCTCGAGTGTAGGCGCAGTGCTGGTGGGCTTGGGCCGCAAAAACCAGTAGGCCGCAACCCCCAGGCCGGCCAGCACTAAAACCACAGCCAGCCAGCGCCAGGGTATGCGGTTGCGAGAACGGGCTTGAGTCATATTCACCCTTTGAGTTTCTCCCAGGATATCCAATGTTTGGTGTATGCCATGCGAAGATTTGGTGAAGATGCTTGCCGCAGCCGCAAGGGGGCGGCTGGGCTGATGTATTTCCACGATGTGCTCCTCAACCTTTTACATCTCAACAACCTATCCCCGCTGCGCTTCATTCGCTACTTCCCCCAACAGACTCTACAGGTTGTTGTGCTCTTCGTGATAAAAGCCTGAGGGCCAGCACTTACCTGCACGGGAACTTGACGAAATATTAAAATCCCAGGTTCCAAAACCGGTAACTTTTCACTTCCATTTTCTTTGGTGGTTTACTAGCCTCATGTTGTACAGGAAGGGGGCAATGCCGCCCGCACGGGCGGGTACTGTAGCACCACAGCAGTGACTTTTTGGCTGAGGAAGAACGAGCAAGCAGGATAAAGCGTGAAAGAGGAGGGTAAAAAGATGAGGTTGATTGAGATTCCACCGACGAACCTCGAACAAATCCACGGTGGCCAGGGTGGTTCGTGGAACAGTACGGTGAACCCCGAGACAGGCAACAGGTATACCTGGTTCGAGACCGCTGACGGCGCGCGCTCGAGTGTCAGGGTGGATACACCCCCTACACATTCGTTTGTTTGGGGCGATGGTTCGATTACCATCCGCTGCTGCAATCTGACTTCACCACATACTGGATTGCATGATGTTGACTATAGCCTGTATACGTTCAGGGCAACTCCGGGCAGCTCCTACATGATCTCGCAGGAACAAATGGCCCACAACCTTTATCGAGCTGGCGAGCGCATGGGTTACTAAGCCGCTGGTGGTTCGGCGGGACAGCACGTGCCCGCCGAACCGCTCCAATCGTATGACTGTTACAAGCAACGATCTGTTTCTGGCCGTTATTGTCATAACGGTAGTACAGCGACTGCTTAACCGTCGGTCTCTCTTTTTCCATCAAGCCCGGCCCAGGGAGCTAGCGCTGGCATTCCTGCTGGGTCTCGCCTACACCATACCCCACCTTCTAACCATCGATTTCACTATTCCAGAAGCAGAACACCGAAGAATGCTGGAGGCCCGGCTCGAGCCTTGGCCGCTTTTGCGGCTGATGATCTACGTGCCGTTATTTGAAGAATACTTCAATCGCGAAATAATGCTCAAAAACCTAACGAACCGTATGGGTTTCCCAGTTGCATTGGCGATAAGCAGCCTGTTTTTTGGTCTGATGCATGTACTGAAAGGTTGGCCTGGTTTTCTATTCGCCCTGCTCTTTGGTGTGCTTGCCGGGTTGCTGTACCGCAAGTACGGGTATTTTGCCGCAGCGGCCGCGCACTCCGGGGCAAACCTGGGCGGTACGCTATTTCCTTACCTTGTAGTGCTACTTCGCTAAAGGGGTTCACGGAGCAGCAGAACAAATAGCCCGACACGCTCGTCCAACCATGCTTCGGCCAAGGTTGCTCTAAGCTTGATGCATTTTGCATATCAAGGGTGCGCGGGGTGGTGACCTGGGCCTCGAGCAGCCCGATAAACCGCGGGGCCTCCTGGCGCATCTCTTCCAGCAGCAGTCGGTTGCGGGCTTGGATTCGCTCGAGGCCGTCTATCATCCCTGCGTCTCCTCGATTAGGACTCCAAAGGGCTAGGGCGCACTGGCCGCCCGCACCAGGCCGGTGAAGTCCTGGCCGGCGGCCACCGAGAAGGCCGCCAGGGCCCTCCAGTAGCTGCCGATGGCCTGCACCAGGGCGTACTCAGCGCTTTTAAGCGAGACCTGATCGGTTTGGAGCTGCAAGGCCGAGATGGTGCCGGCCCGCAGGGCGGCCTGGCTCTGCTCCACCACCTTTTGGGCGTTGGCGAGGTTGGCCTGGGCCAGGGCGATGCTTTTGTAGGCGCTCTGGGCAGCCTGGTAGGCGTTGGTCAGGCTGGTCTGGGCGTTTTGCTGGGCGGTTTGCAGGGTGCGCAGGTTGTTTTCCAGGCTGGTTTTGGCGGTGTTGAGCTGAACCGCCGGGGTATAGTCGTTGTCGGCCAGTTTAACGTTGAGCTGGGCAAGCTCCACCGCCTGCTGGGCTTGCAGCACGCTGGGGAGGCGCTCAAACAAGCCGTTGCGCAGGGCCTCGAGGTTGGCTTCCAGAGCGGGCGGGTTCGGGGGGGCCGCCACCGTCACATTGCCCAGGTCGCTCAGGCCCAGGAGCGCAGCGAGCTGAGCGGCCAGCACCGGTATTTGCGCCTGGGCGTTGGTGAGCGACTGCCTCGAGCTATCCAGGGTGGTCTGGGCCCGGGCCACGTCCAGCGCGGTGGCGTTGCCCGCGGCCTGGCGGGCCTTGGCCACCTCCAGGTTGCGCTGGTTCAGGGCCACCTGGGCCTGGAACAGGGCCACGTTCTGCTGGGCTTCGTAGAGGTTCGTATAGGCGTTCACCACGCTCTGCATCACCGAGAGCCGGGTGGCCTCGAGGTTGACCTGGGCCAGCTTGGCGTTCTGCTCGGCCTGGGTGAGGGCCACAATCAGGGTGCTGGGGTCGGCCTTGAGGGCGTTGAGCTGGAGGGTGGCGTTTTGCAGGGTGGCCTGGGCGCTTTGCAGCGAGGGGCCCCGGCTATAGGCCTGGGCAAGGGCCTGTACCAGGGTCAGGCTGTTCTGGGCCAGCCCAGCCGAAAAAACCAGCATCGGCAGTAGCCAAAAAAAGCGTTTTGCGAAGCGAATCATCTATTTTCCTCCAAGGGCTGCGGTGAGGTCGGCGCCCAGGGCATTTTGCAGGGCCAGGGCGGCCAGTTGGGCCTGGATCAGGGCGGCCTCGAGGTTGCGCTGGGCCTGAAGCTGGCTCACCTGGGCTGCCTGCACCTCCACACTGGTACCGGTGCCGGCCTGGAGCCGGGCCTGGGCAGTGCGCAGGTTCTGGTTGGCCGTATTCAAAGCGGCCCTGGCTGCGGCAATGGCGGCCTGGGCGGTCTGCAGGTTCTGATACTTCTGCCGCACATCCAGCTCGGCGGCCCTGCGGGCGGTTTCCAGGGCCTGCCGGGCTGCCTGCAAAGCGGTCTGGGCAGTGCGAATGCTGCTGTCGCTCACAGGGTCGAAGATGGGCACGCTCAGCGACAGACCCAGGCTGTAGCCCTGCGACAGCGTACTGCTGGTGGCCTGGCCCACAGGCAGGGCCGCCGAGAGCGAAGCGGTGCCGCTTTTGAGGTTCAGGCCTGCCGAGAGCGTGCTGCCGCTGTCGCTGTAACCCACGGTAACCGAAGCATTGGGAATCAACCGGTTGCGCTCGGCGCTGGCCAGGTTCTCTTCGGCATCGCGAAGCTGGGACAGAGCCCGCAGCACATCCGGGCGGCTGGCCAGCGCCCTTTGCAGCAGGGCTTCCAGGCCCTCATCGGGCAGGCTGGGTTCCTCAGGGGGGGTGGTGGGGTTGCCGAGCTGCTGGGGGTTCAGACCCAGGGTACCCGCCAGGGTGAGCCGGGCCAGCTCGAGGGCCCCCTGGGCGCTCAGCAGGCTCGAGCGGGCTGTGTCCAGGTTTTGCTGGGCGGTGAGCAGGTCGCTCAGGGTGGCGCTGCCGGCCTGGTTCTGGGCGGTCACAATCTGTAGCTGGCGCTCGCGCAGGGCCAGGGTGGCCTGGGCCAGGGCCAGGTCGGCCTGGGCCTGGCGCAGGTTGAAGTACTGGGTGTGCAGGGCGATGTACAGGTTGTTCCGGGCCTCGCGCCGGGCCAGGGCGGCCCGCTCCAGGGCCCGCTCAGCGCTGCGCACGGCGTCGGCGCTGCTCGACCAGGGCAGCACCCCCAGGCTGGCGGTGCCGGAAACGGTCAGGCCGCTGCCGCTACCCTCGCGCAGGGTGTAGTCGGCCCCACCTGAGAGCTTGAGGCCCTGGGCGGCCAGGGCGGCCTCGAGCTGCCGCACCGCGCTCTCGTAGCTGAGGTCGGCGCTTTGCCAGTCCAGGGTGCTGGGTAGGGCCTTGAGCGCATCGGAAAGATCAAGCCCCTGGGCTAGCACCGGGGGGGCCAGGGCCAGTAAGGTTGCAATGGTTGGGAGTAGTCTCTTCAAAACGCCACCTCCACTCGGGTCATCTTTGACAAGGCGCATGTACGCGCAACGAACGAGATGTGTAGGTTTGGTGAAGGAGTCCCGGATGGCCAGCCCAGGGGCCTGGCCTTGCGGAGATTTACTCACAGCCAATACCCCCCGTTGTCGTTGCGTCTTGGCGCAAACCCGCTAGCTCATCACCTCTTCCGGGTGGTGCTTGTTCCAGTAGCGCACCAGCCCATCCACGCTCATCCAGGCGGGGTCGGCAAACTCGTACTCCCGAACTTCCTCCTCCGAAAGCCCCGCAGCCCGTAGGGTGTTGGTCACGTAGGCCTCAAAGGCCTGCACCATCTGTTCACGGGTCAGGCCGGCCTTGAGCTGTTGCTTGATCCAGTCGGCCCACTCCAGCAGCCGGGCCTCCAGCGCATCCAGGTGTGGCCCGACCTCCTCGGTCTCGCCAAAGTGGGTCAGGTAAATCTTGTTCAGCTTTAAGGCCCGTAGCCGGGCAAGGGAGGCGCGCCAAGCTTCGATGTGAATCTCCGGCGGGGGGCAGGGGGGCAGCACCGGGCCGCGCCCAATTTTGACCCCGGTTACATCACCGCCAATCAGTACCTCGCCAATCCGGTAGGCGTGGTGGTGGTAGGCGTGGCCGGGGGTCTCGAGGGCCTCGATCTGGGCCTCGCCAATCCGGATCACCTGACCATCCTGAACGATCTCGATCTGGCCCTCCGGCACGTGGCCCATCTGGCCCCAGAGTTCTTCCATCCGGTCGCCGTAGATGCGGCTGGCCGAGGCCCAGAGTTTGCTGGGGTCTACCAGGTGCGGCGCCCCCTTGGGGTGGACGTAGATGGTCGCCCCCCGCTCGGCCATGCGCCAGGCGGCGCCCGCATGGTCGAGGTGGATGTGGGTCACGAAGACGTGCTTAATGTCGGAGGCGGCGTAGCCCAGCGCGTTGAGGCCATCCAGCAGCACCGAGAAGCGCGACTCCGGCCCGGTCTCGAAGAGCACCGGCCCCTGGCTGGTTTCCAGCAGGAACGAAGCAATTACCCTGGGGGCGCGGTCATGAAGGTCGAGGATGTGGATCACAGGCCTATTGTATGCCGGCCTAAAAGATGCCTGCAAAGCCGTCCAGAATGCGGGCGATATGCCGGGCAGCGTTGTGGAAGTCCTGGATGCGGATGTTCTCGTTGGGGGCGTGGGTGCGGTTGGTGATGCCGTAGCCCACCCCCGCGTCGATGACCGGGATGTTCAGGGGCCCGGCAAAGGCGTACACCGGCGAGCTGCCCCCGGTGAGGGGGATGCGTTGGTAGGGCTTCTGGTAGACCTCCTGGGCTGTGCGGGCCGCCAGCTCTACCAAAGGGTGCTGGGGGTCGGAGCGGGCCGGGAACATGTAGTCGGCGTGGGTGATCTGCACATCGGTGAAGCCCTCGGCGTCGAGGTGGGCCCGCAGCTTCTGGAGGATGTCGGTGGGATCCTGGTCGGGCACCAGGCGGAAGTCGAGCTTGGCCTTGGCCCGGGCGGGAATCACGGTCTTGGTGCCCGGGCCCTGGTAGCCGGTGGTGATGCCCTGGATGTTGCAGGTGGGGTTGAAGACGGCCTTGCGCAGCTCGAAACCGCTCAGGTTGTTCACAAAGCCCCGCACCCCGAAGCTCTGGCGCAGGTAGGCCTCGAGGTCGGGCAGGTTGCGCAAGAGCTCGAGGTCCTGTTCCGAGACAGGCCGCACATGGTCGTAGAAGCCGGGAATCAGGATGCGCTCGTTCTCGTCTTTCAAAGCGGCCAGCACCCGCACCATCCGCCAGGCCGCGCTGGGCAGGATGTGGGCGTTGCCGGAATGGGCGTCGCGCGAGAGGGTCTCGACCTCGAGCTCCAAAGCCAGAATCCCCCGCCGGCCCAGCGAGGTGCCGGGCCGTTCCTCAAAGTCAATGCCCCCTTCCTCCCAGATGGCCCCGTCGCATTTGAGCAAGTCCAGGTGATCCTGCACGAACCGGGCGATGCCGGGGCTGCCCACCTCCTCGTTGCCCTCCACCACGAAAAGCACCCCGCAGGGCAGCTCGCCCCCATGCGCGGCCCGCACCGCCTCCACCGCAGCCAGGCGGGCCATAAACTCGCCCTTGTCGTCCTTGGCCCCGCGGGCAAAGAGCTTACCCTCGCGGATTTGCGGCGCAAAAGGGGGCGAGTCCCACAGCTCCAGGGGCTCGGGGGGCTGCACGTCGTAGTGGTTGTAAAAGAGCAGGGTGCGCTCCGATTTCCCGGCAGCCCGGCCCACCACCACCGGGTTGCCGTAGCCCTCGATCTTCCAGGTCTCAAAGCCGTGCTGTTGCAAGATTTGTTCGACCAGTTGGGCGCACTCCAGCACCCCCTCGCCGGTGGCCGAGACGCTGGGCTGGGCGCAGAGGCGGATGGTTTCTTGCAGGTAGGCCTCGAGGTGCTCTTGCAGGTAGCGGTCTATAGCTTCGGTTCTGGACATGGTTAGACTATACGTCTTCTGTACGACAAGCTGGCAACCTTCACCAGCCGACCCACCTGGGCGCTGCTACCGCAGCAGCCGAGGGTCGAGCCATAGGTCTTGGGGTTTACCGACCTTTATCTCAGACATCGCTGGATGTCTGGGGTTGAGCAGCAAATTGAACTCAACAGGCACGACCGCCGAAGGCACTTTGAGCGCCAGCGAACGCAAGCTTTGCGCCCACTCGCTACCCAGTTGCTGGGTGGACGCTGGGTAGGGTTCGGGCAGTTGCTGCCAGTCCGGCGGCAGATGCTGCAAGGTCTCTATATGCGCGTCGGGGACTTCAACCTCAATGGCCACAAAAGCGGCCAGGTACGACCGTTCGGTGACGTGCACCAGGATTTCCAGAATTCCCGTGGCAAGGCTCCCCGCCAAATACACCACCGGAACCCCGCTCTGGTTCCAACGGCCTGGACTTCGGGCCGCTCCCTCACCGGTGAAAGCCGCATGGGCATATCTGCGCGAGGTGATCCGCCAGGCCCTCATGTCACCAGGCCGTCTTCCAGGCGCCCCAGCAGATGCTCAACGGCCCTAAAACCGGGCTCGGTATCGAGGTATTGCAGCGGGCTAGCACCATGTAAAAACAGCTTGGGACTATTCATCCACCCTGCTGCCAGCCGAGCAGAGCCAAAGAGTTCCTCCGCCCTCCGGAGCAGATACATCACCTTGTACAGCCGGTTGGATTGCTCCCGGTTCAGGCGTCCAAACCCCTTATATCGGTGCGCACTGCTGCGCGGAATGCCCGCAGCCTCGAGCACCTCCTGCTGGCTCAGACCATACCGCTGCGCGATTTCTCCGATGAGTTCAACCGGCAGGCCCTCCCGCACGCGGGCCACCTCATCGGGCGAAAAGTCGAAGCGCAACCCAACGGTTTGTCCCATAAAGGACATGGTATTGTTCCATATGGATGCTGTCAAAGGTGCATGCCCTCATCCAGGGTTTATACGGCCTCCTACTGCGGTACTTGCCGGTAGTTCCTGAACTGCTCCCGCAGCTTGGACTTGAGGAACTTGCCGGTGCTGGTGCGGGGAATCTCGTCCAGGAAGACATAGGCATCCGGCAGCCACCACTTGGCAAACCGAGGCTCCAAAAACCGGGCCAGCTCCTCCGGGGTAACGCTAGCCCCCTCCTTGAGCACCACCGCGGCCAGCGGGCGCTCGTCCCACTTGGGGTCGGGTATGGCGATCACCGCGGCCTCTTTGACGGCCGGATGGGCCATCAGGGCGTTCTCCAGGTCAATCGAGCTGATCCACTCGCCGCCGGACTTGATCAGGTCTTTGGTGCGATCGGCAATGCGGATGTAGCCCTCGGGGTCAATCGCCACCACGTCGCCGGTACGGAACCAGCCGTCGGGGGTCCACTTGTCGGACTCTTCTTCCAGGTTGTAGTAGCTCGCGGCCACCCAGGGCCCCCGCACCTGCAGCTCGCCCAGCGACTGCCCGTCCCAGGGCACCACGCCCTGCTCACCCACCGCCCGGATCTCCACCCAGGGGGTGGGCAGGCCTTGCTGGGCCCGGTAGCGGTACTCGAGCGCCGGGTCGCCCCGCAGGTAGCGCTTGAGCCGGCTCACGGTGCCCAGCGGGCTCATCTCGGTCATGCCCCAGGCGTGCAGCACGGTGTGGCCCAGGCGGTCGTAGGCCCGGATCATGGCCTCGGGGGCCGCGCTCCCCCCCACCACCATCTCCATCGGTTTGAGCTTCCAGCGGGTGGGTTCTTTCTCGAGGGCTTGCAGCACCCCCAGCCAGATGGTGGGCACCCCGGCGGTCTTGGTCACCTGTTCCGACTCGAACAGATCCAGCAGGCTCACCGGGTCGAGGTGGGGCCCTGGCAGCACCATCTTGCTGCCCACCATCACCCCGGTGAAGGGCAGCCCCCAGGCCAGCACGTGGAACATGGGCACCACCGGCAGCAGCACATCGTGGCCGGCCAGGTTCAGGGCATCGGGCAGGGCCGAGGCCAGGCTGTGCAGGGCAATGGAGCGGTGCGAGTAGACCACCCCCTTGGGCTTGCCGGTGGTACCGGAGGTGTAGCACATCCCGGCGGCGTCGCGCTCCTCGAGGGCGGGGTAGCTGAAGTCGGGGTCGCCGGTGGCCAGGAAGTCCTCGTAGCTCATGAAGCCCTCCGGCACCGGCTGGCCTGAGAGGGGCACCACAATCACCTTCTCCAGGTTCACCTGCTCCCTTACCGCTTCATACAGCTTCAAGAGCACATCGTCTACGATCAAAAACCTGTCCTGGGCGTGGTTGATGATATAGGCGATATCGGAGGGGTGCAGCCGCAGGTTCAGCGGGTGCAGCACCCCCCCGGCCGCCGGGATGCCAAAGTAGGCCTCGAGGTGGGCGTAGGTGTTCCAGGAGAGGGTGGCTACGCGGTCGCCCTTTTGCAGCCCGGCCTTTTGCAGGGCCGAGGCCAGCCTACGCGAACGCTGGTAAAAATCGCCAAAGGTGTAGCGGTGCAGCGACTTGTCGGGCAGCCGGGTCACAATTTCTTCCTTTGGAAACAGCTTGCCGGCCCGCTCCAAAAGGTGCGGCAGGGTCAGGGGAAAATCCATCATGGTGGACTGCATGGGCATCTCCTCTCGCTTCGGGTTGTAACAAAAGTATAAGACCCCCTCGAGGTCTTTACCACGAGGGGGCCGGGGTTCCAGGAAGGGGCCTAGAAAGTGAAGAAGGCCGGCACGAACTCGTAGGCGTTGCCCGCGCGGCGCACGTAGCCCACGCCCGGCCAGGCGAAGTGGTAGCCCACCACCATAATCCGCTCCGCCGCCGCGGCCTGCCACAGCCGGGCCCGGGTGGCCACGGCCTGCTGGGGGTTGTTGTCAAAGCCCAGGTAGTGATCGGGGAAGCGCAGGGAGAGGATGTAGTGGCCCCCGGCATCGCCCAGGTGCCACAGCGTCCGTCCACCCGAGGTTACCTGTACGGCCAGGTGCCCTACGGTGTGGCCCGGGGTATCCACTGCGGTGACGCCGGGGGCAATCTCGGCCCCAGGACGCACCCGGGTAAAGCGGTCGCGCAGGGCCACCAGGTTGGCGGGTGGGGTGGCCTGGGAGAGCCAGAACTGTAGCTCGGTCTCGCCGATGACGTGCTGGGCGTTGGCAAACACCGGCTGCCCATCCCGCACCAGGCCGCCAATATGGTCGCCGTGGCCGTGGGTGATGAAGACGATATTGATATCGGCAGGCCGCAAGCCGGCGTTGGCCAGGTTGTTCAGCAGTTGCCCGGCCTGGCCCCGGCCGGTATCGATGAGAATCTTGGCCCGCCCGGTGTCGATGACCATGGGGTTGAAGTTGTTGATGAACTGGGTGGGCTCGAGGAAGTTCTCCCGCAGGGCTGCTTCAAACTCGGCCTGCCTGCCAGGGTTCGCCCCCCAGTTGGGAAAGGCGTTGCCAGGGGGGGTCTGACCGTCGCTCAAAACCGTTAGGGTAAAATCCCCCAGTTTGAACCGGTAAAAGCCGGCCCCATTGGGCATCGCAGACGCCTGTTGAGCCATGGTGGGTATCGTACCGGCAGCCGCCACCGCACCGGTAGCACCCAGCAGCTTGAGGGCTTGGCGACGAGAAACTTTACTCATACGAGCCTCCTTAGGGTTTTCTCATCTTGCTTGACGAAATAAAGTACGTAAAAAACCATAGCTTAGGGGGTTCAGCCCAATGTAGGCTCACCTCACATTGGCCTGCCGCCGCTGCAACCCTGCGTGTAGGTGGGCCTGGCGCAGGGGCTCGGGCAGGCGGGTCTTCCCCATCAGCAAGCGCACCAAAGCCAGGCTCTCTTCCATGCCCACCCGGTGGCCCGGCGAGACCACCAGCGGACGAACCCCAGTGCGGCTACGGAAAAGCCAGCCAATCTGCGCCCCCCCATCCAGCAAGCGCACCGCTGAACCCGCCTCCAAAGGCAGTACACCCTCTGGCCGGCCCCAAAGCAGGGTTTTGGCAACCCCTAGGGCTGGGAGGTTCAGGTGCACCCCCAGGTGGGCGGCAATGCCCAGCCGCCTGGGGTGCGCGATGCCCTGTCCGTCCACCAGGAGCACCTCGGGCAGGCGGGATAGCCGGGCCAGGGCCGCCAGGTACAGCGGGGCCTCGCGGAACGATAGGTAGCCGGGAATGTAGGGAAATAGCTCGGCCGCGTCCATCTGGGCTGCGGCGACCTCGAGCACCCCCCCCGTCTGCCTGTCCCACAAGACCGCCACCGCCACCGAGGGGCCTTTTTGCCTGGAAAAACGGGTCGGGTGGGAGGCATCCAGGGCCGCGATATACCGGGCCCCACAGGGGTTCCCGGCCAGCACCACGGCCCTAGCAAGCTCGGCTTGCAGCGCCGCTGCCGCCTGCAAGCTGCCCGGCCAGGTCAGGCGGGCGGCATCATCCACCCCCTCTATAAATCGCTCCTCCAGGAAAGGTTCTGCATACCCCTGCACAAAACGCGCCGTACCAATTGTAGCGCTGGGCAACCCCGGCCATCGCGACGTCGCTTCCAAAACCACCGGCCAGGTATGCTACAATCGGCCCTTGGCGTAGGTTCGCTGATGCTTAACCCGGGTCTTAGCTTATCGGGGTACAAAGAGTTCGGTGGGCGATGCTACCGGAAAAAGGGGCCGGGCCAGGCCCGACCCCAAGAAGCTGGCGCACCCGACAGGACTCGAACCTGTGACCTTTCGCTCCGGAGGCGAACGCTCTATCCACTGAGCTACGGGTGCATAAGCACCAAGCAGGGTAGCACCGCATAGAGGAGGCAGTCAAGTGTTTGGAATCAACAGAAGGGTAGTTGCGGTTATTTTCGGGGTTCTGGCCCTGGCCTTTGTGGTGGGTTCGGTTCTGCTCTTTACCCCCCAGGGCCAGCGCAGCACCCAGGGCAAGACCGAGTTCACCGTGAACGGTCGCCCGGTCTACGAGCTGGATCTGGCCAGGGCCCAGCAGAGTGACCCCATTTTGAGCACCAACCCCCAGGGTCTTCTGAAAAATCTGGCCGAGGTCAACTTCGTCGATCGGATGATCGTGACCACCGCGCTGTTGCAGGACACCGCGCGCGTGCGGGTCTCCAGCGGGGAGCTCAAGAAAGAGCTCGACACCATCAAGGAGCGCTTCGGCCTGCAAAAGAAGGAAGACTACGACCGTTTCCTGACCCAGGTGGGCTACACCGACTCGCAGTTGCGCAACGAGTTGCGCGACCAGATCCGCATCAATAAGCGGGTAGAGGAAATCCAGAAAAAAGCCGAGCCGACCGAAGAAGAGATGCGGCTGTACTTCGAGCTGAACCGCGATCAGTACAAAAACGAAGAACGGGTGCAGGCCCGCCAGATTGTGGTGGATGACAAGACCACCGCCGACAAAATCTACGCCGAGGTGACCGCTCCCGGCGCGGATTTTGCCGCCATCGCCAAGGCCAATTCCAAGCTGAACGCCGAGCAGGGCGGGGCCCTGGGCGCCCAGGCCGGCCAGAGCGAGCCCGGCCCGGTGACCCGGGTGGTCTTCCCCAACGCGGTGGCCGAGGCGGTCTTCAAGCTGCGCGACGGACAGATCAGCAAACCCATCGAGGCGGGGGGCCGCTTCTACATCGTGAAGGTCGAGAAGTACCTCCCGGCGGGCGATGTGAAGTTTGAAGAGGTCAAGGATCGGGTCAAGGAAGACGCCAAGCGCATCAAGGGCCAGGGCGCCCTGGAAGCCTACATCGAAGAATTGCGGGCCAAGGCCAACGTGAAGTTTGCCGAAGGCTCCACCTACAAATTTGAAAACCCGGTTGTGGCTAAGGTCGGTGATACCGAGATCAAGCTGACCGAGGTAACCCAGTCGGTCTTTGCCAACCCGCAGGTGCCCCAGCTTCTGCAGCAGGGCCTGGGGGAGCTGGCCGTGCAGTTCTTCATGCCCCAGACGCTGGAACAGCTCATCAGCCGGGAGGCGGCCTACCAGTTTGCCCAAACCCTGGGCCAGCCCTTCTTCGGCTCCAAAAGCGATGTGGTCGCCCAGGCCCAGCAGTGGAAAACCCGCGACATCACTGTGACGGAAGCCGAGGTGCGCAGGTACTACGACGCCAACCTGGCCAACTTCACCATCCCGGCCTCGGCCAAGGTGCAGGCGGTGAACTTCAAGAAGGAAGACAAGGCCAAGGCCGATGCCTTCCGGGCCGCCGCCCTCAAAGGCGGCAAGCTCGAGGATCTGGCTAAGGCCAACAACGGCACCGTGCAGGATTATGGCGTGGTCAACCCCGGCACCATGCCCCCCGTACCCAACCGGCTGGTCTTCCTGACCCGCGGCACCTTCCCCAAAGGGCCGCTGGGTGAGGTGAGCGAGGTGGTGAAGCTCGAGGACGGGAGCTTCCAGGTGCTCATCGTCAACGACCGCAAGGCCGAGGTGCTGCGCCCCTTTGAGGAGGTCAGGGAAGAAGCCCGCCAGCAGGTACTAGCCAGCCGCCGGGCCGAGGCCGCGCAGAAGTGGTTGGAGGAGGTGCGCAAGGCCGCCAAGGTAGAGAACAACCTGCAAAAGGTGCTGACCGCCCTGACCCCCAAAGAAGAGCCCAAACAAGAGCAGCCCAAGACCAACGAGAGCCAGCCCAGCGGCAACTCGTCCCAGCCTGGCACCAATCAAAGCACCCCGGCCAACCGCTAATCCCGTACTGTTTGTGGCCCTCCCCCAAGGCGGGGAGGGTCTTTATATGGCAGCGGGGGCCCCCGCGCCGACCTTCTGCAATTGGCCGGCAGCGTGTAAACTCTAGGGCGGTATGGAACGCACCTACATCATGGTCAAACCCGACGGCGTGCGCCGGGGCCTCACCGGCGAGATTATCAACCGCATCGAGCGCAAGGGCTTCAAGATTGTGGCGATGAAGAAGATGGTCATACCCCGCGAGACCGCCGAGACCCACTACGGCGAGCACAGGGGCAAGCCCTTCTTTGAGGGGCTGGTCAACTTCATCACCAGCGGCCCGGTGGTGGCGATGGTGGTGGAGGGGCCGGGGGTCATCGCCGAGATGCGCCGCCTGATGGGGGCCACCCGCCCCTGGGAAGCCGCCCCCGGTACCATCCGCGCCGACTTTGCCACCACCGTGGACGAAAACGTGATCCACGGCTCGGACAGCCCGGAGAGCGCCCAGCGCGAAATTGGTATTTTCTTCAAGCCTGAAGAGATTATCGGTTAGCGCTTGCGGCGGCGCCGGGCTTTGCCGGCGGTGGTGGGTTCGGGCAGGCCTTTGATGCGGGCCTCGAGGCTCCGCATCTGGTCGCGCAGGCTGGCGGCCTTCTCGAAGTCGAGGGCCTCGGAGGCCGCCCACATCTCGGTCTCGAGCTGCTCCAGCAGGCTCTGTAAGAGCGCCGGGTCGTCCAGCACTGCCTCGGCGGCCTCGGCCTCGTAGTCCTCGGGCTTGACCAGCTTGCGCACCGACTTCTGCACGGTGGCGGGGGTGATGCCGTGCTCGAGGTTGTAGGCTTCCTGCAGGGCCCGGCGGCGGTTGGTCTCCTCAATGGCGGCCTTCATAGCGTCTGACACGGTGTCGGCGTAGAGGAACACCTCGCCCCCCACGTTGCGGGCAGCCCGCCCGATGGTCTGGATCAGGGAGCGTTCGGAGCGCAGGAAGCCCTGCTTGTCGGCATCCAGGATGGCCACCAGCGAGACCTCGGGCAGGTCGAGGCCCTCGCGCAGCAGGTTGATGCCCACCAGGGCATCGAAGTAGCCCAGCCGCAGGTCGCGCAGCAGGGCCTGGCGCTCGAAGGCGTCGAGTTCGTGGTGCAGGTAGCGGGCCCGCACCCCGTGCTCCACCAGGTAGGCCGTGAGCTCCTCGGCCATGCGCACCGTCAGCACCGTGACCAGGGTGCGCTCACCCCGGGCCGCGCGGGTGCGGATGGCCCCCATCAGGTCTTCGATCTGGCCGGTGGTGGGTTTGACCGTCACCCTGGGGTCGAGTAGGCCGGTGGGGCGGATGATCTGCTCCACCACCCGGCCCGAGACCTCGAGCTCGTAGGGCCCTGGCGTGGCCGAGACAAACACCACCTGCCCCACCCGCTCCAAAAACTCGTTGAACTTGAGGGGGCGGTTGTCCAGGGCGCTGGGCAGGCGGAAGCCGTAGTCCACCAGGGTCTTCTTGCGTATGTAGTCGCCGTTGTACATCCCCCGAAGCTGGGGCACACTCACGTGCGACTCGTCCAGGAGCACCAGGTAGTCCTCGGGAAAGTAGTCGAGCAGGGTGTAGGGTGCTTCGCCGGGGGTCTTGCCGGACAAAAACCGGCTGTAGTTCTCGATGCCGGGGCAGGTGCCCATCACCTCGAGCATCTCCAGGTCGTAGAGGGTGCGCTCCTTGAGCCGCTGGGCCTCCAGCAGCTTGCCCTCGGCCTCGAACACCTTGAGCCGCTCCTCCAGCTCCCGCCGAATCTCCGGGATGGCCTCCTTGAGCCGCCACTCCGGGGTGGCGTAATGGGTGGCCCCCAGCAGCACAAAACCCGGCAGATCTTTGAGGCGTTCGCCCGTCACCGGATGCACCACCGTCACCCGGTCGATGGTGTCGCCGAACAGCTCGATGCGGATGGGCTCCTGCTCGTAGGCCGGCCAGACCTCGAGCACCTCGCCCCGGGCCCTGAAACGCCCGGCCTCGAGCTGCAGATCGCCCCGCTCGTACTGCAAGTCCACCAGCCGCTCAATCAGGCGCTCGCGGGGGCAGTCCTGCCCCACCTCCACCACCAGGCTCATGTTCTTATAGTCCTCGGGGCTGCCCAGGCCGTAGATGGCCGAGACCGAGGCCACCACAATCACGTCGCGCCGGGTGAGCAGGCTGCGGGTGGTGGAGTGGCGCAGCCGCTCGATCTCGGGGTTGATGCTGGCGTCTTTCTCGATGTACAGGTCGCGCCCCGGCACGTAGGCCTCGGGCTGGTAGTAGTCGTAGTAGCTGATAAAAAACTCCACCGCGTTTTCCGGGAACAGCTCGCGGAACTCGGCGGCCAGCTGCGCGGCCAGCACCTTGTTGGGGGCCATGACCAGGGCCGGGCGCTGCAACGCTTCAATCACCTTGGCCATGGTCACGGTCTTGCCAGTGCCGGTCGCGCCCAGGAGGGTGACAAAGCGCTCGCCGTCGCGCAGGGCTTCGGTGAGGGCGGCAATGGCCTGGGGCTGGTCGCCTTTGGGTTCGGGGCCTTGGTAGCGGAACATTAGCAACCAATCTACTACCATCCAATAGATTATGTTTGTATCGAAACTCGCACTGACCTGGGTATGCTAACATAAACATATGAAACGCACCACCATTTACCTGGATCCCGAGCTCGAGCTGCTGCTCAAGCTCGAGGCCCGGCGCTCAAAAAAGCCCGTGGCCGAGATTATCCGCGAGGCGGTTCGGGATAAGCTGTACAAAAAACCCCGAGGGCTCCCCGTTGGGGTGGGTGAATTCGATAGCGGCCACACCGATGGTGCCGAGCGTTTTGAGGAGATCTTGGACGAGCTGGGGTTTGGCAACCCGGAGAATAGCTGATGGCCCTGATCCTGGACAGCGGCGTGCTAACCGCTCTTTACGATCGGCGAGACCAGTGGCATCTTGCAACCAAAGATTTACTGCTTCGCGAATCAGGCCCACTGGTTATACCAGCCCCAGCGATCCCGGAGGTGGATTACTTCCTTGGTAAAAGGCTGGGCCTTCCAGCCCAGCTTCGGTTTTACCAGGGCATTACCGAGGGTGCCTATCTGGTAGCCGATCTATCCGAAGCCGGATACCAGCGGGTTTTTGCGCTGAACCAGCAGTACCAGAGCCTCCGCCTGGGTTTCGTGGATGCCGCCGTCATCGCCATTGCCGAGGAACTGGGCATCGGGCAGATTGCCACCCTCGACCGCCGGCATTTCGGGGCGGTGGAGGCCCGAATCAAGCTCGAGCTGCTGCCCTAAAAAAAGAACCCCGCCCTTTCGGGCGGGGGTTGAAGTGGGTTCGATGTTTAGAACTTCACTTCGTAGCTGATCTTGAAGCCCGAGCCGTTGCTGACGGTAGCGCCGCTGCCATCCGCCAGGGTGGCCGAGGCCGCCGCCATGGTCAGGTTGCCGTACTTCCACTCGAGGTACAGGCCGGTCACGCTACCCGAGTTGGTGCCGAAGTCGGTGGTGAGGTTCCAGGGGAACTGTACTTCGCCGGGGTAGTTGAAGACACGGTCGGTGGTGAGGCTCAGGGGGAAGTTGCCGAAGCCGCGGGCCGGCGCACCGCCCACAGGGTTGGGCGATACCACGTTGGTCGCGCTGTAGCGGGCATAGCCCACCTTGAAGACGCTGCCGGTGGCCAGGAACTCGTTGAGGTTCAGGCCCACCCGCCAGTACTGCTCGCTCGAGGAGTTGCTACCTGGTGCGGTCTCGGTGATGGACTGCTGCACGAAGGCACCCTCGAGGCTGGGCTTGAGGAAGATCCCAAGCTGGTCGGTGGTTACACCGATCCCATACTTGAGAGCGTTGGTAGACCGGTTGCCCGGCGCCGGCGCAGCAGCCGAGAAGCTGTGGTAGCGCAGGATGGGGTTGAACGAGATGAAGCCCAGCTTGGCGTTGTAACCCACGCTGGCGAGCACATCATTACCGGCGTTGGGGCCCGCGAAGGACTGGTACCACAGGTTGATGTCCAGGTTGGGGATCAGAGCGTTGCTGGCACGACCGTTGTGGATCAGCTTGACCCCGAAGCCACTCGACCAGCGGGCATCCTGGTTGTTGTAGAGGTAGTAGTTGTAGTTGCCGTTCAGGCCCGACTGGCCGCCGGTGGCACCGGAGACCTGCGCACCGTTCACGTTGGTGTTGTTGAAGAAGGGGTTCAGGCTGAAACCAGCGAACAGCGGGATGGTAGCACCCACGCTGAAGGTATCGGCGGTCTGGGCGCCGGTGGCGAAGTCGGCGGAGTTGTCGTAGAAGCCGCGCACCTCGATGCCGCCCAGGATAGGCAGGGTCAGCTTACCGTCGAGGCCGAACCCACGGTTGTTGGCGCCGTAGGGGGCCTCGCCGTTGCCGCCCAGCCCGAAGTAGTAGTAGCTGGAGGCCGAGGACAGGCCGGCCTGACCGTTGTTGTACTGCGGGTCAATGGCGCGGTAGTTGGCATTCAGTTCGATGATGCCCAGCTTCACCCCCAGCTTGGTGTAGAAGGCCTGGTCGGTTACGAGCTGGTTGGAGAAGTCAACGGGGGTACCGAAGGGCGTGGAGGCCACAAAAGCGCCTTCCAGGTTCACAAGCCCAAAGAGGCTGCCCTTGTAGTCCACCCCAAAAGCCGAGCGGTTGCCGCGGTTCTCGGCGTAGCTGAGACCGGTGGTGATACCCAGCAGGTTGAGCTCGGCCCGCAGACCACCGTAGGTGGGGTCGGTTCCCCATACGCGGCTTGCGGCTGGAATTGCAGTGTCGTCAATCCCCTCACCCGCCACCACGGTGAACTTCGGAGACAGCGGGAAGGCTTTGGCATCCAGGGTAGCCACAAAGCCACGGGTGGTGATCAAATCCCCCACGGTGCTGTTGTTGAAGAGGTAGGGGTTGAAGCTGAAGGTGCTGTCGTCGTTGTTGTAGGTAACGCTGAAGGCCTGGCCGGAGAGGCTGCCCTTGACGCTGGCGCTGTTAAGGGCCAGGGTACGGGCCACGCCGGAGTTGACCAGGTCGGCGCTCAGGCCCAGGCTCACCTCGCTGATGGCGCCGCCGGTGGGCTTGAGGCCAAAGTTCAGGCTGGCCCCGCCGTAGGTGTAGGTCTGGTTGAAGTCGCCGCGGCGGAAGGCGTTGCGGATGCGGTTGCCCGACACATCATCCGTACCGGTGCCAGAGCTCAGGGCATTGCCGGGGAAGAGGCGGTCGAGGTCAAAGTCCCCGCCGGTGTTGGTGGAGTAGCCATAGGTGGCCGAGAGCGAGCCGGTCAGGGTCGGGCGGGTGGCTTCCACCGCCGCCAGGCGCTGATCCAGGGCCCCCACGCGGGTATCCAGGGCGCTCACCCGATCGGACAGGCGCACCAGGTCGCTGCGCAGGGCGGTGGCGAACTCCTGGATGGCGCTCACGTCTTCGCGGTTGGCGAAGCTTTCGAAGTCCACGTCGCCCAGTTGCTTCTCGAGGGCGGTCACCCGGTCTTGCAGGCTGAGCACATCCTGGTTCAGAAGCACGGCCAGCTCGTTGAGGGCGCGGATGCTGTCGGCGTCGGCTTCCACCTGGGTCTTGAGGGCGGCCACATCACCTTCGATGCCATCAAGACGCTCGGCCAGCACCTGGGCCTGGGCCAGGGCGGTGTCGGCGGCCACGCTGGCGGCTTCTACGCGGTCGGCCAGGTCGGCCAGGGCGGCCTCATCCATGCCCGGGGCCGGGGCGGGCGCAGCCTTCAGGGCTTCGATGGCGGCCTCGAGGCGGGCGATGTCGTCCTTGGAAGCGGCGTTGTCTTCCAGGGCCGATACGCGCACGCCCAGGGCGGCCAGCTCGGCGGCCAGCTCCTGCACCGCGTTGCGGATGGCGGTCATGTCTTCCGCGTTCATGCCGCTGCCGTCGGCCTTCACGCACTCGCCGCCCTGCTGGATCTCGTTCAGCAAGCGCTGGAAGATCAGGGCGGCCTGGTAGCGGGTCAGGTTGGTGTTACCACGGAAGGTTCCATCGGGGAAGCCCGTGATAAGACCGCAGGCCGCGATGCGCTCAACGGCTTCCTTGGCCCAGTGCCCGGCGGGTACGTCGGAGAACTGCGCCTGGCCGAAGCCTAGACCGAGCACGGTCAGCAACCCAGCCAAGTAAACTACTAGCTTCTTCTTCATTCTGCCTCCTCAAAGCCTCGCGGGCCTCCGGATGGATGCCGCACGAGAACCGGTTTTGCGGAGGCGCGGGGTTTTGCGGGGCGAGTTGCCGTGTTTCCTCTCCCAGAGTCCCCAGCGTCCGCAACGGATGCTCGGTAGAGCGGGCTCCCCACTCACGGGGCTCAAAAAGCTCTCACCTTGCGCATCCGGGGGCATCATACCCATGTATTTATCGGGATGTCAAGTATGAACAGGCGCTCAGACGATTAAACTGTACAATGGGCTGGGGTTTATTAAGGCCCCAGGAAAGGAGGTTGGGTCTCAAAGTGAGGAGCGCAGGGGGTCGGATACCGACCTTACGAGGTGGCGGTCTCATGCCGAGATAAGCAGCCAACTGCGAAAGATCGAGTGGTTCCGCGGATGCCGCCAGGGGGCGAACCCCTCCCTCTCCGCTGGCCCAGCGGCCAGAGCAGCCCTGCGGGAAAGCCGGATGCGCGAGCGCCGGACAGCCAATGGGCAGGGTTCAGGTGGAGAAAGCAGCCTAAATTCATCACACCCACCGGCCTTATCCAGCCGGTAAGGGGTGGCCTTTGGGGTGTATGGCCCCAGGTTTGGTGCAAATAGCAGCGGCTTGAACGGACAGTTGGTCTATGGTTTAGGAAAAGAGGTAAAAAGATGTGTGGAATCGTAGGGTATGTGGGTTTCCGCGAGGCGTCGGAGGTAATTCTGGACGGGCTCAAACGCCTGGAGTACCGCGGTTACGACTCAGCGGGGATTGCAGTAAAGGTTAACGGGCACCTCGAGGTGGTCAAAAAAGCTGGCAAGCTCCAGGTGCTGGCCGACAGCCTCAAGGAGCATAACCTGAGCGGGCAGTTTGGGGTGGGGCATACCCGCTGGGCCACCCATGGGGCCCCCACCGACCCCAACGCCCATCCCCACACCACCGAGAAGGGCGATATTGTGGTGATCCACAACGGCATCATCGAGAACTACTTGCCGCTCAAGGAAGGCCTGATCGCCCGGGGTCATACCTTCACCTCCGAGACCGACTCGGAGGTGCTGGCCCACCTGATCGAGGAAAAATACCGGGGCGACCTGGTGGAGGCGGTGCGGCTGGCCCTGGCCGAGGCCTATGGGGCCTACGCCCTGGTGGTGGCCCACCAAGACCACGAGGAGATTGTGGTGGCCCGCACGGTGAGCCCGCTGGTGATTGGACTGGGCGAGGGCGAGAACTTCGTGGCCTCGGACGTACCGGCCCTGCTGCCCTACACCCGCCGGGTGATCTTCCTGCACGACGGCGATATGGCCGTGGTGACCCGTGAAGGGGTTAAGGTGACCGACCTGGCCGGCAACCCGGTGGAGCGTGAGGTGGTGACGGTGGAGTGGAGCCTCGAGGCCGCCGAAAAAGGCGGCCACCCCCACTACATGCTCAAGGAGATCTACGAGCAGCCCCGGGTGCTGGAGAACACCCTGGGGGGCCGCCTGCACGAGGAAGAAGCCGGAGTGGAGCTGGGGCTCAAGCTGGATCCCACCCACTACGACAAGGTGCACATCGTGGCCTGTGGCACGGCCTACTACGCGGCCTGGGTGGGCAAGTACCTGCTGGAAGCCCTGGCCCGCGTGCCGGTGGAGATCGACGTGGCCTCCGAGTACCGCTACCGCGACCCGGTGGTGGACGACAAAACCCTGGCCATCTGCATCAGCCAGTCGGGCGAGACCATCGATACCCTGGAGGCCATCCGTGAGGCCAAGCGCAAGGGCGCGGGCACCCTGGGGGTCATCAACGCCAAAGGCAGCAGCATCACCCGCGAAGTCGACGACACCCTCTACATCCACGCCGGGCCGGAGATCGGGGTGGCCTCCACCAAGGCCTACATCGCCATGCTGGCCGCCATGGCTATGCTGGCGGTCTGGATGGGCCGGGCCAGGGGCAGGCTGGACGAGAAGACCGCGCGGGAGTTTCTGGGGGAGATGCGCAAGCTGCCCCGGCTGGTGGAAGAGACCCTCGAGCTGCGCCCCCAGGTGGCCCACATCGCCGAGAAGTACCACCAGGCCCAGGACTACCTGTTCCTGGGGCGGCATATCCAGGCCCCCACCGCCTACGAAGGAGCCCTCAAGCTCAAGGAGATCAGCTACATCCACGCCGAGGCCTACCCCGCCGGCGAGATGAAGCACGGCCCCATCGCCCTGATTGACGAGCGCCTGCCAGTGGTGGTGCTCGCCACCCAGAGCCCCTTCTACGAGAAAACCGTCTCCAACATCCAGGAGGTGCGGGCCCGGGGCGGGCGGGTGATTGCCGTAGCCACGGAGGGCGATACAGAGGTGAAGAAGTTTGCCCAGGACGTGATTTATGTCCCCCAGACCCACCATCTGCTGGCCCCGGTGGTGAGCGTGGTGCCCCTGCAACTGCTGGCCTACGAGACGGCGGTGTTCTTGGGGCGCGACGTGGATCAGCCCCGCAACCTAGCCAAGAGCGTGACGGTGGAGTAGCTGCGCCCGTATAAACGCGCCACCTGCGGGCGGCGCGTTTTTTTGGTTCCTGTGCCACAATAGGCGGGGTGGAAATCTACCTGGGCACCGGCGGCTACACCAACGAGGACTGGGTGGGCCTTTTGTACCCGCTCGAGGCCAAAAAAGACCAGTGGCTCTCGATATACGCCCGCCACTTCAACGCCGTGGAGCTGAACTCCTCGTTCTACAACATACCCGGCCTCAAGGCCTTTGCTGGAATGCTAAAGCGCAGCGAAGGGCGGGTGCACTGGGCGGTCAAGATTCACCAGAGCATGACCCACGAACGCAAGGCCGGCGACGAGGACTACCGGCGGCTTTTTGAGTCGGTGGCCCCCCTGCGCGAAGCCGGGGTGCTGGGGCCTTTTTTAGCCCAGTTTCCC
Organism: Meiothermus ruber DSM 1279; assembly: GCF_000024425.1. NCBI lineage: Bacteria > Thermotogati > Deinococcota > Deinococci > Thermales > Thermaceae > Meiothermus > Meiothermus ruber. The sequence goes on from NC_013946.1 coordinate 3,031,490, forward strand.
CAGAGCTTTCACCGCACCCCCGAGAACCGCAGGTATTTGGCGGCCCTGGCCCAGCGTTTCGCCGACAAAACCCTGGCCCCCGGCGGGCTGGCAGTGGAGTTTCGCCATGCCTCCTGGGACAACGAGGAAGTGCGCGAAGCCTTCCGCAAAGCGGGCCTGACCTGGGTCAGCACCGACTACCCGCCCCTGCCCGGCCTGCCCAAAAACCAGCTCCACATCACCAGTGAGATCGCCTACATCAGGCTCTCGGGGCGCAACAAGGAAAAGTGGTACGAAGGCAAAGACCAGGCCGAGCGACACGACTACCGCTACAGCGAGGAGGAGCTGCGCTTCTGGGTGCGATCCCTGCAGGCCGCCTTGGAGCACGAAACCCCCACCCAGGTCTGGTTCATCTTCAACAACACCACCAGGGGCCACGCCCTGGTCAATCTGGAGATGCTGCAGCGGCTGCTGGAGGAAGCCGGGCTACTCCCGCTGACTGGCTAGCTGCGGTCGGGCCAGGAAAAACAAAAGCGCCAGACCGATCAGCATGGCGGAAAACACATACGGATAGGCCGGGGAAAACCCGTACAAAGAGGTGCCCACCACCGGCCCCAGCATGCGCCCCAGGGCCTGGGCCGCGCTGGATAGACCGGCCACCACCCCCTGTTCGTCGTCGGAAACCGCCAGCGACTGGGCGGCCGTGAGCCCCGGGGTTGCCATCGAACCCAGCCCCAGCAAGACCAGCGAGGCGGTGAGCCAGGCGAAGCTGGGCGCGAACACCAGGCCCAGGTAGCCCAGCAACAGCAGGGCCAGCCCAAGGCCCAGCAACGCCCTGGGCGGCCACCTGACCGTGCGCACCCAGAAGCCCTGCACCAGTACCCCCACAATGCCAAAAATCACCAGGGCCAGGCCGACAGTCTGGGCGGTCTGGGCTGGGGTGAGTCCCAGGCGATCCTGGTACAAAAAGGCCACAGTCTGCTCCATGGCGATGGAGGCCAGGTTGATGCTCAAGCCGATAAGGAGCAAAGGCCGGATGCGGGGATCAGTCCAGGAGAGGCTGGGAGGGGTTGGGGTGCGCTCGAGCGGCCGGCGCGACTCAGGCAGGGCCAGCCCGACAAAAAGCGCGTTCAGTAAGGCCAGGCTGGCCGAAAAAACCACCGGCACCAGCAGCCCAAAGTGCGCCAAACCCGCCCCGATGGCCGGGCCAAAAATCACCCCAAGCCCAAAGGCAGCCCCCAAAACGGCAAAGTTCTGGGTGCGCTGTTCGCGCGGGGTGATGTCGGCCAGGTAGGCCTGGGCGGTGGGCAGGGTGGCCGAGGAGAAAGCACCCCCCAACAGCCTGGAGAAGAGCAGGCATGCAAACAGCCCCCAGCCCGAAAGCACCTGCTGGTAGCCCAGCCAGGCGAACAGCGCAAACAAAAAAAAACTGGCCGCAAAACCCAGGATGCCCATCAGCAAGATGGGTTTGCGCCCCACCACCTCACTGCGTCGCCCCCAGTAGGCAGCCAGGATGAACTGCATCAGGGCGTAGCCGGTGGAAAACAACCCCACCTGCACCTCGCTCAAACCCAGCTCTCGTGCAAGCGGCCCCAGGATAGGGAACAAGACCGATAAGCCCAGAATGCTATTAAACAGGGTTAGGAACAGCAACGAAAGTGGTTTCACCATTCAACCATCGCGGCTCGAGGAGCTGGATAAAAAGCCGGGCGGGAGCCCACTGGGGTCGGCGCAGCTCGGCCTACTTAACATAGGTCAGCCAGGCTGCGTACTTGGGATTTTTACCGTGCACCACGTCCATATAGGCAGCCCTGATCTTCATGGTGTGCTCCCCGGCCTTACCCGTGCCAATGGCCCGGTGATCCAGGTACGAGACCGGCGTAACCTCGGCGGCTGTGCCTACCATAAAGACCTCGTCGGCCATGTAGAGCTGGTCGCGGGTGGCCCGCACCTCGCGCACCTCGTAGCCCAGGTCGCGGGCAATGGTGATGACCGAGTCGCGGGTGATGCCCATCAGGTTAACCGAGTGCTCCACCGCATACAGCACACCATGGCGGATGAAGAAGATGTTTTCTCCTGACCCCTCGGCCACAAAGCCTTCTTTGTCGAGCAACAGGGCCTCGTCAGCCCCCGCCTGCTGGGCCTCCACGCGGGCCAGGGCGCTGTTGACGTAGTTCCCTCCCACCTTGGCCTTGCCGGGCATCACGTTGGCCGGGAAGCGAGCCCAGGACGAGGTAATCAGCCGGGCCCCCTTGCGCACGGCCTCCTCACCCAGGTAGGTGCCCCATTCCCAGGCCGCGATCATCACCTCGGCTGGGTTGTTGGGCAGGGGGTTCACCCCCAACGTGTGGGCCCCCATCCAGGCCAGCGGGCGGATGTAGCAGCTTGTATAGCCGTTGGCCCGGACGACCTCCTGGATGGCCTGGTTGATCTGCTCAGGGCTAAAGGGCAGCTCGAACATCATGACCTTGGCGCTGTGAAAAAAGCGCTCGGTGTGTTCCTGCAGGCGGAAGATGGCCGGGCCCTGGGGGGTGTTGTAGGCCCGGAGGCCCTCAAAAATGCTGGTTCCGTAGTGCAAAGCGTGGGTCAGTACCGAGACTTTGGCCTCTTCCTGGGGCACCATCTGCCCGTTGAACCAGATGAGCCCGGCCTTCATTTTGCTATCGCCACCAACGCTTTTGGTTTTGGTCTCGGTTGCCATGTTTCCTCCAAGAACAAACGCGGTTCATTTGCTGTGCATCCCTCGCGGCAGGCCAGGGAAGCGCTGCGGACTCCACCATCATACTTCTTTGAGCAGCGAGGCCAGGGTATCGGGTAGCAGGTGGCGGTGGCTTCGAACCTCCTGTTCACCGGTGCGAAGCTGCAGGTAACGCCGGGCGGTGTCTTGCAGGATGGGCATCAGCTCGGGCTGCTGGATCACCTGGGGTAGCAGGTCGCGTAGCTGGGCCTCGAGCTTCTGCTGGGCCAGGTAGCGAGCGGCCTGCAGGGGCTCGCCCTCGAGGCGCGCTCGTAGGGGAAAACGGGTCAGGTGTGTTGCCTCGCGTTGCACAGTAGGCGCATCCAGCAGCCTCTGGCAGGATTTGCAAGGATGCACCGGACTGGGCGCGCCGCAGATGGGGCATGGCGGGTGAGGGTTGCCTTTCTGCCTTTGCAGTATGGCCCTGCCAGCCCGGAGAATCACCCCCTGGAGGTCTTGCGGGGAGCGCTTGGCCAACTCTTGCAGCCGGGCTTCTTCTTTGGGGTCTAGCCTGGGTAGGGTTTTTGGCTTTTCTTTGGGCCTGGCTTTTTTCTCGGCTCCCACCAAGAAGCGCAGCTCCTGTACCAGTCCGGGCTGCTTCTCCTGGTAGCGCCTGAGGAACTCCTCCCGCAGGTAGGTAAGCTGGTGGGCCACCACCGCATCGACCACCCGCACGAACAGCACCCCGTCTTCCAGGCGCTCCGCCTCGGTGAGCTCGCTCAGGGCCGGCCCGGCAATCTCGGGCCACAGCGCCAGGGCCTGGCCTCGCCGAACCCCGCTGCTCAGCCCTTTCTGGCGCAAAATTTGGGCGACAATCTCGGCAGATGAACGAGCCTTGGACATCCCTCACTACAGGCTAGGCAAAAGCCCCTCCCTTGGCTACTACCCAGCCCACCAATGGGCCAGGCCAGGGTATGGTAGCGGTGTGGAACTCAGCCCCCAGTCCTGGGCGGTGGCCCTGCTGGCCGCCTGGCTGGTGGGTGCTTCCAAGGCCGGTCTATCGGGTGCGGTGACCATTGCCGTGGTTTTATTCGCCAGCATTATTCCGGCGCGCGAGGCCACCGGCGCTTTGCTACCGGTGCTGATCTGCGCCGACTTTATCGCTGTCAGCATGCTGCGCAACAACGTGCGCTGGCAAGCGCTCATGCGAATTTTCCCCTGGACAGCGGTGGGGGTGGGCCTGGGCACATTGATGCTTTACTTTAGCAACGACGCGCAGGTGCAGCGGGTGATCGGGGCCATTGTGGCCGGCATGACCCTGTATCAGCTATACCGCAAGGCCCGCAATCTAAACGACGTGATGGTTTCCCGCCACCCCGCCTTTGCGCTCAGCATGGGCGTGGCGGCTGGTTTTACCACCATGGTAGCCAACGCGGCAGGGCCTTTTGTGCTCATCTATATGCTGGCTATGCGGATGGGGAAGCTCGAGGTGGTGGGCAGCATCGCCTGGTATTTCCTGGTGGTCAACCTGTTCAAGGTGCCTTTTGCGGTAGGCCTGGGCCTTATCACCTGGGAGTCGCTTGCCTTTAACCTGTGGCTAACCCCCGCGGTGGTGCTGGGGGCCCTGGCAGGCCGCCGGCTGCTAAACCACATCCCGCAAAGCACCTTCGAGTGGATGGCGCTCTTGCTGGCCCTGCTGGGGGGCCTGCGGCTGCTCCTGGCCTAGGGGGGTCTTTCAGCGTTTGCGTTTATTTTTGGGTTTCTTCTGGGCCTTCTTGCTGGCAGCCGGCAGGGGCCTGGCCCAGACCCGCCGCAGCCAGACCAAACCCCAGAGCGAGGCCAGGCCCAGTCCCAGCGCGACAGCAAACGTTGCAACCGCCACGCGCAGCCAGGAGGGGTGCAGGCGCTCGCCCGAAGGCAGGGTCACAGGCCCGCTCGAGGTCGCCAGAACCTCGGCGTAGGGTAGCAGGCGCACCAACACAAAGCCCATAAACACCACCACAATTACAGCCAGGATGGCCAGGCCCAGCAGCAGGGCCCAGGCCAGCCCGCGCCGGGCCTCCTGGATCGATGAAGCATCTATTTCTCTCCCGGGCTTCATACGCTCCACACCCCGGCTTCAATCTCGATCACGGCCCCGGTGCCGGGGGTTTCCAGGCCGGCCAGGATGGCCTGTGGCAGGCTCTGGGCATAAGCCAGCAAGGCCCCGCGCCGGCGGTTGTCCAGCTCGCTGTGCCACTCGTCTACCAGCAGCAGTGGGGCCTCCTCGTAGTGTTGCCAGAGCAGGCGGTGTTCGGCCAGGCGGAGGGCCAGCGCGATGCTACGGCACTCGCCCCGGCTACCAAAGCGGGCGGCCTCGCGCCCTTCGAGCAGAATAACCAGATCATCGCGGTGGGGCCCCACGCTGGTGGCCCCGCGCTGGAGGTCGTCTTGCAGGTTATCCTCCAGGGTTTGCAAAAAGCGATCCGGGTCGGTGGTCTCAGACAGCTCCAGGTTCAGTTCGCCCGGAGCCAGCTCGCGGTAGGCCTCGCGGGCCAGGGGGGTGAGCTTGGCCAGCATTCGGCGGCGCAGGCTAAGAATTTCGCTGCCATACTTGACCAGTTCATGGTTCCAGATGCCGATGGAGGCCCTTGTTGAGCTGGGTGCACCCTCGCCCTGTCCCCTGGAGGTCGGACGAAAGCCACTCTTTAGCACGGCATTGCGCTGCTGCAAAGCCCGGTTGTACTGGCTGAGCATTGAGCGGTAGCGGGCCGAGAAGCGTGAGAGCAGCACATCCAGAAACCGGCGGCGTTCCTCCGGGGGGCCCAGCACCAGCTCGAGGTCGTCGGGGCCCAGCAGCACCGCACCGGGCAGCTGGGCCAGCTCCCGCAGCGAGGCCGGGGCCTCGTTGAGCCGGTGCTCGCGGCCTTCGCGGCTCAGCTTTACCTCCAGGCGGCTGTTGCCAAACTGGGTCTCGATCTCGGCATGTAGCCAGGCCTCTCCCTGGCCGAAGGCGATGCGTTCGGCCAGGCCATTGCGTAGCTCACCACCCAGGGCCAGCTCGATGGCCTCGAGCAGGTTGGTCTTGCCCTGGGCATTCCCCCCCACCACGGTGGTCAGGCCCGGCCCCGGCGCGAAAACTGGGGTGAAAAGGTTTCGGAAGTTTTTTTGCCGCAAGCGCAACAGACGCACTGGCTATAGGCTAAGGGCCCCAGGCTTTAGGCTCAAGACCAGAAAGCTCATTTGCTGCCCAGCCATAGCGTATGCTGGCGCTCATGAGTCCCGAACTGCTCGCGGTTTCTTTTGCGCTGCTTTCGGCCATCTCGTGGGGCGCAGGCGACTTTAGCGGAGGGGTGGCGGCCCGCCGGCTCAACCCCTACCTGATTGCTTTGCTGGTGCATGCCACCGGTTTGCTGCTTTTTACTCTGCTGGCCCTGCTGCGCGGGGAGGCCTTTCAGGCGCAGGATGTGCCCTGGAGCCTGGGCGCAGGGCTGGCGGGCTGTGCAGGGCTGGTGTTTCTGTACCGGGCTTTCGAGGCCGGGCAGATGGGGCTGGCGGCCCCCGTGGCCGGGGTGGTGGGGGCCGGGCTGGCGGCCCTGGTGGGGTTTGTGCTCGAGGGCCATCCCACGCCATCCCAGCTCCTGGGCTTTGGGGTGGGTCTGCTGGGCGTCTGGCTGGCGGCGCGTCCCGATGGTGCTTCTGGCCCCTCGAGGGGGCTGATCTACGCCTTCCTGGCGGGTCTGGGGTTTGGGGGGTATTTCACCCTGATTCACCAGGTAGAGGGCCTGTTCTGGCCCTCGGCCCTGGCCAAGCTCACCGCCACCACCCTGATGCTCGGGCTGGTGGGGGGGCTGGGTCTCTTGCGGCGGGAGGCCAGGCTGGTCACCAGCCTGGGTCTGGTGGGCCTGGCCGGACTCCTGGACGCCGGGGGCAACCTGCTTTTTCTGGTCGCGGCCCAGACCGGGCGGCTGGACGTGGCCGCCGTGATCTCCTCGCTATACCCCGCCTTTACCACTGTGCTGGCCTGGGCGCTGCTGCGAGAACGGCTGGGCCAGGGCCAGGTGATGGGGGTGGTGCTTTCGCTGGCGGCCATCGCCCTCATCGCCGCCGGTTAGCTGGGCTTGCGGCGCTAAAGCTTCAAGCCGTACTCGTAGCCCCAGGAAAAGGTCTGCAGGCGCGTAAACCCCATCCGCTCGTAGAAGGCCACCGCGCCCAGGTTGCGCCGGCCCACCCCCAGGTGCACGCCCGGCACCCCCAGCCGGCGCAGGCGCTCCAGAAACACCTCCATCAGCTTGCGGCCCTGCCCCTGCCCCTGGGCCCTGGGCAGCAGGTCGATGTGCAGGTGGGCCGGGTAGGTATCGGCCAGGCTCGAGGGCACATAGCCTTTGTGAATCAGGCGGATCATGGCGGCATCCCTGGAGGTATCGGCCTCGAGCGGCAGGGGGTACTTCTGTCGCAGGGGCGGTAGCCACACGCTCTCCATCCAGGCCGCGAACTCGAGGGAGTCGCAGCAGCCCAGCACGTAGCCGCACACCCCCTCGAGGTCGGTGAGCACAAAAACCAGGTCGGGCTCGTGAACGGCGTAAGGGGCCGCGTAGAAGTGGCCCAGCAGGCTGGCATCCCGGTATAACCCGCTGGCATCGGCCCCGCTGTCGCCGGTTAGCAAACAGACCCGGTAAAGCTGCGGCAGATCGGCCGGCTCATAGGGGCGGATGGCGAAACCCATGCCTTGCATCAGTCCTCCAGCAGTCCCACAAAGCTTTGCGGATCGGGGTCTATCCTGAGCCGCGCGCCGCGCACCGGGGGCAGGTTCGCCATCAGGGCCCGGACTCGCTCTTCGGAGCTTTTGAGCAGCAGGTGAAACACGTACTGGCCCCGCAGACGGGCCACAGGGGCCGGGGCCGGGCCCAGCAGCTCGCCTGGCTCGGCGCTGGCCTGGAGAAGCTGGGCTAAGCGAAAGATGGCATCGCGGGCCACCGGCTCCTTGGGGTGGGCCACCTCGAGCTTCACCATCCGGCTGGCCGGGGGGTAACCCAGGGTGCGGCGCAGGGCCAACTCAACCTCCATAAAGCCCTGGGGGCTGGCGGCCTGGAGCGCCCGGTGGGCGGCGTGCCCCGGCTCAAAGGTCTGCAACACCAGCAGCGGGCGGCGCTGGGGGTGCAGGTCGGTGAGCTGCCACAAAAGCCGGTGGTAGCGCTCAACCGCCCGAAAGTCGGTCTCGAGGACAAACCCATCGGCATAGGGCAGCAGCACCAGCGCCAGCTCGGGCAGCACCGGCCCCCGCAGAATGGCGGTGGTGCCCACCAGCACCCCCGGCTCGCCAGCCAGCAAGGGGCGCAGGTCGTCTTTGGCCTCGGCGGTGTAGCGGTAGCGGGGCAGGCTGGGAAGGTACCGCCCCAGGGCCTCCACAAGCCACTCCACCCCCGGCCCCCTGGGGTCGAAAACGTCGGACTGGCAGCTAGGGCATAGCTCGGGCGCTTTCTCCTCGTGGCCGCACTGGTGGCATTGCAAGAGGCCCAGCCGCCCGCTCTTGTGGTAGCGCAGGGGCAGGGCGCAGTTGGGGCACATAGCCTTCCAGTCGCACTGCTTGCAGCGCAGCACTGCGCTATAGCCCCGCCGGGCCGAGAGCACAATGGCCTGGCGCTTTTTCTCCTGCACCTGCTGCAACAGGGCGATGGCGGCTCCGGTCAGGGGCCAGCCCCGCTCCTGGTGCAGATCCAGCAGGTGCAGCCGCGGGTGGGGCGGGGGCAGCAGGTAGGATGGTTCGTCCCAGACCTCCAGGCTGTTGACGCTCGAGCAGTAGTGGATGGGCACCCCCAGCCCCTGGGCCCGCAGCCGGGCCAGCCGGGGCACGAAGGCCCTCGAGCCCCCCGGAAGCTTGTAGGCCTCGGCGGCCTCCTCCACCACCACGATGCGTTCCCAGTCGAGCGGAAGCAAGAGCCCCTGATAGGTCGCCAGCACCCACCTGGCCGCCCCCTGAATAAGCCTTCCCCACACCAAGCGGCGCTCCTCGGCTTTCATCTCGCCGTGTAAAACGGCGGCCTCGGGGAAGAAGGGCTGGCATTTTTTGAGCAGCGAGACCTCGGGAAAGAGCAGCAGGGCCGGGCCCTTTTGCACCAGGCCCGCCAGGGCCCGCAGCCGCTCCAACAGCCGCCCCCCCTGCAGCCGCACCGGCGACAGGGGCAGTTCCAGGGGCTCGAGCGCGCGCGCCGCAACGGCCTCGAGGGCCGGCGTTACCTCCACAAACCCGATATAGCCCTTCTCGAGCAGGCCCTTCACCACCCCCACCCCCACCCCGGCGGCTCGAGCCAGCGCGGCCATGCTCTCCACCTGGCGCAGGTCGCGCAGGGCATACCAGGCCGCTTTAGCCTTCTCGCTCAGGCCCTCCGCGGGTTCGCGCAACACCACCAGGGCCTGGGCCGGGGTGCGCCGCTCAGCCACCTCCTCCTGCAAAACCCCGGCCTCACGCAAAAAATCCAGCAGCTTGGGATCGAGGCCCTGGGCCTCCTGCCAGCCTGCGGCCAGGGCTTCCAGGCCTCCGGGTAGCACCGCCGGGTCGGCCCCGGGCACAAGCCGCACCCGGTGGGTAAGGGGGGGCTCGAGGAAGGGCAGCAGGTCGTTGAGCAAAACGCCCACCGCACAAAAGCTGTCGCGGGCGGCGGACAATAGAAACTCGAGGGCTGCAGGGTTCAGCCAGGGCTGCGCGTCGAGGTAGGCCAGGGCCTCCCGCAGCGCAAAGGCTTTCTGGGGAGCTTCTTCGCGCCCAACCACCACGCCCACCCGCAGCTCGCCGCGCCAGGGCACCACCACCCGGTAGCCCAGCACCTCCGCTCGAGGGTCGGCGTGCGGGGGCAGGTAGGTCATCGGCTCGAGCGGCAAGGGCAGGGCAACCTTCAAGACCCACATCCCGCCCAGATTACCCGAAGGCGCGGGGCCGGTGGCATCCTCCAACCCCTACGGGGTGCTGTTCCGGGGAACCCGCCGCGCAGTCGCCTAAAACCGCTAGGCCCTGGGCATCCCGGTGTGGATTTGCTGGGGCCGCCGGTGGCTTCGATACAGCAGCTCCTGGGCCTGGCGCAGGGCCTCCTCCAGGGTCAGGCCGTTGCAGGCCACCCAGACCACCCGGGCGTTGGCGAACCGCTGGCTCAGGCGCTCGGTCAGCTCGTGCCCGCTCACCAGTCCAATGTGCAGGCCGCAAAACAGGTGATCATCCATGCGGTATAGCCCATCCCCCTGCCGCACCGCTTCGCGCATAATCTGCCCCAGCTCCTGCAAAAGCTGGAGGTTCTGGCCGGTCTCCGGGAGCAGCCAGTAGGAGAACAGCAGCGGCTGGTCGCTGCGGCTGGCCAGGGCCTGGTAGCGTTCGTAGTCGACCTCGAGGGCCAGGCGCGTGCTCAGGCCGGTCTGGCGGTCGAAGAGGGCCACCTGGGATAGCTCCCGCTGGGTGACCTCGAGGTTGCGCACAGCCTGGAAAAGCGCCACCCCCACCAAACCCCCCAGGGCCCACAGCGGCCACACCACCCAGTAAGGCCCCGACTCGGGATGGGGTAGCAGCGCCACCAAACCAATCAGGCTCCCCAGCATTACCCAGGGCCCTCCAAACAAGGCCAGCGCGGTCAGGCCCAGGGTGGCCAGGGTGGCGACCGCGTAAAACATCACCTCCTGATTCCAGCCAGGCACGACCGCCTCCGGCTGCTGCACCGCCCAGACCAGCAGCCCCAGGGTTATCCCCAGGTGCGTAATGAGCGCTGGCTGCGGGTAGCGCTGGGTTAGCGACAGTATGATGGGGATGGTTCCAAGGTAGATCAGGGACACCCACCGGGCTGTGTCGGTGCCCACCACAAACTGGGTTAGCGCCAGGGCCCCCCCTCCGAATACGGTCATACGCCAATACAGCCGGTGGAGCCAGGATCCAACCGGTTCGAGCGGCTGCCACATGGGGCTATTGTAGAAAAACCTCCGGGCCGGATGCCACAGGAATGAGCGTTAAAACATAGATCGGCGTTACATCCAGGCCCCCCGCCCCGGCAGAACCGGATATGCTTTAGGCGTGGCCTGGGCCTTGCTTCCATCGGGCGCGCTGCTTTACGTAGCGCTGTATGCGGTGGTGCCCATGCTCCCCGGCCTGGAACGCCTGTTCGGCACCCCGCCCGGCAGCGCCCATTTGGGCATCAGCCTGCCCTTTGTGCTGCTGGTGCTGCTCTCACCGCTGGTGCCGCGCCTCCGCCTGCCGGCGGGTATGGTGATGGGCGGCGGGCTGCTGGGGGTGGGTCTGTTTGGCGTGCTGGCCGGGCTGGCGCCCAGCCTAGAAATCTGGACGCTCTGCCGAACCCTGCAGGGGGCCTTTGCGGCAGCCGTTCCAGGGCTTTCGCTGGCCCTGCTGCCCCGGCTGTATCCCCGCAAGCACGCCCAGATGGCCGGGTTCTGGGTGGCCGGCAATGTGCTGGGCGGGGGCCTGGGGCGGGGGCTGGGGGGACTGTTTGCCGAGTGGTTTGGTGAGCGCTGGGCCATGGTCTTGCTGGCCCTTCCGGTGGCCGTCATCGCCTGGGCGGTGCTGCGCACGCGCGACCGCCTGGCCCTGCCCGCACCCCAGTACACCCTGCGGGCCTGGCCCCTGTACACCCTGGGCTTCATTCTGCTGTTTCTGAACTTTTTTGTGACCAACCTGCTGCCCTACCGCCTCGAGGCCCTGGGGCTATCGCAGGCCCAGATTGGGGGGATATTTTTCGCCTACCTGGCCGGCATCCCCGGCAGCGCCCTGGCCGGGGCGCTGGTCAGGCGGCTGGGCGAGGTGCGGGCCTTCCGGCTGGCCTTTGGCCTGGTCACCCTGGGCCTGCTGGCGCAGTTGCCCGACCAGCCTTTGTGGATTCTGGTGGGGTTTGTGGCCATGATGGCGGGCATCTTCACCGCCCAGGCCATCGCCGGTGGGGCCTCGGGGCGGGGCGGCAGTGGGGTGAGCGGCACCTATGTGGCGGCGTTCTACCTGGGTGGGACGGTCGCAGGCCTGGTCTACCCGCCCTTCATCGGGCAAAGCCCCCTGTGGGGCCTCGAGGTGGCCCTGGGGGTCTCGCTGCTGGCGGTGCTGCTGGCCGGGCGGGCCCTGCGCTGACCCGGCTCAGCCTGCCAGGTAAGGGTTACTCGCCAGCTCCTCTGCAAGGGTGGTGGTGGGGCCATGCCCGGGGTAGACCACCGTTTCGGGCGGCAGTTGGACGACTCGCTGGAGCGAGGCCAACAACGCCTGGGGGTCGCTGCCGGGCAGGTCGTAGCGGCCGATGCCCCCACGGAAGAGCACATCCCCGCTCACCAGGTGGCCGGGCCGGTAGAAGCCCACATGCCCTGGGGCATGCCCGGGCAGAAACAGCACCTCGAGGCCCAGGCCAAAATCCAGGGTCTGCCCCTCGGCCAGGGGCTCGATGGGTTCGGGCGGCTGGGGAATGGAGAGACCCCAGCGGGCCGCACTCAAAGCTGCGCTGCGGTAGAGCGGCAGGTCGGCTGGGTGCAGGTAGACCGGTAGCCGCAAAGCTTCTACCAGCGGGGCCACCGCCCCCACGTGGTCGAAATGCGCATGGGTGAGCAAAATCGCCTCCGGCTTTAAACCCACCCGCTGCACCTCGGCCAGGATGCGCCCGGGCTCGTCGCCGGGGTCTACGATAACCCCCCGTCCGTCCTCGGCCACCAACAGATAGGTGTTTTCCTGCAAAGGGCCTACAGCCAAGCCATACACCTTCATGCCCTACAGCCTACAGGCAAATTCTGGCAAGGGCCTCAGGAACGTTCTACCGGCAGGTCGGCCTCGGCCTCCCACTCGAGCATGCTGCCCAGGTAGTTGCGGGCCTGCACCCCCTGCTGGCGCAGGAGCCAGAACGCGCTGGCGCTGCGGGCCCCGCTGCGGCAGTGCACCCCCACCGCCTGGCCGGCCAAAAGACCCAGGGCCCCGGCGTTGTCCGGGCCGAACGCTCCGAGCGGAATGTTTTTGGCCCCGGGAATCCGGGCGGTGGCAAACTCTTGGGGCTCGCGCACGTCCAGCAGAGGATACGGCAGACCGGCCAGGATTTCGTCAGCGGTGAGCAGGATCTCGCGGTTGAGCCGGGCCCAAGGCTCACCGGCCACCGGCTGGGCTGGGGTCTGCTGGGTGGCTCGAGGTTCCCATCCTTGCGGCCACAGGTAGACCTCGAGGCCCCCCAAGGCCAGCATGAAAGCGGTTTTGGTCAGGCGGGTGTTGAAGCCCAGGTCGTAGACCACCACCGGGCGGTGGGGGCCCGCCCCGATGCGGCCGTTGAGATCGGCCAGGGCTTGCTCGAGCTGCGCTAGCTCTTCCTCGCTGCGCAAGCGCCCGCGAAAGCCCGACAGGTCGAGGTTGATGGCGCCCTCGAGGTGGCCCTGGGCGTACTCAGCCGGGGAGCGGCTGTCGATGAGCAGCGCGTGGGCAGGGGGATCGGCGGAGAGAATCATTGCTAGATTGTACCGGGCCGGCCCCCTGTTTATGCTGAAAAGCATGAACCTGCGCGTGGATGTTTTCTCCGGTGCCGAGGTGGCCCCCTTCATCCCCGAGCTGGCCCGCCTGCGCATGGCGGTTTTTCGGGAGTGGCCCTATCTGTACGAGGGGAGCCTCGAGTACGAGACGCACTACCTAGCCAAGTTTATGAACCTCCCCGAGAGCACCCTGGTGGTGGTGCGGGACGGCGAGCGGGTGGTGGGGGCCTCCACCGCCCTGCCCCTTGCCCAGGCCGAGGTCGAGTTCCGGGAACCCTTCATAAAGGCCGGGCTGAATCCCCAGGACTGGTACTACTTCGGGGAGTCGGTGCTGGAGCCCGCGTATCGGGGCCGGGGGCTGGGGGTGGCCTTTTTTCATCACCGGGAGGCGCGGGCCCTCGAGCTCGGCTACCGCCGGGCCACCTTCTGCGCCGTCGAACGCCCCGCCGAGCACCCCCTCAGACCCGCCGATTACGTGCCGCTGGACGCCTTCTGGCAGCGGCGGGGGTTTAGCAAGCGCCCCGACCTGGTCTGCCAGTTCACCTGGCGCGACCTCGGCCAGCCCCAGGAGACCCCCAAACCCATGGTCTTCTGGGTGAAGCACCTCTAATGCAAGCCGCATGAATTGACAACCGTTTCACATTTGGGCTTTTGAAAAATATCCCGTCCCAAACGAATAAAACCCCTGCCTCCTTCTGGGAAACACCCAGATACCCACAAAGTTATCCACAGGCCAGGCCGGGTTATCCACAAAGTTATCCACAGGCCCGCCCCTTACATGAGGAAAAAGTGAAGCAAAGCCCAAGAACTGTCTGAGTTTTCCTGGGCCTTCCTTTCAGTTGCTTAATGACCCTGGCCTATAGCATGATTGGGTATACGGGTTGCTTATGCCAGCATCGGATGCCATTCGAATTGAGCCAAGACCATTTTTGCGCATGGTGGCTGGTCTTTTGAACCGATGCCCCTCCTGGGTGGCCTCGCCAACCCCAGACCAGAACTATCTCCTGGCCCGCTCGCCCGTAGGAACCCGGTATATATTCCAGGTACTCTCTCACCTGTCGGCCCTGGACAGCGCCTTGCAGGACGTGTTAAGCGCCAGGCAAGCCCACCGGGCCGAGGGCGTTGTTTTGATTCTGCTCGACCAACCCCAGGGCGCCTCGTTCAGCGAGCTGGCCCAGGCCCACGGGGTGCAGCTATGGACCCTGGCCGACATGGACTACCTGGTCATGGCTGCCGACCTCGAGTCCAACGCCCCCCTGGCCCACCTGGGCCTCCACACCCAGCAGTCCAGCGCCACCATCACCGCCCCGCCCGCCGCTGCCGGGGCCTCTAGCACCACCTCCCAGGGCTAACCCACCCGGCTTGTGGTATAAGCTGTGGGTATGAGTCAGCAGCGCGTACAAACCGATCAAGCCCCTCAGGCCATCGGTCCCTACAGCCAGGCCATCGTGGCCGGTGGGTTGGTGTTTTGCTCAGGCCAGATTCCCCTCACCTCCTCCGGCGAGCTGGTCGCGGGGGATGTGGAGGCCCAGACCCATCAGGTCATGAAAAACTTAGGGGCGGTGCTCGAGGCCGCCGGAAGCTCGTATGCCAAGATAGTGCAGACCACCTGCTACCTGGCCGATATGAACGACTTTCCGGCCTTTAACAAGGTCTATGCCGAGTACGTGCGCGAGCCCTTCCCGGCCCGGGCCACCGTGCAGGTGGCCCGCCTGCCCCGCGACGTGAAGGTGGAGGTGGCCTGCATCGCCCTGCTGTAGGGGCCTGGCCGCGATACACTAGCCCCATGAACCTCTACGAGCGCTTTCTGGCCCAGGACGTGCGGGCCCTGGCCCGGGCCATCACCCTGGTGGAGTCGGGCTACCCCGAAGGGCAGGCCTTGCTGCGGCAACTGCGGGGGCGCGGCCAGGCTAAAGTGGTGGGCCTGACCGGCAGCCCTGGAGCCGGCAAAAGCACCCTCACCGACCGGCTGATCGAGGAGGCCCGGCGGCGGGGCGAGCGGGTGGCGGTGCTGGCGGTGGATCCCAGCAGCCCCTTCACCGGCGGGGCCATCCTGGGCGACCGCATCCGCATGATGCGCCACCACCAGGATAAGCAGGTCTACATCCGCTCGCTGGCCAGCCGGGGGGCTTTGGGCGGGCTGGCCGGGGCCACCGTGGCCAGCCTGACGCTTCTGGAGGCCTTTGGCTTCGACCGCATCTTCGTGGAGACGGTGGGGGTGGGGCAGAGCGAGGTGGACATCGCCCGCGTGGCCGACACCACCGTGCTGATTCTGACCCCTGCGGCTGGCGACGCGGTACAGGCCTTCAAGGCCGGGGTGATGGAGATCGCCGACGTGTTCGTGGTCAACAAGTTCGACCTGCCGGGCGGCGAGCGCATCGTGCAGGAGCTTAAAACCACCCTGGAGCTGGCCGCCCCCCGCCCGGCGGGCTGGAAGCCGCCGGTGCTCACCGCCATCGCCCCCAAGGCCGAGGGCATCGCGGAGCTGTTCGAGGCCCTCGAGGCCCACCACCAGCACTTGCAGCAACACAACCTGCTCGAGGCTCACCGGCTCGAGCGCGCCCGCTTCGAGGTGGAGAGCGTGATCCAGGAGTGGGGCCGCCGCAAAACCCAGGAAGGCCAGGCCCTCATCGCCCGGGTAGCCCGGGGCGAACTCACCCCCGAGGAGGCCGCCCTGCAACTGCTGAGCGGGCCCCTGGGCGTTCAGGTCTAGCTGCTTCAATCTGTAACCACACTGCGCATGAAGGCCCCGATCTGCTGGGCCGCCCGGCGCAGCACCGCCTCGGGCTGCACCAGGGCAAAGCGCACGTACCCCATCCCACCCGGCCCAAAGGCCCGCCCCGGCGCAAGGGCCACGCCGGTCTGGGCCACCAGGGCTTTGGCAAAGGCCAGGTCGTCCAGGGCCAGGCTGGAGGGCAACCGGGCCCACAAATACATCCCGGCCTCGGGGAGCGGCACCGCCCAGCCCTGCTGGGCCAGGGCCTCCACCATGGCTGCCCGGCGGCGGGCCCAGGTCTGGGCGTCGGCCTGCAGGCGGGCCTGGGGTACAGCCAGCGCGGCCATGCCCATGCGCTGGATGCCCAGGTACTGGTTGAAGTCAATGGGGGCTTTGAGGGCTTCCAGGCTGGCGATGGCCTCGGCGTTGCCCAGGGCAAAACCCAGCCGGAAACCGGCCAGGTGGTAGCTTTTGGAGAAGCTAAAAAGCTCCACCACCCGCTCCCGCCCCCCCGGCAGGGCCAGGGGCGAGGGGGTGGGTTTCAAGGCCTGGTCGAGGTAGGGGTTGTCGTGGATGAGCAGCAGGTCGTAGCGGCGGCAGAACTCGAGCGCCTCCGCAAAAAATTCCTCCGAGGCCAGGGCCGCGGTGGGGTTGTTGGGGTAGTTGAGCAGCAGCGCCTTAGCCCGCCGGGCCACCGCCTCCGGCACGACCCCCAGGTCGGGCAACAGGTGCTCGCCCAGCGGCATCAGGTGAACCTCGAGGCCCGCCACCTTGGCCGCTCCAAAATAGGAGGGGTAGGCCACATCGCACATCAGCAGAACCTCGCCGGGGTCGGCCACGGCCATCAGCAGATGGGCCAGTCCCTCCTGCGAGCCAATCAGGCTCAGGGCCTCGCGCCGGGGGTCGAGCTGCACCCCGTAGCGCCGGAAGTACCAGTCGGTGGCGGCCTCGAGGAAGGGCAGGGTGCCCGACTTGAGGCAGTAGCCGTAGCTCGAGGGGTCGTCTATGGCCTGTTTGAGGGCCTCCAGGGCCTCTGGGGGCGGGGGCAGGTCGGACGCCCCAATCGAGAGATCCACCACCTCGAGGCCCTGGGCGCGGGCCTCGGCCTTGGCCCTGTCCATCTCCAAAAAAACCCCTCCGCCGGTGGGGGTGCGGCTCGAGCGAAACATATGGGTTCTACCATACCGCAAACCGCTCAGTGGTAACTCGAGTGGTTTTCCAAACAGCCGGCAACCTAACAATACGCCTGTGCGCAGCTCAGGAGCTTCGACCCCTCCTGGTTTGCTATAATGTAGGGAGTGCCCGGGAGTTTACGTGACAACTAACAAGCCAGCCGTCGCAACCCTGAACGACCACCATCTATTCGTTTTGGCGCGATGGCTGTTATACATAGGAAGAGTTTGAGCAGCTCTGGCTGTAACCAATCGAGGCTTCTGGCGGAGATTACGAGGCACTTAATGCGGTGCGTATGTTGAACCCGAAGACTGGTTTCTGAACAGCTTGAGGTAGTTATGGCTCCCCACCCGATATCCGAACTGTACGACGAAATGTACATCTTGTACCGGGAAGGCCGCTATACCCGCGAGGACTTTGAGCGGCTCTGGCCGCAAATGGTGGAGATTGCCCGCAAAAATAACGACTGGGATTTGCTGAGTACAGTTCGGCTGCTTACTCCCCAGGAGTGGCTCCGGGATGCGTGGCAGAAGGTGCTAGCTGAAAGCCGCGCAGGTACGTAACCAACAAAGGCTTCATTTCCGTTCATCCCCGCGGGTGCGGGGAATACGCGGTGGGCAACGAGCAGGGGTGGGCGCTCAACGGTTCATCCCCGCGGGTGCGGGGAATACCAGAACCCAGTCTCAAAGTAGTTGCCATCGAACGGTTCATCCCCGCGGGTGCGGGGAATACCGATGTCGTCCACGCTCAGTGCGGGGGCATCGCGGTTCATCCCCGCGGGTGCGGGGAATACGGAGTCGGGCCGCTTTGTTCTGGTGCCCACGCCGGTTCATCCCCGCGGGTGCGGGGAATACATGTGGTTCCAACTTCTGTCCTTCTCCCATAGCGGTTCATCCCCGCGGGTGCGGGGAATACTCGAACTGTTCAAACGCTGAGCAAATATCGGTCGGTTCATCCCCGCGGGTGCGGGGAATACACTGTGGATGGCTCCCGTGATCTGCGGGGTGCCGGTTCATCCCCGCGGGTGCGGGGAATACTCATGTGTAGGAGACAGATACGAAGTATCTGTCGGTTCATCCCCGCGGGTGCGGGGAATACGCTTGTCTTCCACCACAGAAGCCTTTGCAATCCGGTTCATCCCCGCGGGTGCGGGGAATACCCCTCGGATTTTGCGCGCCGCACGATGGCCGCCGGTTCATCCCCGCGGGTGCGGGGAATACTTCAGGGCCCCATTCCATGGCCGCTTCTTGCCCGGTTCATCCCCGCGGGTGCGGGGAATACGACTGCCGCATTGATGTTGTCGCAGGCCATATACGGTTCATCCCCGCGGGTGCGGGGAATACCTGGGGCTGGGTGCGGTTACCCCCAAGCTGAGCGGTTCATCCCCGCGGGTGCGGGGAATACCGGTGGTTGACCCGCACCGTCCAGGTGCGGGTCGGTTCATCCCCGCGGGTGCGGGGAATACATGAAATGCGTATGCCGCTGCGTCGACCATGTCGGTTCATCCCCGCGGGTGCGGGGAATACACCAACGCATGGCCGCTATACGACTACGCCATCGGTTCATCCCCGCGGGTGCGGGGAATACGGGGAAAAGGCCAAAGCCTGGTTGCGCTCAAAGCGGTTCATCCCCGCGGGTGCGGGGAATACGGCCCCCAGGCCTGGGCGGGCAGCCTCTGCTCGGTTCATCCCCGCGGGTGCGGGGAATACGATACATCGTTCGCCGAATCGCGGGGGTGGGGCGGTTCATCCCCGCGGGTGCGGGGAATACGAGTCTCTTGGGGAGAAAGCAAAAACCAGGGACGGTTCATCCCCGCGGGTGCGGGGAATACCACTGGTGGCCGGGAGTATGGACACAATGTCGGTTCATCCCCGCGGGTGCGGGGAATACTCCACCGCGCCATCGGCTATATGCAGGCCTACCGGTTCATCCCCGCGGGTGCGGGGAATACACAACGAAACGCACTTCGGCGTCACCGAGTGTCGGTTCATCCCCGCGGGTGCGGGGAATACCGGCCAGCAGCGGCGATTGCAGCATCGAAAAGCGGTTCATCCCCGCGGGTGCGGGGAATACACCCGACGCACAAGCTCAGGCGGCAGCTTGACCGGTTCATCCCCGCGGGTGCGGGGAATACGGGGCGACATGGGAAAAGGGAAGTGAGCCCACCGGTTCATCCCCGCGGGTGCGGGGAATACGCGTGGGCCCGGGGGAAGGGGGATTGAACCCTACGGTTCATCCCCGCGGGTGCGGGGAATACGACGGCCACCATCTTTGAACGGCAGGTGGCCCGGTTCATCCCCGCGGGTGCGGGGAATACATTACATGGTAGCGCGCCATTGTGTAATGTCCACGGTTCATCCCCGCGGGTGCGGGGAATACGCCGAGGGCAAAAGACGGGCTTCCCTACCTGACCGGTTCATCCCCGCGGGTGCGGGGAATACGTAGCGCTCCATGTCCTTGGTGTGATCGTTTTCCGGTTCATCCCCGCGGGTGCGGGGAATACTACGAGCGCTGGGGGACGAAGGGGCCGCCCTACGGTTCATCCCCGCGGGTGCGGGGAATACGGCATCATCTAGGGGGCTAGACGTGCTCGAGTACGGTTCATCCCCGCGGGTGCGGGGAATACGCTCGAGGCGGGCCCGGTCATCCGGTTCAGCACGGTTCATCCCCGCGGGTGCGGGGAATACACTGCCCAAGCGTGACAAAAAAGGACGCTTCACGGTTCATCCCCGCGGGTGCGGGGAATACTTCACCAAGCAAGCCTTGCACAACCTGCGCGGCGGTTCATCCCCGCGGGTGCGGGGAATACTGTGGCCTGATACCGTGTGGCGGCATCCTCAGCGGTTCATCCCCGCGGGTGCGGGGAATACTCCTCTACCCCCCTGGTGGTACGTCTGAGACCCGGTTCATCCCCGCGGGTGCGGGGAATACGCGCGCTACCCGCCAGGTCATGCCAGTTCCCTCCGGTTCATCCCCGCGGGTGCGGGGAATACTGGGGCCCCGCCGATTGGGCCGATGCCCTGCGCGGTTCATCCCCGCGGGTGCGGGGAATACGCGCACGGCCAACCGGCTCAGCACCGGGCGCAGGGTTCATCCCCGCGGGTGCGGGGAATACGCAGCACGTCTTGGACGTGTACTGCGGTGGCACCGGTTCATCCCCGCGGGTGCGGGGAATACGCATTTCGCGATGGGCTCCGCGCCGATGGCTACGGTTCATCCCCGCGGGTGCGGGGAATACGAGGGCCCTGTCCAGGCCCAGCGCCAGAATGACCGGTTCATCCCCGCGGGTGCGGGGAATACCCCTGCTAAAGTGGGAATCCGGATATTCATGCGGTTCATCCCCGCGGGTGCGGGGAATACCTCGCGCATGGAGAGGGTCAGGGTCAGGCCGTCGGTTCATCCCCGCGGGTGCGGGGAATACGGCAACCCCCACAAGTCCCGAGGCGGCGCAGAGCGGTTCATCCCCGCGGGTGCGGGGAATACGGGCGACTTCTCGATCGGGACTTCGCCCCATCCGGTTCATCCCCGCGGGTGCGGGGAATACCTCGAGGGCCGGGTTGCTGAAGCCGATGTCCACCGGTTCATCCCCGCGGGTGCGGGGAATACAAAGACCCTCGGTCTGGACGTAGGGCTACAGGACGGTTCATCCCCGCGGGTGCGGGGAATACGGCGTACTCCTGGCCGAAGATCAGGCTTAAGACGGTTCATCCCCGCGGGTGCGGGGAATACGCTGGCGCATGGCCGCTCGAGCATCTCATGGCCCGGTTCATCCCCGCGGGTGCGGGGAATACGTTGTAGGGCGGGGCTCCCTGCCCGACCAGGGCGGTTCATCCCCGCGGGTGCGGGGAATACGCACCGGGTACCAGTCGAGGGCCTGAGGGAGCGGTTCATCCCCGCGGGTGCGGGGAATACGTCCTGCCCGAGCATTTCGCGCTCGTGCAGTTCGGTTCATCCCCGCGGGTGCGGGGAATACTCCGACGAGCCCAAGCCGGTGCTGCGCTTTCTCGGTTCATCCCCGCGGGTGCGGGGAATACTGTACCGGGCGGCTCAAAACGCGCTACAAGAGCGGTTCATCCCCGCGGGTGCGGGGAATACTCAGGCTCGGGGGCGGCCCAGGGGCAGGCCGCCGGTTCATCCCCGCGGGTGCGGGGAATACGGACGCGGATGGGTATTTCTCTCATGCGTCACCTCGGTTCATCCCCGCGGGTGCGGGGAATACTGCGCAAACATTCGGTGCCGATAGGGTACGCTCGGTTCATCCCCGCGGGTGCGGGGAATACGTTAGCGAGTCAGGGGATATTTACAGGATTTCCGGTTCATCCCCGCGGGTGCGGGGAATACGGACGCGGATGGGTATTTCTCTCATGCGTCACCTCGGTTCATCCCCGCGGGTGCGGGGAATACTGCGCAAACATTCGGTGCCGATAGGGTACGCTCGGTTCATCCCCGCGGGTGCGGGGAATACGTTAGCGAGTCAGGGGATATTTACAGGATTTCCGGTTCATCCCCGCGGGTGCGGGGAATACGTCGCCGGGCACCTGGCTGCCGTACAGGCGCTCGGTTCATCCCCGCGGGTGCGGGGAATACCAGCTCTACACCCAGCACATCGGATCCGGCACCGGTTCATCCCCGCGGGTGCGGGGAATACTCATCGGGACAATCAAGAACGGCTCAGGGACTTCGGTTCATCCCCGCGGGTGCGGGGAATACGCGACGCTGGGCTGTGCAACGACGCTCTGCCCGGTTCATCCCCGCGGGTGCGGGGAATACCCGCTCCACTAGCCTGTAGGTCCAGTATACGTCGGTTCATCCCCGCGGGTGCGGGAAATACTGCAGGTGGCTACTGTGGCTGTGGCCACTATTCGGTTCATCCCCGCGGGTGCGGGGAATACGGGGACGCCCCGATTGATAAGTGGGGCGGATCTGGTTCATCCCCGCGGGTGCGGGGAATACGCGGCGCTGCTCTTTTCGTTTTTCCCGTTTGCTCGGTTCATCCCCGCGGGTGCGGGGAATACGCTGCTGACCGTGCTGGGGGACACGGCATCGGCCGGTTCATCCCCGCGGGTGCGGGGAATACGTTGAACGGTCCGTTGAGGACAGGGTGCTTTCGGTTCATCCCCGCGGGTGCGGGGAATACACTTGATTCTAACAGCAAAACTAGCCGCTCGATCCCCCGGAAGTGTCAGAATCCCGAGTCTGATTGTCAAGATTCACCCCTGGTTTGGCTTTTCTACTTCGCTTTTGGTGCATACGCTCCCACTCGGCATTCTTCACGGCCACCAGGGTCAGGCCGTCAAAGTCTACGAGGGTGCGGGTGGTGTCGCCATGGGTTCGGATGGCAAAGCCCTGTTCGTTGTTGGTGCGGTAGAGCAGGCAGCAGCGTCCAGCAGTTTTTTTGGCGACGCACTTTTCCCAGAGCAGGTCGCGCACCAGCGCCGAAACGCTGCCCACAAACACACCGGTACTCACCTCGAGCATCCAGCGCGAGAGCTCACCCCTCAGGGTCTTGGGTACCTTCTCCAGGACGATCACTACCATAGGCTATCCCACCTGGAACCGGGCCGTCGGGATCCCATAGATCGCCCGGTGCTGCGGGGTCGGCAGCGTAGGGGTCGGGGGTCTCGAGGGCATCGAAGAGGCTATGCAGGTCGGAGACGATGCGCTCCAGGAGCTTGACCTCCTTAAGCTGTTCGCGCAGGGTGTGGCGCACGCGGCGTTCGACGCCCACGTCCGACTCGGCGACCACTCGGAAGGCGGTGGGTATGAGGGTTTCGGCCTTGTAGATATCGGCCACGTCGTAAACGAAGGAAAGCTGCTTACCGGTGTGGATGAAGCCCAGGGCCGGGCTGTAGCCCGCCGAGAGGATGGCGGCGTGGGCCAGGCCATACAGGCAGGCTGCCCCGGCGGAGATGGCGCGGTTGATGGGGTCGGCGGCGGCCCAGTTGCCCCGCTGGTAGTTGCGGCCCTTCCACTCCACGCCGGTCTCGCGGCTCCAGCGGGCGTAGGTCTCGCGCACCCGCACCCCTTCCAGGCCCCGGATTTGCTCAAGGGAAAGCTCGGGCGACAGCGGCTCGGGAAAGCGCAGCCGGTAGAGGCGCTTGACCACCTCGAGGTGGGCCTCGGGGTCGGCCCAGGCCCGCACCTGGCGCATCAGGTTGGCGCTGGAGCGGGTCTCCCCCATCCCGCTGGCATAGAAGCGCACCATCTCCTCACCCACCCAGAACACTGAACAGCCGTTGTTGGCTAGCTGGCGTATAGCGGCGTGGGTGATGGAGGTGCCAGGGCCCAGCATCAGCACCCCCAGCGCCGCCGCCGGGATGGCTACCACCCCTTCCTGGCTGTAGTAGGCCACCGCCTGGTCTTGCTGCTCGAGGCGGCCGTGTTCCAGGTAAAGGTACGAGAGCCCATCGCGGAATTTGGGGAGTTCCTGGAGGTTGCGGGTCTCGTACTTCATGGCTACACCTTTGCGATGGAAAGCAGGCCAAAACCCAGGGCTTTGGCGTGGCCCAGGCCAGCAGCCAGGGTGTGTTTGAAAGCCTCGAGGTCGGTGATCTTCAGATGCCCCTCGTACAGCACCGACTGAAGCACAATCGGGCCGGAGCCGTCGTGTTTGTACATGCGCACCCGCTCGCTCTGAACCACCATCGCGCCCAGCACCGAGAAGCCCCCTTTGGCTCCCTGGCGATGCAGCCACTCGAGCTGCTCTTCGAGGGTTTTCAAACCGTGGCGCTTGCGCTTTTTGCTATCAGGATTGTTGGGATCTTTTTTGGTCACAGTAGGGTTAGCACGTAGGCGAAAGCGCAGCACCTGGGCAGGCTGGAGGTGCTCGAGGGGGATGGGTTTGGAGGCTGGGGGCTGGGCAAAGTAGCCGGGGAAACGCTGGACCAATTTTTCCCAGTCCGGCATCCCGGCACTCTGCACCAGCACAATGGGGATTTTTCCTACCTCAGCCCGCCACAAAAAGCGCGCTGGGGTCTGATTGGGCCCGGCAAAGGCATGGCACAGGGTGGCGTGCAGCTCATAGGGGCTGGCCAGGTCGGTGCGGGCCTGCTTAGAGCGGGGATCAAGCTGGAGTCGGCTCAGGTACACGCTTCACCTCCACCCAATGAGGAACCACAAAACGGGCCCCAAAGCGGCGTTCCGCAAAGGAGCCCAGCGGCTGATCCATGCGCAGCGAACCTTCGCTCGAGCCCCAGTTTTCCAGCATGACCAGGCACCTGACCGACTCGCAATCCTTCCCCTCTTCGTCCTTCGGCCAATCGCGCCCGAGGTAGCGGTACTTGAGGGCTTCCTGCAAAGGCTCCTCGCGCAGGCCGTCCTCGAGATACACCCCTGGGCTGGGCAGGTAGCCCTTTCTACCCAGAAATAGCGGCCAGGAGGGGTTCTTCAGCGCCCGGTGCGCGCGCTCCAGGAGGCGTTGGTCTTCCCCCTCGAGCCCCACCAGGAAAACCGCATCGGCCAGGTAGTAGCGCCGGGATGTGGTGGTGGGGTGCACCTTGGACTCATCGGCGGCGATCACGTTCTGGGCGGTCTGGTAGTCGTAGCGCAGCACCCCCGGCTGGTCGACGCGCACCCCCATCCGCAAACGCGCCAGCTCGAGCACAGGCGCCCGCTCTTCGCGGTCTATGCCCATAGCCGCACACAGCAAGCCGATCACCCCGCTTTTGGAGGGGGTGAGGTCGGTGTCTCGCTCGTCAAAGCGGCTTTTGGTGCCCCAGGACTGCATGGGGCCCGCCAGGCGCAACAGCAGGGTGGGCATCTCAGACCTCCAGCCCAAGGTTGGCCCTGACAGCTTTCATTGTGCTTTGCACCAGTTCGTCCAGGCTTCCCACGGGCGTGCCGATCTGGCTCTGGGCATCGGTGAGGTTGAGCACCCAGGCCGCTCCATCCTGCCCGTAGGCGGCGGAGAGCTTTTGCCACCTGGCCTCGAGCCGCTCCACCGAGGCCTCGGTAAGGCTTTTTTCCCGGCTTGGGCGCACCGGCTTCTCGAAGGCGTTGGCCAGGTTGCGCGGGTCGGCTTCCTGACGCACCGTGAACAGCACATACTCGGGGTCGTTGTGGGCCGCAAAGGAGTTCTGCTTGCCGCTGGGCTTGGCTTTGACTATCGCCCGCAGGAAGGCCTCGAGGCCCCGGAGCATCAGCTCGGTATCGTTCTGGAGGTTCGCACGGAGCTTCTCGAGGTCGAGCGCAACATAGCGGTAAAAGCAGGCCGAGTTGAACTCCACCGTACCGATCATGTCGGCCCCCGCATTGTCATCGGGCTTGAGGTCGTCCACAGCGGTGTAGAAGTCGAACTCGCGCTCCACGGCGTGGGTGGAAAGGGCATGGGCCACCTGGCAGGCGGCGTCCTGGTTCTTCTCGGGGAGGTCGGCCAGCATGCGCCCGAACAGGGCCACGTCCAGGGCCTTGCCGCCATCTAACACACTGCCCAGGGCTTTTTTGATTTCGTCGGGGACGGCTTCCCTGGCAGCTTTCTTGGCATCTTTGGTTTTCTTTTTACCCCCCTCTTCCTCGGCCTGGGGGGCCACCAGGCCATCCCAGTGCTGGTCGATGAGGTCAGCGATCCTGGCTACCTCTTGCCTGCCCAAAAACAGCAGGTACTGGGTTTTGCCCTCTGCATCAACCCTCAGGCCCATACCGCCCAGGGCTTGCTCCACCTTCTGCCGGGCTTCCTCCTTGCCCCTGCCCCTGGCCTCGAGCTGATCTACCAATGCCTGAACCAGCCGCTTGGTGCGTAAAGCCAGCGCCTCCTGGGGCAGGCCATTGGGGTGGTCGCGCACATACTCCCGTGCAGCCCGCTTGAGGCACTGGCTGCTGATGCGCCCGCGGCGGTAGCCACCAAAAATGGCATCCTTGGGAGAGCCAGTGTCGTCGCGGTTGAGGTTGGAGGGGGCGAAGTTTTGCAGGATGTGAATCTCGAGCAGGTGTTTCATGTTTTTCTCCTATTGCGATAGATTGAGATCGATCTGTAGCCGAACAACCTTCCACCCCAGGCCCTGGCGTTCCATGACCAGGCCTTCGTTGGGGTTATCTTTAGCGTGAATAAACGCTTCGGAGAGACCGCGGCGCTTGATGCGCCAGTGGGTCACATTTTGTGTATCGGCCTGCCCCGGCTCCTCTCCCGTACCAACGCTGGCAAGCCCTTCAGGCGTGACGTAAGCATCTATAACCCGGTCGACCATCGGCCCCACAAAAGCCAGGGCCAGCGCCCCGAAGCCCGTGGTGTCTTTCTCAACTTCTCGCATAAACGCGCGGTTGAGATCGGATTTCAGGCTTTCCCGCACCCTGGGAAAGTCCACATATCTTGAAACGGCCGAAGCGTTGTTGGTTGCTATGGCCCGCTGCAACCCGCGAAGGGCAAGGTAGGGGGAGAACCAAAAATAAGCGAACCCCAGCACCATAGCCGCAATCGCTACCCACAACCACTGTTTACTGCGCATCTTCACCCTCCATGGAGATGGTCTCTTCCTTAGCAACGGTACGGTAGAAAGCCCTGGCCCATTTCTGTTGCACTGGCTTGCGCTCACGGTTCCAGGCCAGCAGGTCGCGCAGGAGTTCCGACCAGTAGATGCGGATGTCGTCCTGGCTCTCAATAAGCTGCACCATCTGGCGCAGGCGGTAGGGCAACTGCTCTTCATCGGCATCCAGCAGGGCGATAAAGCGCTGCTCGATGCTTTTGGACTGGTCGCGCGCAAGGTAAAGCTGTGCAATGGCGTGACCCAGCGTGCGGCGGTAGCCTTTATTCACGCCTCCTTCATTGTTCTGGCCCACCTCAGGCTCCTCTTCATCTTTGCGAAACTGCTCCAGCTCCGATGAAGAGACCGTGCTGGCCCACAAACCGGCCACCAGGTAATAACAAATCCGCTCCCAGCGATCTTCGTGCTCGTCCTGGATGCGCCCCAGGAACCCCTCAACCAGCGGAACCACCTCCGCTCCCGGCGCATCCAGGCCGCGGCGCATCCGTGCCAGGTCGGCTGGCGTGCTGCGCTGGCGCAGGTACCGTACAAAAGCCTGTTCTCTACTGACTTCCTTTTGCACCCACTACCTCCTTTTGTTTGTAGATATGGGCCAGCAAAATGCCCTCGCCCTTGTGAACGGCCCGCAAAGCCCGGGCATCGTCCCCCGCGGCCAAAGCAGCAAGCCGCCAGGCCTGCAGGGCCTCGCGCTGGAGAATCTCGCGCCAGGCCCGCTCGAGCCGAGCCTGCTGCTTTTCGAAATCGGGGCCGAGCTGGCTTATCCAATCGGCGAAATGGCCCTCGAGCGCCGACCAGTAAGCCACCTGGTGAGGAAAGCTCCGGGCCAGCTTGCTCACGTCGTCTTTATGGGGCTTGCGATCCCCCATGGACAGCAACCCGGCGGCCAGGGCTCGAGCAGCCCCATTCAAAACCTCTCCCATCACTTCGGCTTCGTTCAGGCATTGCTCGACAAAAGCGCGCAGGTCGGTCTCGCCCAAAATGGCCTCGGGCAGGCGGTATATCTCCCCCCGCCAGAGTTCGACCTTGGCCTGATCACTGGCCTGACCCGCCACCATCACGGGGAGGCCCCGCTGCCTGAAATGGCGGCCCAGGGCGCGGTAAACGTTGCGGGCATGGTCGGCCACGGCCAGCCCCTGGGCCGAGCCGGGCTTGGGCAGCAAAGCGGCAAAGTCGCGCCACAAGGCCCGGCCCTCGCTAAAGCCGAGGGGGCGCTCTCTGGTGGGGTCTTTGGGGTCAGGGCGAAACGCCACCATCGGGTCGCGCCGAACCTGGCTCTCCTCGTAGCGAACCCCCGAGGCGTAGGCGATCCAGCGTACGATAGTCTGACCATCTTCCTCCTCAGGGTGCAGGCGCACCGCGCGCGCGAGCCAGGTGTAGCGGTGCACGATGCCCTTGGCGCTGGCCCTGGCCCGCTCGCAGTCCGCCAGGTCGGCAACCTTCAGGGGCTCCTGCTCCCAGGTGGCGAAATCGTGCTCGTGCTCCCTTTTGGGATAGGCCACTAGGTTCAGGCACAGCGTCTGGTGGAGGTTGTCGCCCAGCACCAGCGCCAGAGCCGCCGTCGCGACCGGCGCCGTGGCGGTGTGGCACAGCACGCTCTTGCCTGCAGAAAGGGCAAAGGTCTGGTTGGCCACCAACAGCCGGGCGGCCTCGGCGGGCAGGAGGGGGCGGGGCCTCGAGGTGACGGTGTGGTCGAAGAGCACCTTGTTGTTGTCGGAGTTGAGTTCGGGGGCCAGCACCGTCCAGGAGCGGCAGGAGCGCTCGAGACTGAAGTCGGGCACCTGGTAGAAGGGCCGCTCGGGGTGGAACAGGTCGAAGCGATCCCGGTACTTACTCAGATAGGTCTGAATCTTTCCGCGATCGAACCCCTCTTCGAACCACTCGGCCGCCTCGTAGGCATCGGCGGGGCCCTCCAGCGCCCGGTGCAGCACCGCCAGCAGCAAGCGGTGCAAGGCCGCCGTCACCAGCGGGCTGGGGTCTTCGATGCGCTCGAACTTGTGAGCCTCGAGCAGGGCCTGCTCGAGGCTCACAAGCAAAAGCTCGTTTCCCGTTCGCACGGGAATCCAGGGCTGGGTTATTAGATTAAACGTGGGCAAAACACACCTCCTTTTAGCTTCGGAACTTGGCAGCATGAACACAGATGTCACAATCCCATTCATCGAGCGAGCCGTACTGTTCGAACAACCTGTATTCTCCCAGTCTTAATTCGAGTTCAGCTCTGAGTTTTGCTATGTTGGGAACATTTGCAGCGCGCGCTGCATCCATCACTAGCTCAACCAGTTCATCGTCTGCTAAAATGCCATAGAGCAAGGGAAACACCTCCTTTCTCACCGATGAGCCCTTCTCAACTTGGCGGCGGGCAGGGCTTGTCGGTTTGTTGGTAGTGTAATAAAGTTTTTTGGATGTGTCAATCCTTTGAATCCTAAAAACGACTAACTTTGACTTTTGTTTACATCCCCACTTGTGTGGGGAACTTTTTATCCTGAAAGCTACTAACGGTTCATCCACGCTTAGGCGAGGAACTCTGACTATCATAGCGCACTCCCGTAAACCACCCCAAGCTCGGGGTGAAGCTCGAGCACAAGTTCCCCCAGCACCGCGCACCCTCCCTCGAGCACCACCGGATGGGCATGGGCCAATAGGGGAGTTTCACTCCAGGGCTTGGTGGGCAGGTCGTGGGCTTTCCGATGGGCCTCCAGGGCCTCGAGGTTGTTTTGCACCAGCTCGTACCGGCTGAGCTTGACCGAGCGGGCAAAGATGCGCCTGGCCTGGGCCAGCTCGAGCTGGCTGGCCAGGCTCACCCCCTCCTTCCCGCCCGCATCGAGGCAGAGCTGCCCGCCCACCCTATGCAGCAGCACCACCGTGGCGCTGGGGGGGCCTTTGCGGGTTTTGAGCAGGCTGGGGTCGTCGTCGGGGTTGGGCTCGTCGTCGGGCAGCCTGGTGAAGTCCCGGGGCTCGAGCCAGCCGGTTTCATCGGGGTCGCCAAAAGGCGCGTAGAAGGCCTCGTCCTGATCTCGGGCGTCCCTTTTTTCCATGCGGGCCTGGGCTTCCTCAAGGGCCCTCTTCCACGCTTCCGAAGGCCCCTGGGGCATGTCGCTGTAAACCTCCTGCACCAGGCGGTCGATATCGCCCGGAAGCCCGATCCGGGTGCGGTTGCGCAGGGCCAGCCAGCTCCGCAGCAGAACGTAGCGCTCGTAGATGCGTTCGGCCGTACCGAAGTCGGGCACCCCTTCGCACTCCAAACCCGCCACCCACAACACCGGTTCGGTGTGGGAATGCCGCTCCTCCGCGCTGCGGGCGTGGCGGTGCAGCCGCCCTGCGCGCTGCAAAACCAGATCCACCGGGGCCAGGTCGGTGAACATCACATCGAAGTCGAGGTCGAGCGATTGTTCAACCACCTGGGTGGCAACCAGGATGGCCCTTTTAGGGCGCTGCCCCTGCTTACCAAACTTAGCTAGAACAAGCTGCTCGCGATTTAAGCGCTCCTCGAGCGGATAGCGGGCATGAAACAGGTATACCTCCACCCCATCCGAATTGCCCGCCAAAGCCCGGTACAGCTCCTGCGCCCGCTGCACAGTGTTGACAATGCAGGCCACACAGCCGCCCCGGCGGGCCTGCTCGAGCGCCTGCTCGGCGATGGCCTCGAGGTCGAGCGGCAAGGCCCGTAGCTGCAGGGTGAGCTGTTTGCACGCCTCAAAGGTCTCCACCACGGGCATGGGGTTGTCCTTTACGACACGGGTAATGCGGGGGTATGGCTTGTCCTCGGTTATCTTCTCGGCCCCAAACGCCCTGAGCAGATTTTCCCGCTTGGCCCTGGGCAGGGTCGCGCTCATCAGCACGACCGATGAATCCAGCGCCCTAAGCCAGCGCACCAGCATCTCGATGAGGCCGCTGGTGTAGGTGTCGTAGGCGTGCACCTCGTCCAGCACCACCACCCGGTTGCCCAGACCCCACAGCCGCACGAACTGGTGCTTGGTGGGCAGGATGCCCAGGAGGGCCTGATCCACCGTGCCCACGGCGTACTCGGAGAGCAAACCGCGCTTGCGGTGGGAGAACCAGACCTGGGCCTCCACCCCTTCCTCGCGCTCTTCGGGGCTGTTGGGGCGCACGCGTATCTCCTGGTAGGCCTCCACCAACTCGCTGGCCCCGTGCAAGAGTTGCAGGTCGAGCTTGCGGGACTGCCCCCAGCGATCCAGAAAGGCCTTGGCCCGCTCGAACATGAGGTTGCCGGTGGCCTGGGTGGGCAGGGCCACGTACATCCCCCGGTGGCCGTTGGCGGCTTGCAGGCGCAGGTGGGCGTAGAAGGCCGCCTCGGTCTTGCCTTCGCCCATGGGGGCCTCCACCAGCAATAAGGCGGGGCAATCCACGCCCTCCAGGAGGCGCTCGATGGCAGCTTGCAGTGGGCGGGCCCTGAACGGCGCTTCGGGGCTACCCAGATAGGCAAAGACCTCTTCCAGGCTTTGCGGCTCGGGCATCAGGGTTTTGCGCTGGAACCAGCCGATGCCATCGAGCTTTTGCGCGGCCCGCGCCTTGGCCTCCCGGTAATACCCGGCCAGGTCGTCGCCGAGGGGGTGAAAGTCGAGGCTCGAGCCAATCCAGTCGGCGAAGCTGGTAAGGCCCGCCAGGCGCTCGAAAGCCGCACCCCCGTAGAGCTTAACTTTGGGAGCCTCCCCCACCCCCAGCACCTCGAGCACCGCTTCGAATAGCTCGCGGCGCACCTCGTCCCAGTTCGCGTTGCCTTTCTCGCGGGTTGTTGCTTTGTCCAGATCGCCCCTTGTTGCCCGGAAGCCGTGGTGCTCCCCCACCGCCGCTGCGACATTCTGGGCGGCCCGGTATTTCCAACCCCTGGCCTCGAGCAGTTCGGGCAGCACCACCTCGCTGATGATGCTGTGGGAAAGGTCGTGGGGCGGCGGCGTTGGGTCGCTTGACCAGGTGAGCCCTGTGGCCCAGAGCCGTTCCTTGCCCTCGGGCCATTTCTGCTGGAAGGCCGGGCTGGCCTTGCCGATATCGTGCAAGCCCGCCAGAGCGCAAACCCAGGCCTTGGCTTGCTGGGGCTCCAGGCTTAGATCGTGGGCGTAAAGCTCGAGGGTCTTGGGGGGCTCGCGCTCGAGGATCGCCTCGGCGCAGGCCGCCACGTCGAGCAAGTGTGCAATGAGCGGATGCCAGGCGCCCTGCTCCCGGCCCCGGTCGCTTTTGGCCCACAGCGCCCTGGCGGTCTCCGAAAGGCTCATGAACCCACCTTCCCCTTCATCCCTTCGAACCCCCTGGCGTACTCTTCCAGCACCTGCCGCGCCTCCGAAAGCCACCGCTGCCGCAGGCGGGCCGGTTCCAACACCTCCACCCGAGGCCCCCAGCTCTGCACCCAGGACAGAAGCTCCAGGGGGAAGTTGTCGTTGTTGGTGCCCACGGTAATGCAAACCTCGAGGCCCCCGTCGGGGAGCCTCGAGGCAATACGCAGGTTGGGGTAGCCGCCCTCCAGGATGCGGTAGGCGGCCTCAGGGCGGAAGCGAAGCCGAACCTCCACCGGCACGCCGCCGCTGCTGCCCACCACCCCCCAGGCATTGGAGAGGTAGTGGCGGGGGTCGAAGTCCGGCGGGATGGTGTAGGCCCCCGGCTCGCCCACCGCCCGCACCCGGCGCATCCGGCTCAGCTTGTAGGTGCGCAGGGCTTGGTGGTAGCCGCGCTCGAGCCCGATCACATACATCCCCAGGTTGGTGCGGGCCACCTCGAGGAAGTAGACCTCGAGCAGATTTTTGCGCGGCCGGCCCGAGCCACCGGGCTTGAGGTAGTCGAACTCGATACGCTGGCGCTTGAACCAGGCCTCGGCCACCACGGCCATGGCCTGCCCTTCATCGCGGCGCTGCAGGGTGCGGCGCTCGAGGTCCTCGGTGCTCTTGAGCGCCAGCTCCTGGGCCGGGGAGGGCAGCCGCCGGGCCAGCTTTTTGAGGGCCGATAGGTAGGTGGGTTCGTAGCCGGGGGTGTGGTGGTAGAGCATCCGCAGGGCGCTGTGCGTGACCAGGGCCTCCACCGGGCTCAGCTCGTGGCTTTGCAGCAGCTGATACTGTGGAGAACGCCCCACCCTGCCCACCTCCACCGCCTGCAAGTCCTCGAGCAGGTAGCGCAGGGCCGTGCGCTTATGCACCCCCAGCACCTGGGCCAGCTCATAGGCCGTGTAGGGCCTGGCCGCCAGCAGGTCGCGGGCCTCCACTAAGCGCAGCGCCTTTCTGTAATCCGCACTTTCTCGGCGTATTTGGCCCATAAGACTTTACCTACCCGCAAGTTTAGGTGCTGGCGTCCAGGTCTCGTCCAGGTTTTCAGAATAGCTTCTATTTCGCTCATAAACTTTGATAAAAGTACACCGAACATTACTCGATATGGGAAGCACCACCACAGGGTGAGGGTTACCAGAACTACCCGCCCCCACAACATTTGGGCCCACCGTCCACAACCCAATGGCCCGGCCTATTCCCCGGGCCGCCTGCCTGCAGGGTCAAGGTCAGGAGCACCAGCAGCACCATCCCTTTTTTCAATCAGCCGGATACCTTTTTGTGAATGCGCTGTTTGTTTTCCACGCCCGCCAGTGTGGGCCTCGAGCGTGACAGAGCCTGTCTCGCATCTTCGACAGCCAAACCAGTCCCCCACCGCTCAGGCCTGAGCCTGGGTGGGCTTCCTTTATGGCGCTATCAGGGGTGCACGGCCTGCAAGGCCTCCACCCGCTTGGCCCCGCGATAGACCCGCTTGTAGAAAGGGCTGTCCAGGCTTTCGATCACCACCCGGCTGCCGTAGCTGTTGGCGTGGGCGAACACCCCCCGGCCCAGGTAGATGCCCACGTGGTCAATCTGGCGGCCTCCAAAGCTAAAAAACACCAGATCGCCCTGGCGCATCGCGCCCTGCACGGTGCCGAAAGCCTCCCACTGTTCGCGGCTGGTGCGGGGCAGTTTGATGCCCACCTCGGCAAAGACCTGCTGTACAAACGCCGAGCAGTCCACCGCGCGGTCGGAGCTGGCCCCAAACACATAGGGCAGCCCCAGGTATTTGAGCACCACCAGAATCAGGGGGTGGGTGGGGTCGTAGTCGGTGTCGGCGGGCGGGCTGGGCTGGGGCTGCGGAGCGGGTTCGGGCGCAGGCGGGGTGGGGTTGGGCAGCGGGGTGGGGTTCGCCAGGCTGGCCGAAGCGCCCGGGGGCGGTTGGGGTGTAGGGGCCGCCGCGCCCACCTGGGGAATCCGCAGCACCTGGCCGGGCGAGAGGCTGGTGCCCTCGAGGCCGTTTTCCTGCTGGATGGCCTGCACCGTGGAGCCGTAGCGCCGGGCGATGGAAAAAAGCGTGTCCCCCCGCTGAACGGTGTGCTGTACGGTGCGGGGTGGCAATTGCAGCACCTGTCCTACGCTCAGGGTGGCCTCGCTCAGGCCATTGAGCCGCATCAGGATTTCCACGGTGGTCTCGTGGCGTTTGGCAATGGAATACAGGGTGTCGCCGCGCTGCACCGTGTAGGTGGGCCCGCTCTGGGCCAGCACCAGCGCAACCAGCCAGGGCAACACAGCAATTGTGCGCATAACAAGCCAAGTATACGCTCAACCTATCCAGCTTTGCGTTTATGGGCAGTTAATACAGGCTGGACTTTTAGGCTGCGGGCCCCGGCGGAAAATCACAAACATGAAATGGGTGATAGCGTTCCCAATTTCGTTTAAAGCCCAGCCACAGGAGCCCCTCACCCTGGCTGCGTAGCGTAGGAATCGAAGCCGAGCCAATCAGGCTTCAACAACCAAAGAGGAGGTTTATATGCGAAAAAGCCGTGTAACCTTAGTGGGGTTGATACTGGCTATATTTTTCGGCGCATTGGCCCAGGCCCAGACCCAGTTCCGGGATGTTCCGGCCGGGCACTGGGCCCGCCAGGCGGTGGAGTTTGCCGTGCAGTGTGGCCTCATCGAGGGTTTCCCCGACGGCACCTTCCGCGGCAACCAGAACCTGACCCGCTACCAGGCCGCCCTGATTTTCTTCCGTCTCTACCAGACCAACCGCCTCGAGAACGCCCGTCCCGAGTGCCGTCTGGCGGTGGAGCGGGGGGCGCAGGAGGTCGCCCCCGAGCTTCAACAGCTACAGCAGCGCTTTGAGGCCCTCGAGCGCACCACCCAGGATCAGGCCGCCCGGCTGGCCGCGCTCGAGGCCGAGGTTCGGCGAGCCATCGAGACCAGCGAAAAAGCAGCGGCCCTCGAGCAGCGCCTAACGGCCCTCGAGCAGCAGGTTCAGCAGTTGGCCCAGAACCCAGCCCAACCGGCGGGCCCCACCCCTGCCGATCTCCAGGCCCGCATCGCAGCCCTGGAGGAGCAGGTTCAGCGGCTGGCCCAGGCCCCTGCTGCCCCCAGCGCCCCACAGGACGTAGCCGCCCTCGAGCGCCGTATCGCCGCGCTGGAGGAGCAGATTCGCAACCGTCCCGATGCCGCCCGCGTGGCTGCCCTGGAAGAGCAGGTGCGCGGCCTGAGCAACCAGGTCACCACCCTGCAAAACCAGGTCAACGAACTGCGTCAGCAAGCCCAGCAACCCGCCCCTCCCCCCCCACCCCAGCCTGAGGTGCGGCTCCCCGAACCCCCCGCGCCCCCGACCCGCAACTTCTACTTTGGCGCAGGGGCGGCCCTGGGCATCATTCCCCAGCCCAGCGGGGGCGTCTTTGACAGCAGCAATATCAACCTTACCGGGATGGTAGGGGTGCGCGATGCATTCCTGGGCCTTGGCTTGCGGGCCGGCCTGGACTACAACCTCAGCACCCAGGCCCTGGGGATCGAGGCCTACCTGATGCGCCACTTTGGCAGCGGGACTGTCAGCCCCTACCTGGGGGTGGGTGCCCGCTTCCTGCCCGCCCTGGCCAACCCCATCTACGGCTCCGCCGCCGTGGGGCTCGACCTCAACCTGTTTGGCCCCCTCGGCCTCTTCGTGGAAGGCAACCCCCGCTTCGAGAGCGGCGGCAACTTCGGCCTGGGGGCGCGGGCCGGCCTCAAGCTGAACTTCTAATACCGGGTTCAAAAAGATAGTCATCGAACAAAAAGCTTTGAGCGGCTATCTTTTTGAATCCTAGAGCACTCCCGTTCCAAGGGGCGGTATCGCCCTCCGCTGCGCGGATAACTTCGGTCGGGTTAGTTCGCCACCGTTCGGTGGCGAACTAACCGAATCTGGTGTAACGCTTGCCTGTACAGCAAAAAGAGCCCTCGCCTGGGGGCTCTTTGTTTTTTTGAACCAGCAAGGACGCGGCCAGTGCCTATAATTCCCTGGGATGCGCGCTTTTTTGGGATGGTTCATCGTCGCACTGAGCGGGTTTTTTGTGGTGGCCGCCATCAGCGACCTGGTGTCGGGCAACCTGGGAGAAGAGGGGCCTGGGGTTCTGGCGGGCATGGCGGTGTTTTTCACCATCGTGGGGGTGCTGGGCTACCGCCTGGCAACCTCCAAAACCCCCCAAAGCGTCGCGCAATCGCCCGAGCAGCGCATTCTGGCCGTGGCCAAGCAGATGCAGGGCCGGGTCACCCTGGCCGAGGTGGTGCTGCACTGCCAGCTAGAAACCGAGCAGGCCCGCGCCCACCTGCGCGAGATGATACGTAAGGGGCTGGCCGAACTCCACCTCAGCGACCAGGGGGACGAGGTCTATATGTTCGCCGGGTTTGCGCCCGAGACCAAGGAAACCGCCAAAGACCCCTTAGACTGAGTCCCCTGGCAAGGAAGGCGCACCCCAGATACCCAGGCTATTTGCCCTTGCAAAAACATGACCCCTGTGTTATGTAATAAGCGTAATCGCCGAAAACCATTCGGTGTGTACCATCCAACGCATCCTGGAGGTTCGCATGGGCATCCACTACCTGTTTCTGGACATGAACGCCTTCTTTGCCTCGGTGGAGCAACAACTCCGGCCCGAGCTGCGCGGCAAGCCGGTGGCGGTGGTGCCCATGCTGGCCGAGACCACCTGCTGCATCGCTACCAGCTACGAGGCCAAGCGCTACGGCATCAAGACCGGGACGCTGGTACAGGATGCCCGGCTGTTGTGCCCCGGGCTCGAGCTGGTCGAGGCCCGCCCCAGGGAGTACATTCGCGTGCACCATCAAATCCTGCAGGCGGTAGACAGCGTGCTGCCCGTCGAGGCGGTGCTCTCGATTGACGAGCTGGTCTGCAAGCTAATGGGGCGGGAAAGGGAGCCCGAAAACGCCCTGCAACTGGGTAGGCAGGTCAAAGAGGCCATCTACCGGCGCGTGGGGGGCCAGCTTCGCTGCTCGGTGGGGCTGGGGCCCAACCGGTTTCTGGCCAAGGTAGCCGCCGAGATGCACAAACCCGATGGCCTGACCCTGTTGCAGCCCTCCGACCTGCCCCACCGGCTCTACTCGTTGCAACTGCGCGACCTGCCGGGCATCGGCCCCGGTATGGAGCGGCGCCTGTTCAAGCACGGGGTGACCACGGTGGAGGGGCTCTACCGGCTTTCTGCGCTCCAGCTCGCCCAGGTCTGGGGCAGCCGGGTACACGGCTTGGCCTGGTGGCACCGCCTGCGGGGCGCCGACCTGCCCGAGACACCCACAAGGCGGCGCAGCCTGGGCCACTCGCACGTGCTGCCCCCGGCGCTGCGTAGCGAGGCCGGGGCCCGCGCGGTGCTTACCCGGCTGGTGCACCGGGCCGCTGCCCGGCTGCGCCACGAAGGCTACTGGGCGGGTTCGCTGGCCCTGTTTTTGCGCTTTCTGGACGGTGGCGAGCAGCGCAAATGGGAGGCCCAAATCCGCATCCAGCCCAGCCAGGACACCCTGACCCTGTTGCGGGTGAGCCTTGGGCTCTGGCAGCAGAAGCCCGAGGGCACCCCCTTCAAGGTGGGCATCGCCCTGGGCCACCTGACACCGGCGCTCGAGCTGAGCGAGCCGCTGTTTGAGTCCGAGCAGAAGCTGGTGCGGCTGGCCCAGGCCATGGACAAGGCCAACAGCAAGTACGGCCCCCAGGCCCTCTACTTTGCCGGTATGCACCGCACCGAGCAGAGCGCCGTGACCCGCATCGCCTTTAACCGCATCCCCGACCTGGATTTGCCGGAGATATAGGACTTACTCGCAAGACCGTGTTTTCGAAGGACTGACCGCCCCCGACGGGTCTCGAGGTTCAGGTAATCAACGCCAGGCCCGAAAGCCCAACTGCCCAACTTTGCGCTTTTGGCTCCGGGCCTTAAGCTAGAACCCGTGAGCGCCCTCTACCGCCAGGCCCGCCCCACCACCTTCGACGAGATGGTGGGGCAGGAGCACGTCAAGGAAGTGCTGCTCAACGCCCTGCGTTCGGGGCGGCTGGCCCAGGCCTACCTGTTTTCCGGGCCCCGCGGGGTGGGCAAGACCAGCAGCGCCCGGCTGATTGCCCAGGCGG
This sequence comes from Meiothermus ruber DSM 1279, assembly GCF_000024425.1. NCBI lineage: Bacteria > Thermotogati > Deinococcota > Deinococci > Thermales > Thermaceae > Meiothermus > Meiothermus ruber. Next base: position 3,069,327 of record NC_013946.1, read on the forward strand.
TCAACTGCTCGAGCGATCCCAGGCCCTGCGGCACCTGTGAGGGCTGCCGGCTGGTGCGGGAGGGGCGGCACCCCGACGTGCTGGAAATTGACGCCGCCTCCAACAACTCGGTGGAGGACGTGCGCGAGCTGCGCGAGCGCATCCTGCTCAGTCCCATCCTTAGCCAGCACAAGGTGGTGATCCTGGACGAGGCTCACATGATGTCCAAGAGCGCCTTTAACGCCCTGTTGAAGACGCTGGAGGAACCCCCGCCCCACGTGATTTTCATCTTTGCCACCACCGAGCCCGAGCGCATGCCGCCCACCATCCTCTCGCGCACCCAGCACTTCCGCTTCCGCCGGCTTTCCGAGGCCGAGATTGTGGAGAAGCTCCAGCGCATCCTGGCCGGGCTGGGCCGCGAAGCCGAGCCCCCGGCCCTGCAACTCGTGGCCCGGCTGGCCGACGGGGCCATGCGCGATGCTGAGAGCCTTTTGGACAGGCTGCTCACCCTCGAGGGCCCCCTCACCCTCAAACAAACCGAGGACGCCCTGGGGCTGCCCCCCCAGGAAGCGCTGTTTGCGCTGGCCGAGGCCCTGGACAAAGGGCAGTTGCGCCCGGCTTTGGAGCAGGCCCAGCAGCTTTACACCCAGGGTTTCGCCGCTCGCACCCTGGCCCAGGGGCTCCTGGAGGCCCTGCGGGCCGGGCTATACGGGCGCATGGGGCTGGGCACGGGCCCCCACCTGAACCAGCCCGACGAACGCCTGGTGGCCGCCATGACCGCGCTGGACGAGGCCCAGGAGCGTCTCCTCAAGCGCTCCGACGCCATGTCGCTGGAGCTGGCCCTCCTCGGCGCCTACCAGGCCCTGCACCAGGCCCCCACCGCCCCAAGCGCAGCGGCAACGGTTGCACCGCCCAGCATCCCCGACTTCGACCCCAGACCCAGAAAGCTCGAGGCCCGCAAGGAGGCCCCCGCTGCGCCGACCAGCACCCCTTCCCCAGGCGTGGCCGACCTCGCTTCGGAGTGGCGGCGGGTCATGGGCGCGCTCAAGATGACCATCCGCGGCTTTGTGCGCGAGGCCGAGCCGCGCTTTGAAGAGGACAGACTGGTGCTTTTGTTCCCCGAACGGGCCAGCTTCCACTTCCAAGGAGCGCAGAAGAACCTCGAGGACATCCAGAAGGCGGTTCGAGAGGTGCTGGGCCTCGAGCAGGTCGAACTGCGCCTGGGTGGGAAAAAAAAACTAGCGGATGAGCCGGCAGGGAACCGGGCCAACAACTTGCGGGCGGTAACCCGTCCCGAAGGGGATCGTCCCGATGGTACACGGAGTGCGCTCCGTCCCGAAGGGGATCGTCCCAATGGTGCACGGGCACCAGCCCGTCCCGAAGGGGATCGTCCACCTGGTGCACGGAGTGCGCTCCGTCCCGAAGGGGATCGTCCAGCAACCCCACCCCCAACAGAACCCCCCAGCACCCCAGATATAGCCGCTCCAGCTTCCGCCCCCATCGATGCGCTCTGGGAGGAACCCGGCCTCTCCCTGGAGGGGGGCCCGCCCGAACCGGAGCCCTGGCACCCCGAAGCGGCCCTCTTTGACCCCAACCCGCCCGACGAAGCCCTCGAGGAGACCGAAGGCCAGCCCGGCCTGCTCGAAGACCCGCGTTTTCAGAAGCTCATCCAGCTATTCGGCGGAAGGCTGCGCAGGTTTTACCCCGAGGCTCCACGCGAGGGGGCGCTCGAGGCCCCCGCCCCCGAGAGCGAAGGGGAGCCAGACTAAGGCCAGGGACGCGCTGAATGGACTGCGCACAGCTCAAAGTGGGGGGTGTAGACTAACATTGCCATGAACACCAGCGACCTCAACGGGGAGACCCTAGACGGCATTCTCAAGCGCTTGCGTCGCATAGAAGGACAGGTACGGGGCTTGCAAAAAATGGTTGAGGAAGGCCGCCCCTGTGAGGAAGTGCTCACCCAGATGACCGCCACCAAAAAGGCCATGGAGTCGGCTTCGACCCTAATTCTCCAGGAGTTCCTGACCCTCTGCGCCCTTGACATTGCAAAAGGCGACGCGCAAAAACCGGCGCAAATTGCTGCGATGCTGCGCAAGTTTGCAGGGTAAGGGCTAATCTCGAGCCCGAATCTGGGCCACCACCCACCGCATGGCGTCGCTGCCCTGGGCGGTAACGCCGCTGTGATCCTCGCGGGACTGGAAGCGGAATAGGCGGGTTTTGGAGCCGTCGAGCCGGTGGTCGGGGTCGTCGTCGTGGATGAAGTTGACCGGGGCCAGGTTGAGCGGGCTGCGGCTTACCACCTCGAGGCCCACCCCCACGTTGGGCGGCACCACATCGTTGAGGTCTTGTTTGGCTGGCAGGCCCGGCACCGCCACCACCTCGCAGGGGCCACCACCCTCATCTTCGTTGAGCGGGAAGGGGCGGCGCAGCCCGCGGGCATCGTAGTAATCCTGAATGATGCGGTTGTTGCGCATGTTATCGGTATCCCAGAAGCTACAGATGGCGTCCAGGTAAATGAAGTAGTCGAAGCGCACCTCGGGGTGGTTCCAGGCCAGCAGGCTGGCCCAGACCGTGCCGTGGGAGTGGGCCAGCAGCACCACCCGCGTGGGGTTCTCGAAGCCCCGGATCCAGTACTCATACACCCGCTTTAGGTACCCCTCGGCCTCGAGGTAGCCCGGCTCCTGCTGCCTAGAGATGCCGCTGGTGTGGGCGTACAGGAAGGCCGAAACGTCGAAGTATTCCACGCTGTAACCCAGTGCACGAAAAACCCCGACCACCGCCTGGGCGGTCTGGCGGGGGGTGGTGCTGCGGGGAAAGACCTCGTCGTCGAGGTAGCCGTAGTTGTCGAAGGGCGGGTTGCAGCCATCCCCCACCACCGGCAGCGAAGCGCAGCGCCCCGCAAAACCCATCACCACCACATCGGGGCTGCCCGCCGGTCGCAGGTTGCGCTGCGGCGGGGCAGGCAGGCAGGCGGCCAGCAGCACTACCAGCCAGAGCAGGCGCCTCATGGGTTTTAGGTTACAATTTTGGCGTTCTTGAAGAACATAGCGAGGGGTCGTTCTGCCATAATCGAGCCAACCCCTGAGGAGCGACCGCATCCCACCATGACCGCGCACGCCGACATACATCTGAAGCTGAAAGACCACCTCGAGTTCCTCTACCCCGGCCGGGGCCAGGAAGTGCTGGAGCAGCTCATGGCCCTGCTCGAGCGCTACCCCGACCTGGCCCGGCCCCACCCCACCCCCCCCTGGAGCGAGCAGGACGCCATCCTGATCACCTACCCCGACCAGATCACCCAGGCCGGCGAACCCCCCCTGCAAACCCTGCACCGCTTCCTGCGCCAGCACCTCCAGGGCGCCTTCTCCGGGGTGCACATCCTGCCCTTTTACCCCTCCACCTCCGACGATGGCTTCAGCGTGGTGGACTTCAAGCAGGTCAAGCCCGGGTGGGGCACCTGGGAGGACATCCAGGCCATCGCGGCGGATTTCCGGCTAATGGCCGATCTGGTGTGTAACCACGTCTCGGCCTCGAGCCCCTGGTTCCAGGCTTTCTTGCAGGGCGACCCCAGGTACCAGAACTACTTCATCACCGTGGAGCCCGGCGCCGACCTCTCGCAGGTCTTCCGGCCCCGCGCCCTGCCCCTCCTCACCCCCTTCCAGACCCAAAGCGGCGAGAAGCTGGTCTGGACGACCTTCTCCACCGACCAGATCGACCTCAATTTCGCTCACCCGGAGGTGCTGTTGGAGGTAATAGATGCCCTGCTGCACTACGTGCGCAACGGGGCGCAGCTCATCCGCCTCGATGCGGTGGGCTTTATCTGGAAGGTGATCGGGACAAGCTGCATACACCTGGAAGGGGCCCACCGCATCGTCAAGTTGATGCGGCTGGTGCTGGATATAAAAGCCCCCCAGGTGGTGCTGGTTACCGAGACCAACGTACCGCACCAGGACAACATCGCGTATTTCGGCAACGGCCACGACGAGGCCCAGATGGTCTACCAGTTCCCGCTGCCCCCTTTGGTGCTGCACACCTTCCGCACCGGGGACGCCAGCAAGCTGGCCGCCTGGGCCGCCAGCCTGAAGCCGCCCTCCGAGCGCACCACCTTCTTCAACTTCCTGGCCTCGCACGATGGGCTGGGGGTGGTGCCGGCCCACGGCATTCTGGAGCCCGAAGAAATTGCGGCCCTCGTCCAGCAAGCCCTGGACCACGGGGGCCGGGTCAACTACAAGGACACCCCGGCGGGCCCGGTGCCCTACGAGCTGTGCCTGACCCTGTTCGATGCCCTCAATCATCCCCACGGCGACGAGGACGAAGATCTCAAGATCGCCCGCTTTCTGGCGGCCCATGCCGTTCTCCTGAGCTTGCAAGGTGTGCCGGGGGTCTACATCCACAGCCTCTTCGGCTCGCCCTCCGACCACGCGGGTCTGGCAGAAAGCGGGATTAACCGCCGCCTCAACCGGCACAGGTTCACCGGGCCGGAGCTGGCTGGGCTGCTCTCCAACCCCCATTCGCGCGCCCACAGGGTGCTGGCCCGCCTCACCCACCTGCTCAGGGTGCGGGCTTCTCACCCGGCCTTCCATCCCAGCGCGCCCCAGGTGGTGATGGAGTCCAGGGAGGTCTTGCGCATCCTCCGGGGCTACCGCGACCGGCAGGTGGGGTGCTACATCAACGTGACCAACCAGCCCCAGCCCATCCGGCGGGTGGGGCGCGACCTGATTAGCGGCAAATACTTCGCCGGCAGCCTGCCTCCCTACGGGGTGGTGTGGCTGGTCTGAGGCTCCCACATCCTTCCCACCAAACCCATCTACCCTCCTAGGCGAACCTGGTTCACACGGGTTCTTGCAAAGGAGGTCAAGATGAAAAAAAGCATCTGGATTTCACTGATCGCCCTGATTGCCAGCCTGGCGCTGGCCCAGCCGCAGCCGCCCGTTCCCCCCACGCCCCCCCCTGCGGGCCCTGGCACGAATGCTCCTTTGGCCCCCAACCCCAGCTCCTATCGAGAGGCGGAGCGGGCTTCCAAAGAGCTCTACAGGCTGCAATTTGAGCTTTCGCACACGCAAGGCCCCCGCGTAGCCCTGGCCCAGCGCCTGGCCGGTGAAGCCCAGCGGGATTTCCAGGCCCAGCGCTATTTCCAAGCTGCCGAACGGGCCAAGGCCGCCCGGAAAATTCTGGTGGCCCAGCGCTTTGAAAGTGGGATGCTCACTGCAAGCCCCAGCGGTAGGCCCCGCCCAGTAAGCTACTCGGCCCCCTATAGAGCCCAGGAACGGATCACTCGTCTGGAAGCGGAGTTGGCCTATTACCGCAACAACAACCCGCTGGTGCGACAGCTCCTGCAAGAGGCTCGAGGCCTGCTAAGCCGGGTAAGTCCCAACGATTTTAGCTCCCTGTATCAGGCTGAAGCGGCCCATCACCTGGCCAGCGCTGCCGGGGATCTGATCAAGGCCGACCGGGGTTTCTAGCAAGCCTTGCATCACCCGCCCCTGGCGCTAAGGGGCGGGTTCTAATGAAAGGAGGTATCTGTGAAAAAGCTGTGGTTGTTACTGATTCCTTTGCTGGCAGCCTGTGCGCCCTATTATGGGCCTAGAGATTTCTGGGGGCCCCGCGAGCGGGATTTCTTTGAGGCGCTGGTAGGTTTTCTTTTCCTGATACTGCTTGTGCTGCTGATAGCTGTGGTTGTAGTGTGGGTGCTACGTCAGCTACGGCAGGGCCCGTGGTCTCAGCTCAAAGACGCTGTGCTCCCCCTCCCCTCTCCACTGGCCCCGCGAATCCGGGCCCTTAGGGAGGCCACAGGGTCGCTACCACCTGACCAGCGCGAGCGGTTGAATGACATGATTGTAGAAGTCTGGGAGGCCCTCGAGCGCGGGGATCGCAAGAGCGCCGAGGCGGGCGTGCTGCGGGCGGAAGCCTTCCTCGAGTTCAGCCGAAAGGAATAGGCGCGGCGTTATGGTAGGTCTTTGGTTGGTAGCCTTCGCATCCCCCCTGCTGCACATCGAGCAGGCTGTAAAGCTGGCCCAGAACCACCTGGGCCAGCCGTACGAACCTTACAAGGTTGAGTTCAAGCTGGACAAATCGCCCCCATACTTGGAGGTGCGGCTGGGGGGCTGGGAAATTTGGGTAGAGGCCCGCACCGGGCAGATTTTCCGCGTGCGCCCCAAACCCCCGCCCCCCCATACCCGCGAAGCTCACCTGCCTTTTAGTCAAGCCCTCCAGCTCGCCACAGCCAGCCTGGGCACGGTGGAGAAGCTCGAGCTCAAGCCCAAGCCCAAAGAACGTCTGTTGGTCTGGGAGGCCAAAACCGGCCGCCGGGAGATTTGGATTGAGGCCCGCACCGGGCAGATAGTCCTTCGCAGGTGAGTATGCGGCTTTTGTTGGTAGAAGATCACACCGGGCTGGGCCGGTTGTTGCAAGACACCCTCAGCGGTCAGGGATTTGCGGTGGATCTGGCCGAGGATATGGCCAGCGCCGATGGCCTGCTGCAAAGCTTCCCTTACGACCTGGTGGTTTTGGATCTGGGCCTTCCAGATGGGGACGGCATCGAGCTATTGCAATCGCTCCGGGCTCGAGGCGAGAAGATGCCCGTGCTGATTCTAACTGCCCGGGATGGCCTGGCCGACCGGGTAAAAGGCCTGGAAGCCGGCGCTGACGACTACCTGGTCAAGCCCTTCCACCCCGAGGAGCTGGTAGCCCGGATCAGAGCCCTTTTGCGGCGGGCTCGAGGGGAGCCTACCAACCGCTTTAAGGTGGGTCGACTGGAGCTGGATATGGAGCTAAAAAGGGCCTGGTGGGACGGGCAGTCGGTACACCTGTCCGGTCGGGAGTATGCCCTCCTGGAGTTCCTGGCCCTCCACGCCGAGGGTTATTTTTCCCGCGAGGCCCTTATGGAGAAAGTCTGGCCCGGAGAGGCCGCCATAGACCCGCGTACGGTGGACACCTATGTGCGCTACCTGCGGCGCAAGCTCTCGCCGGAGGCTATAGAAACCGTGCGCAATCTGGGCTACCGTTTTCTGGGATGAGCCTGCGCCTGCGCCTGACCTTGCTGGTGATGGTGGTGACCACCGCCGGCTTCCTGGCGAGTGGGGTTCTGCTCAGGTGGGGCCTCGAGGCCAGCCTGCTCCGCCGGCTGGACAGCCAGCTCGAGCGCGCCACAGATATTGCGCTCACCCTTCTGGGCCCCGACCCCGAGGACGGCAGTTCACGCTTTGTTCCAGAGCGGGGCCTGCCGGTTTTACCCCAGCTACTCCCGGGTCTGGTGCTGCTACTGGTGGACGAAAGCGGCACCTTACTGGACGCCTTTGGCCGTCCACCCGCCCCCAGGCTACTGGAGGAGCTGGCCCAGGGAAAATCCTCTGTCTATCGGATACACACCCGCCCTCTCGCAGACGGCCTGCTGCTTCGCGCGGCCCTCCCCCTCGAGCCCGTACAAGAAAGCCTGACCTTTCTAAGCCGCCTGCTCCTATGGATTATTCCTCTGGCCTCCCTGGGAACCATGGTAGGGGCTTATTTCCTTTTGGGTCGCGGCCTGCACCCACTGGATCGACTCACCCGTCAGGCCATGACCCTGGCCGAACAGCGCCTATGGAGCTCCAGCCTGCTCGAGCCCAGAAGCCGCGACGAGGTGTGGCGCTTTGTGCGCGCCATTAATAGCCTGCTTGCCGCGTTGGGCGAGGTCATCCAGAGCGAGCGTCGCTTCACCCAGGACGCCGCCCATGCCCTGCGCACCCCGCTGGCCATCTTGAGCGGCCGCATTGAGCGGGCCCTAAGCCAGGCCCCCGATCCGGTTAAGCCAGAGCTTTTAGAAGCCCAGAAAAGTTTGCGGGATCTGCTGGATCTGGTAGAGTCCCTGCTCCACCTGGCCCGGGCCGATGCCGGCATCCTGGAAAAACGCCCTGTTTCCCTGGATGCCCTGGCCTTTGAGGAGTCTGAGCGGATGCGGGCGGCCTTTATCCGGCTGGACTGGTTCCTGCCCGAGGAACCGGTCGTGGTATCCGGGGATGAAACTGCCTTGCGGGCGGCCATCCGGGCCCTGCTGGAAAACGCCCTGCACCACGGTGGGGGGCGGGCCAGCCTCCGGGTGTACGCCCAGCAGCAGCAGGCCCACCTGGAGATCCACGACCAGGGGCCCGGCCTCGAGCCCGAGCAAATTCCCCACATTTTCCAGCGTTTTTACCGTGGGCGTCGAAGCGCCGGCAGCGGACTGGGGCTGGCTCTAGTGGAGGCCGTTGTGCGCTGGCATGGGGGTCAGGTCATGGCCGGCCGATCCCCGGAGGGCGGCGCGCTTTTGGGGTTTGCCATACCCTTGAAAACAGGCTCGTAGGCGGGCCGGCGAGATAACCATCACCCCAGGGCCTCGTTTAACCCTGGGCCAGCTCGAGCATCTTCGCTATGCTGGTCACCTTGACCCGCGGGCGGCCCTGGGCCTGCCCCTGGGCGCATTCGTGCTGGTCGAGCTTGAGCCAGTGCTCGAGGGTCACATACCGCACCCCGCGCAACTGCAATAGCTGGGTGACCGCCTCAGGGCTGGGTTCGGGGGCCAAAGGCAGGCTGGGGGCATCCTCCAACAGCAGCTTGATGGTCTCGGTGGCATCGGCCTTGTTGGTGCCGATCACCCCGCTGGGGCCGCGCTTGATCCAGCCGGCGGTGTACTCGCCCAGCGCCACCTGGCCCTCGCGCAAGACCCGCCCGCCCTGGTTGGGGATGACCCCCTTGCGGCTGTCGAAGGGCACCTCGGGCAGGGGCACGCCCTTGTAGCCCACCGAGCGCAACACCATCCCCACCTCGAGCTCCTCGAACTGGCCCGTGCCCACCGCGTTCAGGTTCTCGTCCAGGCGGTTTTTCTCCAGGCGAATTTTCTGCACCCGGCCCTCGCCCAAGATCGCCACCGGTGAGACAAAAAAGCGGATGTGGATCCGGCGGGGCTTGCCGCTAAGGGGTCGGGCCGCGAACTCCCGCAGCACCTCGAGGTTTTTGAGCAGGGCCGGATCGTGGGCGATGGAGGCCGCGCTTTTTTCGTCGAGCTCGAGTTCCTCCGGCCTGACCAGCACATCGGCGTTGAGAAGTTCGCCCAGCTCGCGCAGCTCCTTGGTGGTGAACTTGGCCTGGGCCGGCCCCCGCCGCCCCAGCATGTAGATATCGGTCACCTGACTCTGGGCCAGCACCGGCAGGGCATGGTCGGCAATGTCGGTTCGGCCCAGCTCTTCCGCTGTCTTAGCCAGGATGCGGGTCACGTCCACCGCCACATTGCCCATACCCACCACCGCCACCCCCTGCCCATCCAGCCGGATGTCCAGGTTCTGGTAGTCGGGGTGGCCGTTGTACCAGGCCACAAACTCGGTGGCCGAAAGGCTGCCCGGTAGCTCCTCACCGGGGATGTTCAGGTGACGGTCGCTGGAGGCCCCCACCGTGTAGACCACCGCATCGTAGTGGCGCTTTAGGTCGGCGTAGGTGAGGTCGCGGCCATACTCGACGTTGCCCAAAAACCGCACCCGTGGGTCTTGCAGCACCTTCTGCATCACCTTGGTCACCGACTTGATGGTCTGGTGATCGGGGGCCACCCCATAGCGCACCAGGCCATAGGGGGTGGGCAGCCGGTCGAAGACATCCACCGAGACCGCCACCTCACCCTGTTTGATCAGAGCCTCGGCAGCATAGATGCCCGAGGGCCCCGCACCAATGACTGCTACCCGTAAAGGGCGGTTTACGTCCAACTGCTCTGCCATCAAAGTCCTCCGGTTTGAGTTTGGAATCGGGCCGCGGATGCACCGCGCTCAGATAGCGCAAATCATATCCCATCACCCCGCCGCGAACACTACGGCCTGAGGAGTGCAACCAGTGCGGCGTATAGCCCGGCCCCCGCCCCATACAGCCCCAGCCAGAGCAAATCGGCCACCCGCAGCCGCCGGCGCAGCAGTTGCACAACCCCCACCCAGAACAGCCCCAGCGAAACCACCAGGCAAAACAGGCTCAGGTAGGCGATAAAAAGCGGGGCCGCCACGCTGCGAGCAAGCAGCCAGGAGCCCCCCGCCATGACCAGCGGGAGCCAGAGGAGCAGGGTGGCATAAATCAGCCAGCGGCGGCCTTGCACCCTTTCATTATCGCAGGATGCCGCCTAGATCGAGCCCCCACCCAAGCCGTAGCTGCTCCCCGGTGGCCTGGAGGCTCAACAGGCTGGCAAGCTGCTGTTCGGAGCGGGCCTCGAGGGTGTAGGTGGTTTTGAGGCGGAGTCCAGCACTGGGGAGAATCAGGGGCTCGAGGCTCAGCCCCAGCTCGCCTGCGAGCTGCATGCTGATCCGTTCATTAGCCACGAAACCCGTTCCCAGCGTGAAGGATAGCTGGGTGGGCCGCTCATTCAAGGCATCGTTGAGGCTCATCTGAGCCACCAAGACCACGGGATCGCGAATCAGGCTGAGGGAAAGGCTGTACTGCAAAGCCCAGGGATAGCCCAGCGCTATTGCAACGCGGGGCTCGAGCCCACCCCACCCCGGCAGCCGGGCTTCCAAACCCAGCAGCCCGCCCAAGGCCAGCTCATACCCGCCCAGGCGCTCGAGCTCCTGGGCAAAACGCCGCTCAGTCTGAAAGTACACCATCTCTGGTGACAAGCCCACAAAAGCCTTCCAGGTGGCGTCCAGGGTAAGCTCGAGCGCGCCCGACAAGAGCAACCCGTGCTCCACCCGCGTAAATGCAAAAATCCCCCGCTCGGCCTCCTCCCCTAGCCCAGAGGTCTGCAAGGGGGCATAGCGTAGGGCAAGACTGTAACGAAGCTGGCCCGGCCTATCCTGGGGCCGCACCAGCGAGTCTATGGGTTGGGATTGCGCCAGTGCCAGCCCGCTCAAAACAAGCAACACACCCCAGAGCCTTCTCATGGCAGCCCCCGCACCAGGCCGCGCAGATGCCCCAACCGGGCTTGCGCCCATTCCAGGGCCTGGGCCTGGCGAGCTTTAGCCAGCCCCGCCGCCCGCTCTTCCGGCAGCGGCACCAGCACCACCCCGCTAAAGCCCTTTTCCGACAGTAGCCCCTCCAACGGAAGGAGCCGCCGACCCCAGCTCGGGTCAGCCAGCATCACCTGCCCCTCCACCACCCCCACCGCCACCACGTAGTGGGGTTCGGGCTGGGTGGTGTGCAAAATCACCGGTAAACCGCCGCGTTCGAAATAGTCCCTGAGCTGTTCTAGGCTCAGCCGAAAACCCCGGCTCTCTATGCCCAGGGCCTGCATGGCCTGGCGCAGCGCCAGGGCGTGGATGCCCACCTGCCGCACCTCCACCTCGTTTTTCTGCATGGCCTGCAAGGCCAGTTCCAGCACCCGGGCCTCGTCCACATCCGCCCGGTCGTAGTAGTGGCGCAGCAGCGTAGCCACCGCCGCCGGGCCACAGGTAAACCAGTCGGTCTGCCCTACCACACCCTGGTATCGTGACACCCGATACGGTGTGGGCTGCGCCAGGCCATGAACACAAAACAGGAAAAACAGAAGTATCAGGAAGTTACGGTTCATGCTTTACTTTTTCCCAAAGAAGGTTTCCCCCACCCACAAAATGAGCCCATGCAAAACAGACATCAGCACAACAGTGTTCCAATCGGCGGGCCTCCCGAACAAAACTTTCGAGATGGCGTAGCCTATAAATGTCAGCCTGATGTAATCACGAAGACTTTCGACAGATCCCCTCATTTTTTTAGATAGCTATGTCCCTTTCCCGAATAAGGCCAAGCAAGCCCTTGGAAGCCACTGTGGCTAGTAAAGTAGTCACTAGCATAGCGGCTAAATATGTGGGAATGCATGCAAGACCAAACTCCTCCCGAAAATAAACCGCCAGCACCAGTCCGGCAAAAATACCCACCAGTAAGCTAAAAACATTTCTCCGCCATGCAGGAAAGAAGACGGTCGGGTTTAGGCCCTGGGACGTGAGAGTAAGGGTAAGCGCGATAACAGTGGAAACGAGCAAAATAGTGTCCAGGTTGCCATAAATAACATTTTCAAAGCTCTGGGAGCCAAGCAATGCGAAAGCCAGCCCAGCCAGCGCATGGCCGGCTAGACTGGCAAGAAATGTGTACGACAGAAGAGGGAGTCTATATCTCAAAGTAGGTTACCCCTAGGAGATGTATGTGGTTATCGGTTGGTTGCGCCGTTAGAATCTTGTGCATCTCGTCTTACTTACGCTGTTTTCTACGCAATACATATCGAATCCGTGCCCAGTCGACATGTGTGAAAGAAAGAATAATCGCTAGCAAAAACAAAGATAAACCGACTGAAGCAAAAAAATTCCAATTGAGGATTAAGAAGGTGTATATCTGAACACCTGAAATAGTTAGGGCTACGAAGATCGTGTATACCTTCCACAAAAAAGTGCTTTCGTTCAGGACTTTCTTTGGAGGCATGCCTTCCTCGAATCGTGTTGTGGCATTGTCAGATTTTCTACCCACGGAATACCTACTTATTCTTCTCAAGCCTGTTTGCAACACCGCTGGCAGCACCCCCAGCCAGCCCGCTAGCAGCACCACCTACAAGTGAACCATCATTTCTTGGAACATGCCAAAGGTTATCGCCTGCAGCTTTCGACAATCTTCCTGCCGCACCCCCAACGACTCCCGAAGCAACTCCAATGGCTGCATCCCTGAGGACATCTCGCACCGTAGTTGGCTCACCTGAGATGCTACGCTCGATGTAGCCCGCTGCAACACTAACTCCGACACCTATAAGAAAGTTTACCCACTTCCCCTCTATCTGGCTCAACTCTGCATCACTCAACTCCTGCCCCACCGGCAACACCAGGGTAGAGCTGGTTGGCTTGAAGCTGGGCTGGCTGCCCTGGGCCAGGGCCGGGGCAAGGGCCAGCAGGGTGAGTATGGTTAGGACTTGAACGACTCGCTGCATGGTTCCTCCGTAACTTGGTCAGATGTAAGTAGGCGTTGGCCGAGCAGATATCGAGCACCCTCAAAATGGCACTTGAGACCATCCACCAAAAGAGCAATAAAAATCAGCATAGTCATAATAGAGATGTGCCAAGAGAAAGTCTGCAATGTCGGAGGCGTGTTTCTTAGAAACACTAACACCAGCCAGCCAACCACAACATCTGCAATGAATAGAGCCAGAATCGATGATAGCATTACAAAGGAGCTCTTTTTACTTGGTGTTCGCGATACACGAAAAGCATTGCAGTATCTTTATCACTAATCCGTCGTTCGTCTCAAACGCGAATGCAATCGCGTGGGCAAAATATACCTTCGAAAACAACCCAGTTAGACCCGCAGCAATTTCCTTGGTCACAACAAAACCCACACCAAATATAAGCAGCAAGGTCTTGAGCAACCATTGATTGGCGGGATCGTGCCAGAGTTGGCGAATCCCACCAGGTGATTTGGCACACTTGCTCCCATGAGTTTGGGTTTTATTCATCTTTGGGGTTCCTTGTAAGCGCCAATGCCCTCTTGCACAGCACCGTAGCCTACACCATTAATGATGTGAGCTACGGCTTTCGCACCTCCTGCCATAGCTTTTTCTATTACTTCGGCTTTTCCAGCAAAGAAAGCTCCCGACAGAGCGCCCGTCGCGACCTTTACTACAACCTCCCTTGCCGAGCAGCCTTCTCTACAACTCCAAGCAGCATCTGTCGCTAGCATGGCGTCATATCCGCATCAACTGTCGTGAGGCCTCAAACTGGTTGAATCGCCAATCCAGAAACAGGCCCAGTAAAACCATCAACGATGTCGCTATTATGTCTGTCAATATTATGTCTATGTCTAAATCATCTCCCACCAAGCTGTTTCCCCAAACGTATATCAAGATTGCGGCGACCCATACCAAAATCGCCAGCAGCACCCCAGCCACCAGCCCCCGACTCTGAGATGGTGCCGGACTCGGCCCGAACAACGCCCGGTACTCAGGATATCCCTTGAATGAGCCACGGTTGATAAAGGTGAGAATGTGCGCAAAATAGTAGCCAACCAAAAGAGTACTGACTTTAACCAGCACTTCCCCAAGCGTCCAATCAAAAGTTTTGTCATCCACATATGGGTTGAATGTGGTAGATCCCCAACTGATTATCAGGATGAACCCGATGATGTGAAATACTGGAAATAGTCTGCTGAGCTTTTTTAGCATCCGAATCAGATCCTCCAGCCCCATCTGGTTGTCCCCGTTTGGGGGCAACCGTTTCTTTCACAAAACTATCTATTGGAATTCCAAGCCCTACCTACCGCTTGCACACCCACTTCGGTGCTCCATGCAGTTCCAACACCCACACCTGCCATCGCTGCCTGGGCCACCTTGGAACCAACCCCCTTCGCCGCATTAAACGCAACCTGCACAAGCTCACCTTTGGCTCCACCTACCACGCCTAGCGCCGCACCGCTTACGGCTGCACCTACTGCTCGCCAACCGCTACATTCACAATCACTTACGGCAGAGTGAGCTCCCATTGCTGCACCTATAGCGGCCCAAAGCCACCGTCCCTCCACCTCCGCCAACTCCTCATCGCTCAACTCCTGCCCCACCGGCAGCACCAAGGTAGAGCTGGTTGGCTTGAAGCTGGGCCGGCTGCCCTGGGCCAGGGCCGGGGTAAGGGCCAGCAGGGTGAGCATGGTTAGAGCTTGAACGACTCGCTGCATGGTTCCTCCTTTTGGGGTTTCGATACCAGCGCTGGCACTACCGATATAGCAAAATAGCACCCCCCCAGCGTGATAAGGACTACTTTGGTCGGCCAAAACTAAAGCCTTCATTAAGGCATTGTAAGCACCGCATGGACAGGCGCCATCCGGGTTTTTAGCATGGTTCTTATGACTGTGCGCAAAGCCCGCGTCACCTGCCCGCTGGACTGCCCCGATGCCTGCTCACTGATTGCCAGCATAGATGAGGAAAGTAACACCCTGCTCAAAATTGAGGGCGACCCGCGCCACCCCATCACCCAGGGCTTCGCCTGCGTCAAGACCTACCGCTACCCCGAGCGCAACCACCACCCCCTGCGCCCGCTCTACCCGCTGCGGCGGGTGGGCAAAAAGGGCGAGGGACGGTTTGAGCGGGTGAGCTGGGGAACCGCGCTGGACGAGATTGCCGGGCGTCTGCGCCAGGTGATTGAAGCGCACGGCCCCGAGGCCGTTCTCCCCTACCACTACGCCGGCACCATGGGGCTTATGCAGTATGAGCATTCCCTCACCTTTTTCCGGGCCCTTGGGGCCAGCGAGCTTCAGACCACCATCTGCGCGACGGCGGGGCGGGAAGCCTGGGTGAGGAGCTACGGCGACCGCTATGGGGTAGACCCGGAAGATGTCCCCCAGGCCAGGTTTATTCTGCTGTGGGGCATCAATAGCCTGCACACCCACACCCACCTGACCCCGTTTTTGAAAAAAGCCCGCCAGAACGGGGCCCGCATCGTGCACATTGACCCCTACGAAAACCTGACCAGCCGCTTTGCCGACGAACACATCAAGATTCGCCCTGGAAGCGATGCGGCCCTGGCCTATGGGATGGCTCGAGCCATCGTGAAAGCTGGCCTGCACGATGTGGACTACATCACCCGCATGACCACCGGCTTTGAGGCCTTTATGCAGGTGGCAGAAGAATGGACGCCGCAAAGGGTGGAGGCCGTCACAGGGGTAGCCGCCGAAACGGTGGAGCGGCTGGCCCTCGAGTTCGCCCAGGCCAGGGCCAGCCTGATCCGCACCAGCTACGGCCTGACCCGCCACCCCGGCGGGGCCAGCGCTTTGCGGGTGGTGATTCTGCTACCGGCCATTACCGGGGCCTGGCAGTACCCGGGGGGCGGGGCCCTGCTCACCACCTCGGGGGCCTTTGCCCTCAACCGCCGCTACCTGGGGGGCGCCCACCTGCTGGCCGCCCGGCCCACCCCGCCCCGGCAGGTCAACATGACCCAGATCGGCAGCGCCCTCACCGCCCTGGAACCGCCCATCCGGGCCCTGTTCGTCTTCAACTCCAACCCCGCGGTGGTGGCCCCGCGCTCCGACCTGGTGCAAAAGGGCCTGCAGCGTGAAGACCTGTTTACGGTGGTGCTCGAGCAGGCCCTCACCGAGACCACCCGCTACGCCGACTACGTGCTGCCCGCCACCACCTTTCTAGAACACCCCGACCTCTACACCGCCTACGGCCACTACTACCTCTCCTGGAATGAGGCGGTGATGCCACCCCAGGGCGAGGCCCGGCCCAACACCTGGGTCTTTGCCGAACTGGGCCGGCGGCTGGGCCTGGACGAGCCCACCCTCTACTGGGATGCCGAGACCCTGGCCCGCTCGCTTCTAGACACCGACCATCCCTGGCTAAAGGGCATCACCCTCGAGCGTCTCAAGGCCGAGGGCTTCCTGCGGCTCAACATTCCCCGCGGCTTCCAGCCCTTTACCGAGCGGGCCGGCACCCCTTCGGGCAAGGTGCAGTTCGACCCCCCGCCACAGGTGATTCTGACCGAGCCCACCCCGGAGTTCCCGCTCATTTTGCTGACCCCCCCCGCCAAGCACTTCCTGAACAGCACCTACGGGCACATCGAGCGTCTGGTGCAGGGCGAAGGGGGGGAGCCCACCCTGCTGGTACACCCCGAGGACGCGCGGGCTTTTGGCGCGGTGGACGGCGCGTGGATGCGGGTGCGCTCCCAGCACGGCTCGGTGGTGCGGCGGGTGCGGGTGAGCGAGGCCCCCATCCGGGGCACGGTGGTGCTGGAGGGCACCTGGTGGGAAAAGCCCGCGCCGGACGGCAAGGGCATCAACTGGCTCACCGGCGAACACCTGACCGACATGGGCGAGGGTTCCACCTTCCACTCCAACCCGGTGCGGCTCGAGGCCCTGGACTGAATCCTCAAGCGGCGGACGTGGGTTCCAAGCCCACCCGCCACAGCGCTTCTTCTTGCATGGCCCAGGCCGGGTATTCTTCCTGGGCCAAAAAGTGACGGGCATACAGGGCCGCCAGCCTGGCGTGGCGCTCGCTGCCTAGCTCGTAGAGCAGGGCCACGGTGGCCGCATCGGCCAGGGTGCGCAGGGCTTCTTTGGCGTGCCACTGGGCTTCTTCAGGGGACAGGGTTTGTAGGTAATCCAGGGTATGGCGCAGACGGGCCAGGGCCAGCCGGGCCTCCTCGCTTTGTATGGCCTCGAGCTTGGCGCCAAACTCGGCCAGGAAGGGTTCGGCGGCGCCTTTGCGGAAGAGCACCTCGAGGGTGTCCAGGGCCTGCACGTTGGCGGGGCCTTCCCAGATGGGCGTGATCAGGGCCTCGCGGGCCAGGCGGGCGATGGCGAAGTCCTCCACGAAGCCCACCCCGCCGAAAAGCTCCATGCCCAGCTGGGTGCAGTAGGTGCCGTGCTCGGCGGTGCGGGCCTTGGCCAGGTGGGCCAGCAGCCGGGCGTAGTGGTAGCGGGGGCTGTAGGGTGGGGTCTCCTGCCAGGCCTCGTCCCAGGCCGCCACCGCGCGGAAGGTCAGGGCCAGGCCGCCGGCAATGCGCACCGCCAGGTCGGTCAGGTCGCGGCGGATGAGGGGGTGTTCCTCCAGTTTTTTGCCGAAGGCCCGGCGCGCCTGTACCCGGAAGAGGGCCTCGAGCTGGGCCTTTCGAGCCAACCCCATGGCCCCGGCTGCGTTGGCCAGGCGCGAGAGGGTCAGGGTCTCCAGGATGTAGTAGATGCCCTCCTCGGCCCGCCCAATCAGGTGGGCCTCGGCCCCTGCAAACTCCACCTCGCCCGAGGGCACCGCGCGGGTGGCGAGCTTGTCTTTCAGCCGGCGCACCCGGTAGTTGAGCTGGCCCTGGCTGTCCAGCCGCGGCACCAGAAACAGCGCGATGCCCTTGGGCCCTGCCGGCGCGCCCTCAGGCCGGGCTGAGACAATCGCATAATCGGTCAAACCCGCACCGCTAGAGAAGTACTTATCGCCCCACAGCCGCCAGACCGCCCCCTCGGGCACCGCCCGCACCTGGTTGGCCCCCAGGTCGGAGCCGCCCTGCACCTCGGTCATCCAGGTTGCACCAAAAGCCCGGCCCGCCAGGAGCTCCTCCTTCCAGCGGGCGAACTGGGGGGCGTATTTGTGGATGGCGTAGAGGGTGGCGTTGGTGATGGTCTGGATGCAGTAGAGGCCGGGGTCGGCCAGCAGGTAGCCCAGGGCGAAATGCAGGTGCCAGCTTCCCCCCTGGTAGGGGGCCCGGTTCATGGCGGCGAGTTCGCGGTTGAGGGCCTCCTGGGCCGGGGATAGCCGCACCCGGTCAATGCGCTGGCCGTTCAGGTCGTGCATCACCAGCACCGGGCGGGCCTCTTTGTCCACGTGGTCGGCGATGCGGTAGGCCACGCCCCCCGCCAAAGCCCCGAAGCGCTCGAGCTCGGACTGGTGCGCCGTCCAACCCTTCCAGTAGCGGTTCAGCAGGCTGGGGAGGTCGGGCTCCAAAGCCCAGTGGTTCTTGCCATAGGCATAGGACTGATGTTCCATAACTACCCCGCTTTCAGCAGTAGTATAGGGCCTATGCGCACCATCGACCTCCGCTCCGACACCGTAACCCAGCCCACCCCGGCCATGCGCAAGGCCATGGCCGAGGCCGAGGTCGGCGACGACGTGTACGGCGAAGACCCCACCGTGAACCGCCTCGAAGCCCTGGCCGCCGAGATGCTGGGCTTTGAGGCCGGCCTCTTCATGCCCAGCGGCACCATGACCAACCAGGTGGCCCTGATGCTGCACCTCAAGCGCGGGCAGGAGGTGATCGCCCCCAAAGGGGCCCACATCTACGAGTACGAGCCGGGCTCGCTGGCGGTGCTCTCGGGCGGAACCATCCGGCTGGTGGAAGCCCCCTACGGCATACCCGACCCCGAGGCCGTGCGAGCCGCCATCCACACCTCGGTGCACCAGGCCCCCACCGGCCTGATTGCCCTGGAAAACACCCACAACACCGCGGGCGGCACGGTGGTACCCATCGCCGTGCAGCGGGCCATTCAGCAGGTGGCGGAACAGGCCGGGCTGCCCACCCACCTGGACGGGGCGCGCTTCTTCAACGCAGTCGTGGCGCTCCACACCACCCCGCTCGAGCTGGCTAAAGGCTTCCGCACCGTCTCCATCTGCCTGTCCAAAGGCCTGGGGGCGCCGGTAGGCTCCATCCTGCTGATGCCCAAGGAATACCGCGCCGAGGCCTGGCGCTACCGCAAACTGCTGGGCGGCGGTATGCGGCAGGCGGGGGTGCTGGCCGCGGCGGGCATCCTGGCCCTGACCGAAGGCCCCCAACACCTGGCCCGCGACCACCAGATGGCCCGGGCCCTGGCCGAGGGGTTGTTGCGGCTTCACCTCGAGGTAGACCTGCAAACCGTGCAGACCAACATGGTGTACGTGCAAGTACCCCAGGCCCCGGCCTTCGTCCAGCGCCTGCGCGGGCTGGGCGTGCTGGCCAACGCCATGGGGCCCAGCCGGGTGCGCTTCGTCACCCACCGCGACCTGCAAGATGAAGACATTCCCCTGGCCCTACAGCGCATCGAGCAGGCCCTGCAGGTGGCTTAGATCTCCCCTACTCCTTCCACTCCTCAACCGACTTGTATTGCACCAAGGCAGCGTAGGTGGTTTGCGACCCGTTCTGGGAGGTGGAGAATTTGACATCTATCAGAAGCGTCTCCAGCGGAAGGCTCTGCACAAAGCGGTTGAGGCGCTCCTGGAATATATCGGGATCGTTAGCCGAAATTAGCTTGAACTGCACTCCTTGCATACCAAAAGACTAGCGCAAGAAGCGGCCAGACTGGGTGCAAAATCCGGTCGGATCAAGCCCGACCGGCCAGTAGCTGTTCCGGTCGGTCGCCGATCACACCGTCCACACCCCACCCCAGCAGCTCCCGCACCACTGCGGCCTGGTTGACCGTCCAGGTCACCACAAACAGCCCTCGAGCCTTGAAGTATTCCACCTTTTCCCGGCTCAAAAGCGTGTTCAGCGGGTGCACCCCCTGCACCGGCAGACAGGGCACCAGTTCTTCCATCTCGGGCTCGGCATAGAGCAGGGCCAGCGGTACACCCGCCTTCAAGCGGTGCAGCCGGATCAGGGCCAGTGGGTCGAAGCTGCTTACCCAGGCCCGCGCGCGGCCTGGCCAGGCCTGCAGGTGCTGGGCCAGCAGGGCTTCGCGCCCGTCTGAAGGGCCCGGCTGGCTTTTGAGCTCGAGGTTGAGCCAGGCCTGCGGAAACTCCTCGGCCAGCGCAAAGACCTGCTCGAGCCGGGGCAGCCAGGGCGCTTGTTGCTGCAAGGTCGGCCAGTCCAGCGCGGCAATGGGCCGGCCCTGTAGCTCAAAGTCGTGGTGCACCACCAGCACCCCGTCGCGGGTGCGGTGCAGATCGAGCTCGAGGCCGTCCAGACCGGCCTCGAACGCACGTCGAAAGGACTCGAGGGTATTTTCCTTAGCCTGTAGCGGGGCGCCTCGGTGCCCTAAAAGCAAGGGTTTGCCCAATACCATGCCATCTCTCCCTGCTAGAGGTGCTCATTCCCAAACCGCTTTTGTGTCTGGGAGTCAAGATTATACCGCTTTCAAGCGAATTGCACGTGATGGATGAATGCGAGCCGGCCTGCGCATGTTGTAGACTGCTAAATATGGGCAAATATGATGCGCGTCTTTCGCAATTGACCCAGTCCCCCATCATTGCTCGGCTCGAAGGCCCTGGCGGTCTTCTGGCCCTGAGTAGCCGAGAATTGTTCTACCTAGATGATAACACCTCGCAGAGCTCGCGCCTTTCCATAATCAAGCGCATTAGCGTAAACAAGCAGACCGGCACTATAGACGTGATGAGCGAACAGGGCGTCCTCATGACCATTGCCCCAGCCGCTTTCCAGAAAGATGAATTAAAGCTCTTTCTGGAGTCGCTCAAAGGGCATGTGCTCAAGGCCAAGTCCGAGGCCACCCAGGTGGATGAGCCCCCTCGCGTGGTCGAGTCGGTAGAAACACCCCCACCCCCACCCGCATCGGACGCCGCTCACGAAGCCAGTACTCCAGCCTCCAGCCCCCCCACGCCCCAACCCATCTACCCCACACCCCCGGAAACACCACCGGCCGCGCCAGCCTTTTCCAACCAGCTCAACATCGCAGAACCAGCCAAAACCCTACCCGACGAACCCAGCGACTCCATCTGGGCCTACGAAGGCTCGCCTAAGCCCAGCCCCGCCGCACCCGCACCCGCCCCTACAGCTACAGAGGCGCGGAGCGAGGCCAGTCCACCACCCCAGGCTTCTGTTCAAAGCAAAGGCCTTTCCTCAACGCAGCGTGTGATTTCACTGCTACTAAAGGTTTCGGCGCTTATTACAGCAGGGGTTACAGGGGGATATCTAGTGGTCAACATGGGAAGCACCAGCGATATTTGGGTTCCGTTAGGGGTAATTGCAGTAGGTCTCTCCCTTGCTCTCATTCAGTGGCGCCTGTCGGAGCCTTACTGAGCGGATTTTCTTAGGGTCAAGGCGGGATTCGCAGCTCCCAAAATCAATGAAGCTTTGGCTAAACATAGCCTATATCCTGGTGGTACTTGGCTTAGGGCTAGCGAGCTTGTGGCCTAATCTAACCGTTCGATTCGCACCAGCCCAGTTCTATACCCCATCCACCCCGGGCCTGGAAGCCACATCTACTTTAAGACCCGGCCCTGCTTTACCCGAGGTTCAAAAGGTCAACCTCAACACTGCCAGCCAAGCCGAGATCGAAAGTCTGCCTGGAATTGGCCCGGCGCTAGCCCAGCGCATCATCGAAGGACGCCCCTACCGCACGCTTGAGGACCTCGAGCGCGTTAAAGGAATCGGGCCCAAACTACTGGAGCGGCTGCGCCCCCTGGTGACCCTATGATCCCCCTGGCTCTGGGCGCTGGGGCCCTGCTGGGGGCTCTCAGCCAGCTAACCCCCTGGGCCTTCCTGGGCCTGCTAGCAGGGCTTGGGCTCCCTCAGTCTGCGCGCTGGCTTGGTTTGGGAGCTTACATTCTGGTCACCCTGCACCTGGGTTTAGCCCAGGATCCCTGGGCTTCCCAGATAGGACAGTGGGTGCGGATCGAAGGCACTCTTCGAGAGGGTTTTTTACACACCCCACAAGGGCGTTTATATGTGCATTACTTTCCCAATTTGCAGGATGGCCGTTACGTTTTGGAAGGCCACCTGCTGCGCCCCTCAAACAAGCGCAACCCCGGGGGCTTTGATCAGCAAACCTGGCTGCGCGGCCTGGGGGTTACGGCAGTATTACGAGCTCGGCAGGTTGTGCATTACGAGCCTTTACCGGCAGGCCCCCACCAATGGCTGCAAAAGCAGCTTGTGGCCGGGCTCTCCGCTCCAGTAGCCGCCCTGGTCACGGCCCTGACCCTTGGGGAACGTCGCGAGTTGGGTGAGGCCTATGAGGCATTTCAGCAAGCCGGCCTGGCCCATACCCTGGCCCTATCTGGTTTACACGTGGCAATCCTGACCGGCTTTTTTGTGCTCTTGCTCTATCCGCTGGGCAGGTGGCGCTACCCTGCAGCCTTGCTTTTATTGCTGCTGTATCTGTGGCTTGTAGAGCCCCAGCCTTCGCTGGTACGGGCAGTGATTATGGCGGGCTTTGTGTTGATGGGGCTGTTTATGGGGCGCGGCCGGGTAGCGGTCTTACCCGCTCTGTCGCTGGCTTTATTCGTTCAGTTGTTGCTCGAGCCGCGTACCCTGCTCAGCCTTTCGGCACAGCTTTCCTATCTGGCCGTGCTGGGCATGGCCCTGGTGCTGCCGCACCTGCCCAGGCTCGAGGGCTGGAAACAGTGGGTCTGGTCCTCGGTTAGCGTCACCCTTGCAGCACAAATTCTGATCCTTCCCCTCTTGCTCCATCACTTCCACCAACTGCCGCTCATCTCTCCCGTTGCAAATCTGTTGGTGCTGCCCTTGCTAAGCCTCCTGGTTCCCCTAGGCTTTCTCAAGCTACTGATGGGGGGTTTGCTGGCCTGGCCCACCGAGATTCTCGGTTCGCTGGTTCTGGGACTGGTTGGGTGGCTGTCCAACGGCCCCTTGCTGCGCTGGGGTGAGATAACTCCTGTAGGGTTCATCCTGTACTACCTTGGCCTTCTCCCATTACTGCTAGGCCTTTATGGTCGTCTTCGCTGGCCGCATGCAACGGGGCTTGCTGCCACAGCCGCGCTGGCCTCCATCTTGTCCAGTTACCCGCCCCGCGCCGAGCTCTGGCAGCTCGATGTGGGCCAGGGCGATGCGATCCTGCTACGCCTTCCCGGCAGGGTAGAAATCTTAGTGGATGGGGGGCGCGACTGGGCTTATCCCCGGCTAGAACAAGCCTTGCGGGCCTTGGGTGTGGACGATCTCGATCTGCTCATCGCCACCCACCCCGATGGGGATCATGTGGAGGCCCAGTTGAAGGTTATACGGGATTTTCCAGTTGGTGCATTGGTTAGTGGGCCCAGGGCCCAGGGCGTTGCCTTGGATGATGCCTTACACCTGGCTGCACACCAGCGTGGAATCCCGGTCTTTTTTGCGCGCAGGGGAAGCCAGCTAACCCTGGCTGGAGCCCGCCTCCATTTCTTGGGGCCGCAAGGTGACGAGCTCGAGGACAACGAGCGCAGTTTGGTTTTCGTGTTGGAGTATAAGAATCATAAGATACTCTTTACCGGTGATGCGCCCGTCTCAGCCGAGGTGCGCTGGTCTGCCGAGAGGGTGGATATCCTAAAGGTGGGTCATCATGGTTCTGAGACCAGCACCAGTGATCACCTATTGCAGCATTTCCGTCCCAAGCTAGCCTTAATCGGTGTGGGAAATAATCCGTATGGTCATCCGTCGAGGGCTGTACTAGAACGCCTAAACCAGTACGGCGTACAAATTCGACGCACCGACATCGAGGGGGCCATACGGATTCCCTTGCCTTGAATTACCCCTCGTAGCCCAGGGCCTGCAAGATTGCAGTGAGTTCTTCCTCAGAGTGGTAACTAATCTCTATCTTCCCTTTTCTGAGGCTCGTAAAGCGAACTTTTGTACCCAGTCGGCGCGAAAGGTTGCGTGCGATCTCGGCATAAGCCTCTTCGCCTTTATGGCGGCTGCTCGAGGCCGCAGGTTTATCCTTGAGCCTCTCGGTTTCGCGTACGCTCAGTTGTTTGGATAGCACCTCCGATAAGCCCCAGTTACGCTTGGACTCGGGCAACATCAAAAGGGCTCTGGCATGTCCTGCACTAATTTTGTTCTCTTCCAGGGCTTGCTTGATTTCTGGGCTCAGCTGGAGCAGCCTAAGGGCATTTGTTACCGTCACCCTAGCCTTACCCACCGCTTTGGCCACCTCTTCCTGGGTCATGCCCATGTCCACCAGTCGTTTGTAGCCTTCAGCCTCCTCCATGGGGTTTAGGTCTTCACGCTGTAGGTTTTCGATAAGGGCAATTTCCAGGGCCTCGCGCTCCCCGATGTCTTTAATAACAACTGGCACCTCGCGCAACCCTGCCATTTGCGAGGCCTTATAACGCCGCTCACCAGCCACCAGCTCGTACATATCCCCTTTCGGCCTCACCAGTAATGGCTGTAACAGCCCTTTCTCTCTGATCGAAGCGGCCAGCTCCTCCAGTGCCTCTTGGTCAAACAGGCGCCGGGGTTGTGCAGGGTTGGGCTTGATCAGGGCTAGGGGAAGTTTGGTTTGAGAGGCGGGTGTTTTGGGTAGCAAGGCCTCCAATCCTTTTCCCAGACCGCTAGGCTTCTTTGACACGACGCATCACCTCCTCGGCCAGGCGTCGGTAGGCATGGGCACCGCTGCTGGTCGGTGCGTACTGACCTATATCCTGGCCATAGCTGGGAGCTTCGGCCAACCGCACGTTGCGCGGGATCACAGTCCAGAACACCTTCTCTCCTAGATTGGCTCGGATGTTACTCTCAACCTGCTGGGATAGCAGGGTGCGGGGATCGTACATGGTAATCAGGACGCCCAAAAGCCGCAAGGCCGGATTCAGGCTGGTACGCACTTGTTCAATAGTTTCCATCAGGCCGGCAATGCCCTCGAGGGCATAGTATTCGGCCTGCACCGGAACAACCAGGCCCTCCGCAGCCGCCAAAACGTTGATGGTAATAGGGCCCAAACTGGGAGGGGCATCCAGCAGGATGAGGTCGTAGGCTGACTCCAGCGGCTGCAACACCTCAGCCAGTCGGGTGGGGTTTTCTATGAGTTCGGCCGAAGCCCCCACCAGATCGGGGCTCGAGGGAAGCAGATCCAGCCCTTCAGCCACCCTCAGCAGTGCGTCTCGAGCGTCATCATTGCCGACCAAGACAGTATATATGTTGCGCTCAGGTACAGCCTGACCCATCCCCGAGGTGGCATTGACCTGGGGATCGAGGTCAACCAGCAGCACCTTTTGACCGGCCTTGGCCAGGTAGGCTGATAAATTTACAGCGGTCGTGGTCTTTCCCACCCCCCCTTTTTGATTAACTATGCCGATGCGCTTCACCTTGCCCACTAGGATAACGGATTTTTGGCAGGAACCCCAGGCTTGCGGGGGTATTGGGGCGGTGTGGGTTCTACCTTGCGCAGGATAATTAAATGCCGCGTATCGCCCGTACCCGGTAGCTTCAGGTGCAGTACCTGTTCCAGCACCCCTCCAAGCTTGCGTATTGCACCTTGGCCCTCGGCCAGCTCGCGTGCCACTTCGGCACCTTTCTGCACCAGTACAAATCCACCAACCTGCACCAGCGGCAAGGTTAGCTCGGCGGCTGTCGCCAGTGAAGCCACCGCTCGAGTCAGGGCCGCCCCATATGTTTCACGTTTTACAACCTGACGGCCCAGTTCCTCAGAGCGTCCCCAGAGGGCCTGTGTGTTTACCAGTGCGAGGGTTTGCGCCACTTTCGCCACGAACTCGATTTTCTTTTTAGTGGCGTCCAGTAGATCGAACTGGATGTCGGATCGCACAATCGCCAGCGGGAGTCCAGGAAACCCGGCCCCGGTGCCGACGTCTATCACTGATAGCCCGCTGGCAAAGCCAGCGTAACGCAGGCAAGATAGGGAGTCCGCAAAGTGCTTGTATATGATGCCCTCTTCATCCCGGATGGCTGTAAGGTTGAGGTTTTGGTTGACTGTTGTAAGCAGTTCAAAGAATAAAGCAAATTGAGGTAGGTAGGGCCTTAGATCCAACCCCAACTCAGCCCCTGCTTGCAGCAACATCTGTTTTCCGGCTGCGGTCATCTGCATATTAGTGGGTGTCTGTCGTTCAATGTGTGGGGGTATGTAAAACGTGAAACATGGCTCGAGCCCAACCGGAGAATTCAGGCTGGAGCAGGCATTTTAGCGATATGCACCAGGAGTGCGGTTATGTCCGAATCGCGAATCCCAGGAACCCTCGAGGCTTCAGCAACCGAGTGGGGTCGGATCCGTCCCAGTTTTTCAACAGCCTCCTTAGAAAGGCTGGGCACGCAGGCATAATCGAGGTCGGCCGGTAGGCGGTAGGCCTCGAGCTCCTTCAATTTTTCACGCAACCTGGCCTGCCGCTCCATATAACCCGCGTACTTGGCCCGCACTTCAACCTGGTAGGCCTCAGCCTTGCTAAGAGGCATTTCCGGCGACCCAATCATCTGCAGTACCTGTTCGTAACTGGCCTCGGGCCGCCGCAGGTATTGCAATGCCGAGACCCCCTCTATACGGCTGCGCTGGAGGCGGAGCAGCTCGCCCTGAACCCGTGCATACTTGGCCTGTACGGCTTTTAGGTCTTCAGCCAAACGCAGGCCCCAATCAGCCGCTAGTGGCACCAGGCGTTCATCTGCATTATCCGAGCGGCACAGCAGGCGCAGCTCCACCCTCGAGGTCATCATGCGATAGGGTTCATCCACCCCGCGATGAACCAGGTCGTCTATCATCACCCCGATATAGCCAGAGGCTCGAGGTAGATGGGCCTCCTCCAGCCCCATCGCGTACCGCGCCGCATTCAATCCGGCCAGCAAGCCTTGGGCCGCGGCCTCCTCATAACCTGAGGTTCCGTTGAGCTGCCCAGCAGTAAACAGCCCCGGTAGCATACGGGACTGCAAGCCCGGTGTCAGTTCCAAAGGGTCTACTGCATCGTATTCCACCGCATAGGCATAGCGTTGAATCACGGCCCGCTCAAACCCCGGTAGGCTCTGCACCATCTGTATCTGCAGCTCGGGGGGTAGGGAAGAGCTAAAGCCCTGCAGGTACAGCTCTGTGGTGTGAAGCCCATCGGGCTCCACAAAAAGCAGATGCGTTTCCTTGTCGGAAAAGCGAACCACCTTGTCCTCAATGGAGGGGCAGTAGCGAGGCCCAATGCCTTCAATATCCCCACCATATAGTGGTGATAGGTGCAGGTTTTCCTGAATCAACCGGTGGGTGGCTGCGGTCGTGCGGGTCTGCCAGGTGGGGCGGGCCGTTGCGTGAGGGCCGGGCACTCCGGAAAAGGTTTCGGGTGGGTTGTCTGCGGGGACGACCTCGAGTTTCTGGTAATCCACCGAGTCGGCCTGGATGCGGGGGGGGGTACCGGTTTTAAATCGCAGCAAGCGGTGACCCACAGCACGCAAGCTTTCAGAGAGAAAGCGGGCAGGGGGCTCCCCCTGACGCCCTGCAGGCCGGGACTGCCGCCCGTACCAGACCACCCCCTGCAAAAAGGTGCCGCTGGCTACCACCACTGCCCGGGCCGGCAGCTTGCGCCCATCTACAGTTTGTACGCCGCACAACCGCCCTCGTTCTACCCACAGCGCCGCCACCTCAGCCCGCACACTCTCAATCTGAGGGTGCCCCAGCAGCACCCGCTGGGCCTCGAGGGCGTACAGATCCCGGTCTACCTGCACGCGCAAGCTCTGAACCGCAGGGCCTTTAGAACGATTAAGCACGCGGGTGTGGATGGCTGTGGCATCGGCCAGCCTGCCCATCAAACCACCCAGGGCCTCTATTTCGGCCACCAGTTGGCTCTTACCAGGCCCACCCACCGCAGGGTTACAGGGCATCAAACCAATGCGTTCAGGGTTCGAGGTGACCAGACCCACCCTGGCGCCCAGCCTGGCTGCCGCCCAGGCTGCCTCGATCCCAGCATGCCCACCGCCCACCACAATAACGTCATAGGCCCTCATCCCCATCAGCTCCCAGCCTTGCATTTTAGCAGAGGCCCCGCGGTTGAAATCCCAACCAAAACCCCAAACCCATGAACACCACCACGGAAGCCGCGGTTTCATTTCTACCGTTCCAGATGTGGATCATGGGCTCAAAAGATGTTTTGATCACACCCACACGACATTATCCACAGGGGGTTCTCTGCCTGTGGATAACTCA